>JBDHRU010000017.1:0-22440 GCA_039807765.1 Nitrosomonas sp. | reverse complement strand
GGCGCAAGGATGAAGCCACCAGTAAATTTCCGAATGGCGGCTGGGCACGACTGAATTCCATTAAAAGCGGTAAATGGAAACCCTGGCACCCAAGACCGGTTTTAATCGCTGCTGACCAGTTTATGGAAAAAGACCATGACAACAAATCCCACTGGATAGAGCTGGATAAGCGGATGGTGATTCAGGGATTATTGGCAGAAAGAGATGATGAAATGCGGGTTTATGTGGTGACTATCAACACCTCACCTGAGTATGCCTAGACACATGGTCGATGGTCAAGATTGGTTCGATTGAAGGATCAATAATCTATAAATGCTTGGATTAAATCTGGCATCTTCAAAAATAGAATTGAATAAGGACTGATATTAAGTATCAGTGAAATGACTGTTTCCGTTCAATTTGAAGCGGTTTGTCAAAATCGTTAGCGCTAGAACTAACTTTATCGAGATTGTTTTAATTCACAAATCTTTGCCAAGTGATTACCTTTATTAAAATACCAGCTAAAATGCAAAACAATGGTTTTTGAAATTGCAATAATTTGAGGAATATGGAGAAGTTATGGCTTCTGGTGCATTACTTAGACAACTGATCAAATCAGGTTCGGAGGGCGACTCAGAGTCGTTTCGTCGTGTTTCGGAAAAAATTATTCAGGAAGAACGCGGTAAGCAGCATCATCTTCTGGCCAATGACTTGGAAAAAATTCTTTATGGCCGACGCAGCTCTTCTGAGCAAACAAAGCGTTTTGTATTTTCAAAATTGCCTGAAGATAAAGAACGCGGCCTGGCTCTATTGCAAATAAAGGAGCCCTTACGCAGAATTGATGATGTAATTTTGTCTGATGAAAACCGTTCCCTGCTGGACGAAATCCTAGAAGAGCACCATCGTGTAGAAATTCTTAAATCACATGGTTTATTTCCTGCTGACAGACTACTTTTCTGCGGCCCACCCGGATGCGGGAAAACGCTATCGGCAGAAATTGTTGCTGGCGAATTAGGCTTGCCTTTGGCAATTGTCCGGATTGATAGTGTTGTATCCTCCTATCTAGGAGAAACGGCGGCAAACCTGCGTAAAGTATTCGATTTTATAACAGCCATCCCTATGGTGGTGTTATTCGACGAATTTGATGCCTTGGCAAAAGACCGTGCCGACAGTGCTGAGCATGGTGAATTAAAACGCGTCGTTAATGCTTTTTTGCAAATGTTGGATGCTTATGAAGGTAAAAGTTTATTAATCGCAGCCACTAATCATGAAGGTATTTTGGATTCCGCGATTTGGCGACGTTTTGATGAAGTGTTAGTGTTTGAAGCGCCTAATTCAGAACAGATGAAGCGCTTACTTACTATCAAGCTTAGAGGTGTGCGTAGGGAATTCGAAATCGACAACAGCAAAATTTCTAGCTTATTCAAAGGAATGTCTCACGCCGATGTTGAACGTGTTTTGCGCCGGGCAATTAAAGAAAAGGTTTTATCAGGTAAAGAGTTTTTGACCGAACGGCACATTCAGTCTGCCATTCGTCGGGAAGATGCAAGAAGGAATCGGGTTTCTAAACAGGAATAGATCTTCATGACATCTAGTTATCCACATTTACCACTGCAACGTGAGGAACCAATCACCGAGAAGAGATCAAGTACATTTCCACCACCCAAAGTACCATCCGACCCAGCAGCGCATGCTAAAGCCCTGGGTTTGCGACTGCAAGAAACTGTTCAACAAACGGATATGGATATTGGCGGTTTTGATGACCGCAGATTGTTTCGTTTCAAAGTAAGTAAAGGCTTCAATCCCGACGACTTAAGAAAAATATCTGGTGAAATCGAATTCGTCAGTCAAGAGGCAGACGAAGTTGTGGTCGCTTTTGTTAGCCAATCAGCGTTGCAATCGTTCGAAGCGAGACTGGCGTCAATAGCTCATGGGGAAAGTGTTACCAACAAGCAAGTCTATTATGCCTTACAAGGCATGAGTGGATGGACGCCGGACGATAGAGCCGGTTGGTCATTAAAGCAGGAAGGCTTTCCTCAAACGGATATATTCTATCTCGATCTTGAACTGTGGCCCATTGAGGACAATGCCAGAGAGCGCCAACTACTTTGTAGTAAGTTCGAAGCATGGCTTAAAGAAAATAGCATTGAGTTTCCTGATAGCGTTAAACAAGCTGGATTGACCATTTATCGCGTCCGTTGTGATCGGACCCAAGCCGAACAATTATTGCATCACAGAGATATACGCATTGTTGATCTACCACCGCGTTTTGGCTTAGATATAAAACATCTTGGTCTAGATATACAACAATTTCCAATCCCTCCTTCACCCTTACCTAATGCACCCGGTTTTGTGATTCTGGATAGCGGGCTTGCATCTGGACACCCTTTGCTGAGTAGTTCCGTAGGCGATTCACAAAGTTTCCTGCCCGGTCATATCGAAGCAGACGAGAGTGGGCATGGCACGCATGTCGCTGGTATCGCCCTGTATGGCGATTTGGCAGAATCAATAAATGCTGGCTCCTTTATTCCAGAATTGCGTCTTTTTAGTGGCCGTATTCTCGATAGGGACAATGAAAATAACGGGCTAATTGAGAACCATATTGACGCGGCCGTTCGCTATTTTGTCGACGAATACAATTGTCGCGTTTTCAATCTTTCCTTCGGTGACAGACGTAAACCTTATTTAGGTGGTCATGTACGTGGATTGGCATACACCTTGGATAGGCTGTCGCGTGAACTAGGCGTTTTATTCATTGTTTCAGCTGGTAATGTTTTGTCTAGTCACTTAGATGGGCTGGTTTGGCGACAAGATTATCCCCAATATTTATTAAATGATGAATGGGCGATTATCGATCCGGCCACAGCCCTTAATGTACTAACAGTCGGTAGTTTAGCGCGATGGGAAGCCAATCGGAATGCTCAGCGATTTACCCATGATCCTGCCGAATTGCCCATAGCCAAAACAGAACAACCATCTCCTTTTACTCGTCATGGACCGACAGTTGGTGGTGCCATAAAACCAGAATTGGTGGCCTTCGGAGGGAATTGGGCTTTGAATGCTCGTGGCGGAGCCAATAACATTAACGATGATGGATTGGGTGAACTATCGACAAATCTCGACTTTGTTCAAGGTAGGTTACTGGGTGTCAAATGCGGCACTAGCTTTGCTGCTCCTCATATCACGCATTTAGCCGGGAAAATCTTATCCGAGCATCCTGAAGCCAGCGCCAATTTAATAAGGGCTTTGTTGGTGGCTCATGCCACAATACCAACTTCCTCAACGGATATTTTTGATAATGAAGACTCAGTTAGAAAGGTATTGGGATATGGTCGTGTCGATGTAAGGGCATTGCTCAAGTCATTGGAAAATGAAGTGACATTGATAGCGGATGGTCAAATTGAAAACAAGCGCCATCATTTTTACGAATTATTGGTACCAGACGATTTTATTTCACCAGGTAAAAGAGTTCGCGAAATATCCATCAGCCTAGCCCATGCGCCACCAGTGCGATCGACGCGCATAACCTATAAGGCAACACGATTGGACTACCGATTAGTATCAGCTCCTGACCTTGATCATGCAGCCAAAATGTTCAACAAGGCAACTCTTAAGGAAAACTTCGAGAATATTCCAGAATTATCAGGTGCAAGCATTAGCAGGATCCTTAGAAGTAAAGGTACGGTTCAATCTGCAATATGGCAATTCAGACAGCTCACTCGTAATTCCAAATTAATAACTGACAAGTTATGTATCGTTGTCACAAGAAAGCATTATCCATGGGGCGAGGCAGATACCAAAACATTAGAAGAATACTCACTGGTGGTCTGTTTACGTGATCGTGAGAATCAGCAAGCTAAGCTATACACTCAAATTCAAAATCGGCTGCAGCAACGTCAGCGAGCTAGAACTAAGATATAACTTAGAATTTATAACGTGAAAACAATCACTTGTTTTGTTAAAATCAATGACGTCTGGTATATAATTAACTGATCGTATTATTTCTTTTTTTCAGTCTGCTTAGGCTTTGCTGATTTAGCTGCATTGGTTTTCTTAACAGAGGCTGCAGCATCAGACAGGGCTTTACCTGGTTTGAATTTAACGACCTTTTTGGCAGGAATTGTCATGGTTACACCAGTCGCTGGATTACGGCCTTCACGACTTGCGCGTTCAGATACTGAAAAAGTACCAAACCCCACTAACTGAACATCGCTGCCGCTTGCTATGGTTTCCTGAATAACTTCAAGCAATCCGTTTAGCATGGCGGTTGTTTGGGCTTTGGTGGTTTTAGAACGAGTAGCAATGGCTTCAATCAGTTCAGTCTTGTTCATGCGGGTGCCCTATTAGTGGTTTAAGAAGTGGTTGGTAATCTAGCAGGATTTAATGCTATAAATCAATAACTTTTAAGAATTATATGTATTTTTCTTCTGAAAGCTTATTTCATTTGCAAATATAAGACACAGTAGGATTTTAAATACAATTATTCGACTTGCTTCATTACGGTCACTGCAACATTTTATTATTTCAAAAATTAAGTGTGCAATCCTTTGATATTCCTATTTCAGTCTTTTCATGTTACCTATACCATTTGAGTCTAAGAGAATACTAATCAACAGCAATAATAAAAACTGAGCCAAGGACGTATGAATTATTATTCCCTTTCCGCCTTAATTTGGCAGTTCTCTGGTCTTTGACCTGTTGATTGAAAACAACCTTTGGATAGCCAACACTAAAATTTATTTTGGGTATAAGAGTGAATAGATACAGCATGTCATTTACAACGGGCAGCTTATTCCACCGTGAATCGGTGAAGCTGGCTGCACTGTATCTGGAGCTTGGTGACTGGAATGCCGTACGAGATAAGGTCATTTCTAATAATTTGTTACAAACTAGAACACTGAATACGTTAAAGCGCGTCTGTCGCGAAGTCATTTCTCGACTAAAAACGCTTAGCATCGAGGAGTTGGATTTTCTCGTCGAGGCAAATCCCCAGGAACAAGGCTACCTCTTATGGCTCGCTACCTGCCGTCGGTATAGATTTATCGCAGATTTTGCCATTGAAGTACTTCGAGAACGCTACATCACTCTGAAAACCGATGTGAATCATGAGGATTTCGACTCTTTTTTTAATAGAAAATCGGAATGGCACGCAGAGCTTGATGCGATTCAGCCAACGACCCGAAACAAATTGCGGCAAGTGCTTTTCAGAATACTCCGCGAGGCAGGCCTTTTGGCTTCAAACAACATTATTAATGCTGCAATACTTAGCCCAAGACTACTGAATGCGATTCCTCATAACAACCGCCGGGATGTATTATTCCTCCCTGTTTTTGAATCGGATCTGAAGGGAATGGCACAGTGAAAATAGATATGGCTAAAATGCCCATGCAGGATAGGTTTCAGCATCTTTTTGCTGTAATCTCTGGGCAACGTTTTCTAAAGATGCAAGGCCTTGGGAATGAAGTGCCGTTCTTTATTTGCCCCTATGAGCCGGAAAGAAGTGTTGAAATGGAGCGACTCCAACGCCAGTTGGTCAACCGCCTAGATCAAGCCGGTGTTCGAATACTGGAGATAAACCTTTACGATCTCTCCATAGAAATACTTAAAGATCGGGATATTTGGGAACAAATCCGTGAAATGGAGGAATCCATTTCCAAGGATCAGCTAAAAGAACTACTGCAAGGGGTTTTGGATCCAGAGACACATCTCGTACCGGCGATTGCTGCCAAACTGGCAAAAAATGATTTTGACGTTCTATTTTTGTCCGGAGTTGGAGAGGTATTCCCTTATATCCGCTCTCACAATGTATTGAATAACCTGCAAAGTACAGCAAAAGAGAAACCGACTGTCATGTTTTTTCCAGGGGGCTACACCCACTCTCTGGAATCCGGAGCATCGCTTGAGCTCTTTGGAAGACTCCATGACGACAAATATTACCGGGCGTTCAACATCTTTCAATGCGAAGCTTAACCGAGAAAAACATGACGATCCTTAAGACTATTTTCAAAAAACCAGTCGACCGCCCAATTGAAGGGGTCATCAAAGCCGATGATGAAGCGAGTCTTCGCCTTGAAATAGAAGAATATGTGTTGACCAATGAGGTAGAAAAACGCCTGGAATCATTCCTTGATGCCTACAACAACTATGAAGGAGCCAATGGCGTTTGGGTATCCGGTTTCTTTGGTTCAGGTAAGTCGCACCTACTGAAGATGCTGGCTTTGCTTTTGGAAAATCGTAAGATCGACGACACTTCCGCTTTTGACCTGTTCCTGCCCAAGTGCGGCGACAACGAAATACTTCGCGGCGATCTCAAGCGGGCTGTCGGCATATCTTCGAAAAGCATCCTCTTTAACATTGACCAAAAAGCGGATGTTATAAGCAAAACGCAGATTGACGCGCTCCTTGCTGTTTTCGTCAAGGTCTTCGATGAAATGTGCGGTTATTACGGCAAACAGGGACATATCGCCCAATTCGAGCGAGACCTCGACAGCCGCGATCTCTACGAACCATTCAAAGCTGCTTATGAAGCCTTGGCAATGAAGCCCTGGCAGAAAGGCCGTGAGCAAGCGTTATTGGAATCCCAAAATATCGCCAATGCATACGCGCAGGTTACAGGAAGTGATCAGGCGCAAGCCGCTGGGATCCTAGACAAATATCGAAGCCAGTATCGCGTATCCATCGAAGACTTCGCAGAACAGGTCCACGCTTATGTGGATCGACAATCTCCTGATTTTCGTCTGAACTTTTTTGTCGACGAGGTTGGGCAATACATTGCTGAAAACATTAAGCTGATGACTAATCTTCAGACCATTGCGGAAAGTCTGGCGACTAAATGTCGAGGCCGAGCGTGGATCATCGTAACTGCGCAGGAAGATATGAACATGGTTGTTGGAGAAATGACTCCCCAACAGGGCAATGACTTTTCAAAAATTCAGGCTAGATTTGCTAACCGGATGAAACTCACCAGTGCAGACGTAGCCGAAGTCATTCAGAAACGCTTGCTCATGAAAAATGATGAAGGTGTCCAACTGCTCTCTGATATCTACCACGACGAAGCAAACAACTTCAAAACCTTATTTGACTTTGCAGATGGCTCCCAGAGCTACCGCAACTTTCAAGATCGCGACCACTTTATCCATAGCTATCCATTTATTCCTTACCAGTTCTCTCTGTTCCAATCCGCAATTCAGAATCTGTCGCAGCACAATGCATTCGAAGGCAAACACAGTTCCGTAGGCGAGCGATCAATGCTGGGTGTATTCCAGCAAGTAGCGATACAGATCGGCGACCATCAGATTGGCCAGCTTGCTACCTTTGATTTGATGTTTGAGGGTATTCGGACCGCTTTAAAAGCAAATAGTCAGAGAGCAATCATACAGGCGGAAAACCATCTCGAGAATCCATTTGCTATTCGCTTGCTAAAAGCTCTTTTGCTTGTCAAATATGTAAAGGAATTTAAATCAACGCTCCGAAACTTGTGCGTATTGATGTTTGATGGATTTAACCAAGATCTACCCAAGTTGCGCAAAGCAATCGAAGAGGCGCTCAACTTGCTGGAACATCAGACCTACATTCAGCGTAATGGTGAACTCTACGAATATCTAACGGATGAAGAAAAAGACGTCGAAGAAGAAATCAAGAACACAGAGATTGAATCCGCCGATGTTGCTGCCGAATTGGAAAAGATAATCTTTGATCATGCCATCAAAAATCGGAAGATACGGTACGACGAAAACGCACAGGATTACCCCTATTCAAGAAAACTTGATGATCGATTGCACGGCCGGGAATACGAATTGGCCATCCATGTCATAAGTCCATTCCACGAAAATATAGAAAACGAATCTATGCTTCGTATGCAAAGCATGGGGCGAGATGAACTGTTGGTTTTGATGCCGCCCGATGATCGTCTGATACGCGACATTTTGATGTATAAGCGGACAGAAAAATACATCCGGCAGAATATCTCTACCACCCAACAGGAAGCAGTCAAACGCATTCTAACCGACAAGGGCTTTCAAAACCGGGAACGTTATGCCGAGCTGCAGCAGCGTGTACAGACTCTATTAGGCAAAGCCAAGCTTCTCCTGGCAGGTAGCGACATCGAGATTGGCACCGAGGATGCTCAAACGCGCATTACTCGCGGCTTTCATGAACTCATTTCCAGAGCCTATCCAAACCTTCGTATGTTACGTGGCATTACTTACACAGAAAATGACATTGCTAACCACCTTAAGCACTCGCAGCAGAGTTTATTGGGAAACGATGCCGCCACGCTGGCAGAATCTGAGCAGGAGGTGCTTGCATATATTCAAAGCAATAACAGGGGTGGCATTCGCACTACTGTAAAAAATCTGTTGGAAAGATGCGAGCGTAAGCCTTATGGTTGGTACTACGCAGCGGTGCTCTGCACGCTTGCCAATCTTTGCGCCCGCGGCAAAATCGAAGTACGTGCCGATGGCAACCTTCTCGAAGATGACGAACTGGAACGCGCCTTACGCAACACGCACGGTCACGGCAATGTCGTGTTAGAGCCTCAAGTCGATTTTACCGCTTCCCAAGTACGTGCCCTCAAGGAGTTCTATGAGGATTTTTTTGACACACCACCGCGTGCCAATGAAGCAAAAGCGCTCGGTAAAGAAACCGGAGTAGCCATTCAGGACCTTATGCATCAGCTTAGCCCTCTGGCTGCCCAGTCATCACATTATTCATTCCTGAATGTGCTCAATTCTGTGAATGAAAAACTCAAAGAGCTCTCAGGTAAACCCTACACCTGGTACCTAACGGAGCTTATTCAGCAGAAAAATGCCCTGCTCGCCATGAAGGAAGGCATTATTGATCCTGTTCGAAAGTTCATGAGCGGGCCACAGAAGGGTATCTTTGATAACGCGCGTAAGTTTGTGCAAAACCAAGAGCCAAACTTCGATTACATCAAAAACGATGGTGCTTCTCAGGTCGTCGATACTCTCACCGACCCCGAGTGCTTTAAGGGCAATCGCATGCAGCAGGTGAAAACACAAGTTGAATCCCTGCAGGACAAGATCACGAAACAGATTGGTATAGAAATTTCCAGCGCTAAAGATGCTGTTACTGCTCTTAAGGAGCGCCTGTTTAGCATGCCTGAGTTTTCGCTGTTAACGGCAGAACAACAGGACCAGATCACCAAACCTTTCAATACGTTTTCAGAAACCATTGAACGTCAAAAATTGATCGCCGTAATACGCGATACCCTCCGCCGCTTTGAAGATTCGGATTACCAGCGCTTACTATCCCAGGTGGCTTTCTGGGCACAACCGGCACCAATCCCAACGCAATCATCAGCAAACGATACCACCCAAGCACCAAAACAAGGTACAGAAATAGTAACCTCCAAATTGGAACCTCGCATTGAATATGTCTCCAGCCGCGCTGTCCGTGTTTCCTTCGACAAAGCTTGGCTTGCCGATGAGTCGGATGTAGAGCGCTACCTCGAGTCCATGAGGGAAGCATTACTGATTGAAATCCGTAAGGGAAAAAGGATTCAAATTTAATGGAAACAGCCAAACTCAAGAAATTTGCTCAATTCGCTCGCCGCAGCCTCATCGAGCAAGTTTCCACCAAACTGGAACTTGTGCTGGCCGAAAACAGCGCGGCCCGGCGTGAAAACGCGGAAGCAATAAAGAAACTCGATGACGCAATCCACCAGCACAGCAAGGAGCAAGTCATCGAGCGGGTTGCCTACATCTGGTTCAATCGCTTCTGCGCCCTGCGCTTTATGGACGTGAACCGCTATACCCGCATCGGTGTGGTATCGACCGCCGAGGGACAGTTTCAGCCAGAGATTTTGGCGGAAGCCAAGATGGGTCATATCGACGATGAGATGGTTAATGATAAAACCCGGCAGCAGATCTTCGCTCTGCTCGATGGCAAAATACCCAGTCGTGATCCGCAAGGAGAGGCCTATCGCCTGCTGGTAGTCGGTGCCTGCAACCACTGGCATCGCTCGATGCCGTTCCTGTTCCAGCACATCGACGATTACACCGGACTGCTGATGCCCGACGATCTGCTATCGGGCAATTCCATTCTGGCCTATACCCGCGAGGCGATGACGCCGGATGCCTGCGAGGATGTCGAGGTCATCGGCTGGCTTTATCAGTTCTACATTTCCGAGAAAAAGGACGAGGTTTTCGACGGTCTGAAGAAAAACAAGAAGATCACGCCAGAAAATATCCCTGCAGCCACTCAGCTTTTCACTCCGCATTGGATCGTCCGCTATCTGGTGGAAAACTCCCTCGGCCGCCTGTGGATGCTCAATCGTCCCAACTCACGACTGGTCGAGCAGATGGACTATTACATCAAACCTGAACAGCCCGAGACGGATTTTCTGCGTATCACCAAGCCGGAAGAAATTAAGATTTGTGATCCGGCCTGTGGTTCTGCCCATATGCTGACATATGCCTTCGACCTGCTCTACGCAATCTATGAAGAGGAAGGCTACGAGGCGGCCGAGATCCCTGAGAAGATCCTTACCCATAACCTCTACGGCATTGAGATCGACGAACGTGCCGGGGAGCTGGCCGCCTTCGCCTTGACTATGAAGGCACGCGCCAGACAGCGCCGCTTCTTTCACAAAGGAATAGGGCCCAATATCTGCGTGCTAGAAAACATTCAGTTTGATGAGGACGAACTCAATGAATACATGGATTTTATTGGGCGAGACCTGTTCACCGCGCCATTGCAAACCACCCTGCGCCAGTTCGAAGAAGCCGACAATTTCGGCTCCCTGATCCGTCCAGAAGTAACCGATATAGTGAATATGTTGCAAATGTTGGGAGCCAAGGATGTATCGGGACAGTTATTCCTTAACGAAACCCATAAAAAGGTGCTGCAGGCTCTGCAGCAAGCTGATTATTTGAGCCCGAAATACCATGTGGTGATTGCCAATCCGCCTTATATGGGTGTGAAAGGGATGAATTCGAGATTAAAAGTATTTTTATCAAGTGACTATAAGAACTACAAGTCAGACCTTTTTGCAGCATTCATGGTGAGAATTCAAGAGCTCACTACTATCAATGGCTATATTGGGCTTATGACCCCAGTTAGTTGGCTAAATATTAGCTCATTCGAACTTTTGCGAAAAAAGATTTTGTCAACAGGAACTATAGCAAGCTTAATTAGACCGGAATATCATGCTTTTTTTGATTCGGCATATGTAAGTGTGTGTGGTGTTTCAATCCTAAATAAGAGAATCTCAGGTTATCAAGGTTCATTCATTGATTTAAATGATTTTTATGGGTCTTCGATTCAGGATAAAAAAGCAAGGGAAGCAATAAACAATCTGAGTTGTGATTGGTTATTTTATGGATCGACCAATAAGTTTGAGAGAATACCTGGATGGCCAATTGCTTATAAAGTAAGTGAGCGGATGGCTGAAATTTTTTCTACCTCTGATCGTTTAGAAGATTTAGCCCCAGTTAGGGTTGGTCTACAAACGGGAAACAACGACCGTTTTGTCAGAGAATGGTTTGAGCCCTCGATTGTGAGAATTAGCCTTAGTGTCGATGGAACATATGACCAATCAAAAAAATGGTTTCCGTATAACAAAGGGGGCGATTATCGCAAATGGTATGGGAATAACGAAAATGTAGTGAATTGGCAAAATGATGGATACGAGATAAGGAATTTCATTGATGATGAAGGCAAGCTAAGATCAAGACCCCAAAATCGTGAGTTCTATTTTAAGAAATCGATTTCTTGGTCATTCGTAAGTTCTTCTAACTTTGGCGCAAGATATTCTGATTCTTGTGCGATTTTTGATGTAGGCGGATCATCAGCATTTCCTTCAGAAAACCTAATTTATCCTCTAACTGGATTGCTCTGTTCAAAAGTTGCAAATAGTTTTATGCAAGCAATGAATCCTACTGTAAATTTCCAGGTGGGTAATGTTGCAGCAATTCCAGTGCGTTCTCTCTGCAATGTTGAAAATGCTGTTAGACTGATTCGTGAATTAATACAATCGCATAAGAGCGATTGGAATTCCTACGAAACCGCTTGGGATTTCACAAGCCTGCCGCTGCTGAATCCCGATTACCGCCAGTCGACCCTGAAGGCCACCTACCAGAAGCTCCACGCCCACTGGCGGGAGATGACGCTTGAGATGCAGCGGTTGGAGGAAGAGAACAACCGCATCTTCATCGACGCCTACGGCCTGCAGAATGAGCTGACGCCGAAGGTGCCGCTTAACGAAATTACCCTGACCTGCAACCCGCATTACCGCTACGGGAATGACAAGAGCGAGGAAGAGCTGGAGGCGCTGCTGCTGGCCGACACCATGCGCGAGCTGATCTCCTACGCCGTGGGCTGCATGTTCGGCCGCTACACGCTGGAAAAACCGGGATTGATCCTGGCCAACCAGGGCGAGACTCTTGACGACTACCTGAAGCTGGCTCCAGAACCAAGCTTCTTGGCGGATCACGACAACGTCCTTCCCATGCTCGATGGCGATTGGTTTACCGACGACATCGCCGAGCGCTTCCGCAAGTTCCTGCGCATCGCCTTTGGCGAGGAACACTACGAGGATAATCTCAAATTCATCGAAACCGCTCTGGGCAAAAACGGCAAGCCCCGCGACATCCGCGACTACTTCCTCAAGGATTTCTACAGCGACCATGTGAAGCGCTACAAGAAACGCCCCATCTACTGGCTGTTTTCCAGCCCCAAGGGCAGCTTCAATGCGCTGATCTACATGCACCGCTATCGTCCGGACACAGTCAGCGTGGTGCTCAACGACTACCTGCGCGAGTTCCGCACCAAGCTGGCTTCTCACAAAAACCATTTGGAAGCAATTAGTATCAGCGCCAGCGCCTCCCAGGGTGAGAAGACCAAGGCACTGAAAGAGATTGAGAAAACAAACAAGATGATCGTTGAAATGGAAGAATACGAGCGCGAAGTGCTGTATCCCTTAGCCACCGAGCAAATGGAGATAGATCTCGACGACGGCGTAAAAGTAAATTATCTGAAACTCGGCGCAGCCTTGAAAAAGATTCCCGGCCTTGATTCGGCAGAAGAGTGAGAAACGTCAATGAGCTTTAGTCTTCATGATCTCGGTATAGCCTACCGCAAGGCCAAGGTCGATCTTTATTACTCTTCTCAAGCTCCGTTATTGGCCATTGCTGATTATGAAAGCAATCTTGCTGCGAACTTGCGTGCGTTGCGATCGCGGCTTAATAGTAATGACGAAGACTGGATCAAGTTAGAGAGTTTTCTGGGCGATTGGTACTTGACGCCCAAGTTTATCAAACCACCCGAGAGAGCAGTCGTTGCCAATGGGCTAAAATTCTCTTCCCCAGCTGATGAGTGGGAACATCTCTGCAAATTAGCTGATGATGACAAAAAACCCAAGGCAGAATTCCGCCTGATGGCGCAGGCATCACTGGATTTTCATGTGCTCTCGGCATTGTGGATGCTCAAGGTCGGTTGTCGGTACGATAAAAAGCTTATTTCATCCGCATATGGTAATCGCTTGCGCCGGGGGCGGGATAGTGATGTTAATCCGCTATCACTGGGGTCGTTTACACCTTATCTAAAGCCTTTTCGCGACTGGCGTGACAATGGTGTGAAGGCCATGCGAGCTTCACTGGTCAGTGGCAAAAAGATAGTCGCACTTACTGCTGATGTCAGCAGTTTTTACCATGAGCTGAATCCGCATTTCATGCTAGATAATGATTTTAATCAACTATTTGACATTAAGTTATCGGAAAATGAAGAGAAACTCCATCGTTTATTTATCAAAGCACTAATTGCCTGGGCGCAAAACACGCCATTGAAAAAAGGATTGCCCGTTGGATTACCAGCTTCCGCTGTGGTGGCCAATATGGCACTGATTGAACTGGACCAGTTGATTGAGAAACAGGTGGTGCCACTGTACTACGGTCGATATGTAGATGACATCCTGCTAGTAATGGAAAACGGCGCAGATTTTCAATCGCCTCAAGTATTGTGGCAGTGGCTATTTGATCGTTCAAGTGGCAAGTTGGATTGGGCTGATAATAAACAGGAGGCGATCCAGTTCCAGCCAGAGTATTTAAGCAATAGTCTGATTCAATTTTCTAATAGTAAGAACAAAGTATTCCTGCTGTCGGGCGAAACGGGGCTAACGCTGGTCGATGCGATTGCCCAACAAATTTATCAGCGTGCAAGTGAGTGGCGTGCTCTTCCTAATCTGCCAGCATCGGCAAGCCAGGTAAGCACAGACTTGGTTACAGCCACGCAGAGCGATGGAGAGGTCGCTGACAATCTGCGTAAAACAGATGCGCTCACCATGCGCCGCTCAGGCTTTGCTATCAAGTTACGTGATTTTGAAGCCTATGAACGTGATTTACTGCCTCAGGCATGGCAGAAACATCGTTATGCTTTTTACCAAGCCTTTATCAACCATGTTCTTGTTCTGCCCTATTTTTTCGATCTATCGCAATATCTGCCGCGTGTGGTGCGTCTTGCCGTTGCATGTGAAGACTTCGAGCAGCTACATCAGATCATGCAAACCTTGGAATCTATCTGCGAGACGGTGGAAGAGCATTGCGATGTAAGTATTAAAGCCGCTCCTGAGGATGGCCTGCCTGACAGATCTGAGTTGGTGGACAATTGGGAGAAACAGCTATGGTTGACTATGCATGAAAGCATTATGGCCGCTTTTCCACCGCGCTTAAGCAAAGAAGGTAAAGCAGCATGGAAAATACATATGGAAGATTTCTATCCATCATCTTTATCTGCGGTAATGGCTTGGAGTCTTTCGATCAGTACGTTCCAAAACAAACAGGCCAGATTATTCTCATTTGATCTTGCCCACCAACCATTCCGATTTATTGGGTTGCCAAAAGAAATGGTGGCCCAGCGGGGCATTCCAGCTAAAAAGAATATTGCTATAGTTGATAAGCCTGATGAACTTTTGCCTGAGCAGATTATCGATGGGATTTCCAAGCTTGCTTCGTGGATTAAACTTCCTAAAATTACTTTGCCTAATGGTTTATTGTTTGCGACGCGCCCGATCAATATGGCAGAGTTGTTCGTTGTGGCGAAAGACCCATTTGACGAGGTAAGCCAGCGATCCCTTGAGTCTGTAGTATTGGCTATTCGAGGCTTCACACTCAATGAAAAAATGCCGCAGCGGAACAAGCAAGATGTATTGGATATTCATAATGGAGAGAAGACACAGTCACATCATACAATTGCAGTATCGTGCTGGAAGACGAATTACGACAGCTGGGTAGCATCGGTTACCCGGAACCACGATCCAGATATAAATCGCTATCAGCGACTAACCAAGCTTGTGAATAGTGTTATCTCTCAGCCTAAAGATGCGCGTTACTTCATATTGCCAGAGCTCGCCTTACCCGCTCAGTGGTTTATGCGTTTTGCACATAAGCTCCGAGGGCGCGGCATTTCGTTTATTGCAGGCATTGAGTATTTACATGCAACTAAAAGCCGGGTTCGTAATCAGGTTTGGGCGGCACTAATACATGATGGGATCGGGTTTCCATCATTAATGATCTACCGTCAAGACAAACAGCGACCTGCGTTACATGAAGAGCAGGAGCTAAAGCGCCTTGCTGGTCGCGAGCTTAAACCAGAAAAAATATGGAAAGTGCCACCGGTAATACAGCATGGCGATTTCCGTTTTGCAATGCTGGTGTGCAGTGAGTTAACCAATATTACTTATCGCGCAGCTCTGTGTGGCAAAGTAGATGCTTTATTTGTACCGGAGTGGAATCAGGATACTGAGACTTTCAATGCATTGGTGGAATCTGCGGCTTTAGATATTCATGCCTATATCATTCAGTGTAATGATCGTCAGTATGGTGATAGCCGCATCCGAGCACCTTATAAAGATAGCTGGTTGCGTGACCTGCTACGGGTGAAAGGTGGAGTTGATGACTACTGTGTTACCGGTGAGATCGATGTAATAGCCTTGCGCCGATTTCAGTCTAGTTATCGTTCGAAAGCGGGACCGTTTAAACCGGTGCCGGATGGTTTTAGCATGGCATATGGAAGAAAGACTATGCCCGAAGGAAACAATGAATGAGTAACCGCATTTTCCAAGCCCTGATCAAACTCTTCGACCGTCACCGGATTGTCTTCTGGTATGACACCAAGCGAGAGTTGCGCAATGACTTCGAGGCGCTGTCGCTGCCTGATATTGAGAAGCTGGAACTCACCAACAACGAGTATGGCATCAAATTCCGGCTGCTGCGCGATGAGCCGGATCAAAAGTTTCTGCTCTATCACGAAGGGTCTCAGCCTGCCGATCTGGATAATTGGCTGTTGGATGTTCAACTGGCTCACGGCGAGTTCCGCACCGATCAGGCAGCCCTCTGGCTTTCCGAGCTAGACCTTGGACTAGAGTTCATTGATGTGATACAGGCACATACTGAATTCTTTCAGGCTGCTAAGCGCAAGGAAGCATTGAAGAAGTTTCTGAAGCACGACGATACAAGCGGGATAATTCGCCTGAAAATGCTGGCGGTATGTGCTGCCAGCGAACCCCGCATAGATTCCGTAATGGAAAACCTATTACAGGAATTGGCGGACAATCGTGATGATAAGATCAAACTGATTGGTCGCTGCACTCTGGATACCTTCTTGTGGGAGCAAATAACCCGCTACTACGGTTATAAGTCAAACGAACCCGGTATCCGTGATTTCGTGATCGAGTTGTTCAAGTCGTGTTTTGCCATGAGTACGGATGGCCAGGTGCGACTGAATGGCGATGCCCTAGTGTTCCTCAAGCGCTGGAAGGATAGTCGCCAGTTTGAAGCCGGTTTTGAAACCCTTTCCGGCGAATGCGCAGATGTTCTCGGTATTGAGCAGGATCTGGCCAAGCGGGATTTCAAAGAACTGCTCGAATTGGATTACTTCCTCCTCATCGACCAGAAGATCATCAGCGACCTGGTCAGAGCCTTGGTCTCACGCACGGTATCCAGCGGTGATGTGGCACTTTGGGTACGTCAGCGCCGACAAAGCCATTGGTATCGGGAATACCGGCATTTGTATGAGGCAGTCGATTTCGCGGCGCAGTTCATGCATGCTTTGGGCGAGGCGAAATTTACAATGGATAGCCTGGTGGATGGTGTGCAGCGCTACAGTCGCTTCTGGTACCAGTTGGATCAACTTTATCGCAAGTTCACTTACCACGTGCGCATGTCCGGCCAGGCATCGTTGATGGACGCATTGACCGAACAGATCGAAAATCTTTATTCCAACAGCTACCTGCTGAGACTCAATGATCGATTTCAATCCTTTGTGGATGAAGCCAGCAAATGGGATGCATCTCCCATTCCCTTGCAGAAGCATTTCTTTGAGCGCTGGGTCCAGCCATTCCTACGCAAAGACAATAAGGTCTGCGTAATCATCTCGGATGCAATGCGCTACGAGATCGGTGATGAATTACTGAGCCTTATTCGCCAAGAAGATCGCTACAGTGCCGAGCTGGAGCCTGCGTTATCGATGCTACCCAGTTATACGCAGTTGGGTATGGCTGCACTCCTGCCAAACAAGGAACTGGTAATTGCTGATAACGATAGTGGGACAGTGCTAGTTGATGGTCAGAGTTCACAAGGTACTATCAATCGTAGCAAGATTTTGTCTCAGGCAACGGGTGGCCGCGCGGCTGCCACAATCTACGAAGATCTGATGGTCATGAACAGGGATGACAGTCGAGAATTACTTAAGGCGAATGATGTTTTGTATATCTACCACAACAGGATTGATCACACCGGTGACAAGATGCACTCGGAAGGCCAAGCGTTCGAAGCAGCAGAGCAGACGATGGAGGATTTAGTAAGACTGATAAAAAAATTAACTGCTGCCAATGCCAGCAATATTCTAATTACTGCTGATCATGGTTTTATTTATCAAAACCGGCCTATTGAAGAGAGTGATTTTTCAGGTGTTGAAGCCGCTGGTGAGAGTATTATCTATCGAGATCGACGTTTTGTGCTAGGCAAAGGATTGAAAGCTTCTCAGGGATTGCGTAAATTTCTACCAAACGAACTGGGCCTGCACGGTGATGTGGAGGTGCAAATACCCAAGTCGATCAACCGCCTGCGCCTAAAGGGATCAGGTAGCCGTTTTGTGCATGGCGGTGCATCATTGCAGGAAGTGGTAATCCCGGTGCTTAAAATAAACAAGAAGCGGCAGAGCGACGTAACCAGCGTTGAGGTTGACATTCTGCGCGGGGCAAGCTCGGTGATTACCTCGGGCCAGCTGGCGGTGGCGTTATATCAGGCTGGTCCAGTGACCGATAAGATTCAGCCAAGAGTATTGCGGGCTGGCATCTACACCGAGGCAGGCCAATTAATCTCTGATAGCCATGACCTGACCTTCGACTTAGTCTCTGACAATCCACGAGAAAGGGAGTTGCAGGTGCGCTTCGTGCTGACCCATGCGGCCGATGAAGTCAACGGCCAGGAAGTTATTCTGAGGCTGGAAGAGAAACATGCCGGGACTTCGCATTACAAAGAATATAAGTCACTCCGGTATTTGATGCGACGATCATTTACCAGTGATTTTGAATTCTAACGAACAGGTGACCCATGAACGAACTGGATCAAAAAATCAACACGTACTTCCTCGGTCTCGTCGTCCGCAAGGATCTCGTAAAAACGGTTAAAGGCAACGCCATTGTCCCTTCTTACGTACTGGAATACCTGCTTGGCCAATATTGCGCCACTAGTGATGAAGCAACGATTCAGACTGGTATCGAAACAGTAAAGGAGATTCTTGCCAAGCACTATGTGCATCGCAATGAAGCGGGCCTGATACGTTCCAACATTAAAGAAAAAGGGCGCTATAAAGTCATCGACAAGATTGGCGTGGCTTTGAACGACAAGGTTAACGCATATCAGGCTGAATTTGAAAATCTTGGTATTAAAAAAGTTTTGGTTGACTCTGGTACTGTAAAGAAGCACCCCAAGCTACTTGTTGGTGGAGTCTGGTGTATTTGTGATATTGAGTATGAATTTAATGAAGAAAAAGATGCATCTCCCTGGATATTGGCATCATTAAAACCAATACAGTTGTCTCACTTTGACTATGATGGGTATCTGGAGGCTCGGAAGCAATTTACAACAAGCGAGTGGATTGATGTTTTGCTGCAAAGTATCGGATTGAATCCGGAAGTCTTTGGTCGGCGCAGCAAGTTGATACAGCTCATCCGTTTAATTCCCTTTTGTGAGCGTAACTATAACCTAATAGAACTGGGCCCCAAAGGCACAGGAAAATCACACATTTTCTCAGAATTTTCTCCGCACGGAACACTGGTTTCAGGAGGAGAAGCAACTCTTGCGAAATTGTTTATCAACAATACGACAGGCAAAATCGGACTCGTGGGCTATTGGGATGTAGTAGCCATGGATGAGTTTGCGGGCAGTAACAAAAAACCCGATATCAAGCTCATCGATACGCTGAAAAACTATATGGCCAATAAGTCTTTTAATCGAGGTACTGGCCCACAAGGTGCTGAAGCCTCGATGGTTTTTATTGGCAATACTTCCCACAACGTTCCGTACATGCTAAAACACGGTAATCTTTTTATGGATCTACCAGAGACCTATCGTAATACTGATGGTCAGGCCATTCTCGACAGGATGCATTGGTATTTGCCCGGTTGGGAAATGGAAAATCTTCGCAGCGAGATGTTTTCTGAAGGTTATGGGTTTGTTGTAGATTATCTTGCCGAGGTTCTCAGATCGCTTAGAAGCCAAGACTACTCTGATCGATATCAGAAACATTTTTCATTGTCATCAGATATTTCCACACGTGATCGTGATGGGATCAACAAAACTTTTTCTGGACTCATTAAGATACTCTTTCCACATGGCGAAGTATCTGTAGAGGAAATTGAAGAGCTACTTAGATTCTCTATTGAAGGGCGAAAACGTGTCAAGGATCAGTTGATGCGGGTAGATCCTACATATGGAAATGTGCACTTTATCTACCTGGATTCCTCAAAGCAAGCCAAGAATGTTACTACACTCGAAGAAGAGGAGTATCCCAACTACTATCACACTACTTTATTCGATGGTGAAGAAGGAACGAGCGATACAGACGGATCGACCGACGCATTAGTCATGTGTTCCGACGCCAGTCTGGTGTCGGAAGTTGTTCTGAAAGAAAAACACCTAACATTCCAGGAAAACCAAAAAGGCATTTCGTTCGATGATCTGCTTGGCCCGTATCTGCGTGGTTCTACCAGTATCACAATTACCGATCCTTATATCCGCCTTTTCTATCAGATCCGCAACTTCATGGAGTTTCTTGAAACCGTTGTGAAGCATAAAGCTCAGGATGAAGAGATCGCAGTTCATCTTGTAACAATGGAAGACGAATTCAAGGGAGAACAGCAGAAAGAGACTTTCGAGAAAATCAAGGAATCCAGTAGTGCTGTTGGAATCAATTTTACCTGGGAATTCGATGATACTGGAACGATTCATGCCCGCAATATCGTAACAAGCCACGGCTGGAAGATCGCGCTAGATCGTGGCCTGGATATCTTTCAACACTATGAAATGAACGATGCTTTCATCTTCGCCAATCGCCTACAACAGTATCGCCCGTGTAAGGCGTTTGAGGTGACGTTTATCAGACACAAGCAGAAAAGCAAATCAGATGAGGAAAACGCATAAGTAAGTTTTGGCTTCGTTTTTCATGTGGTTTTCTGGATGGTTAAAATGGTTATAAGTTGCTGTCATGCGGCTGTTAGAGCGGGAAGAAATTTTCACGAAGAATATTCTAAAAAATCTTACGTCTCTGTTTCACCAGGAAGCGGAAATTGTCTCGCGTCATGGTCTGCGCATGTTTCTGAAGCAAATATAACAAATCAAATTTTCAATGTTCTTTTATTCTTAAGCGTATCCATTAGAGTTAACGTAGCTTTCTCCCCATCATACGTAATAGCTACATCTTTCCCAGCAACTGGTTTGCCATCAACAGCATTTAATTGATGCACAATAAAATCCTTCTTGACCTGCTGATAAAAAACAGAATTGTCTTTATCAATATAAATAATTTGTCCTTGATACTGGTTTTTATCAACGGGTGCTGTAGCTAAATAAATATTGTAGACGCCCGGTTTGATACCTTCATCAACCTTCTTGATAGTACCCGTCGTCTCCCATTCATTATTATTTTGAGTTTGTAGAATCTTTTGTCCATTCATTACAATCATTCGTAGCTTTGCAGGTGTCGTCATTTCAAATTAGTTGTAAGTAGGAATACTAGCAAGACTAAATTATCCTGCTTCCTGTTGTCCGGCGATTTCTTCCAGTATTTTCATGAGATCAAAAGACTCTGATCTTTCCATGCCATGCAAAAAAGCGATCAACTGCAGTGCGCCGCTCCCCTTGGCTGAGAAGCTGCCATCTTGCAACGCTTTTATGGTGAACTGAACGATATTTGGGCAATTTCTGCCTTGCTCAAAATAATCACTGATCCTGGTTTTTAGTAACTCTTTATTATCGTTAGATAGATCACGCATTAAATCTTGTGGCTTGCGTTTGTCTTTCTTAATCAAATTGTAAATAGAGTCAAGCAATGAATTCGGCGTGGTCTGTTTTTGATCGTTGTGTTTAACTGCTGAAGTGGTATCTGATTTGCCTTCAGCACTTGATACTTGATCATCCACAGAATTAGACGGAGGTGTTTTTTTTAGTTTTAAGAATTGACTGAAATGATATACATCCAATCGTGATATCTCTTCCTGTGTACTGAGCGCCAGCCAGGTGATTACTTCCTCTTTATTGGCTTTATACAGTCTAGTTAAATCATAGAGTGCTGTGACATCGGTGCAACGGCCTGTCCGGTACACTTCTCCTAGTGGGTCAGGCAGATCAAGGAGTGCGGCGTGCATGGTGATATAAGGATTTGTTTTGCCAATGAGTCTGGCAATTTCAGACTTGGTTTTACCGCCTGCCAGTTGCCGTCCAATAAAGTCAGCGATTTCTCTGGAGGTTAAATCATCTCTTTGAAGATTCTCGATTACCTGATCCGCTTCACTGTAATCGGTATCAATGAATGCCGGAATCTTGGTTAACCCGGCGTTGATGCTGGCACGATAGCGTCTTGCGCCATGATTAATAATGTAGGTTCCCGGTTTATCCGGATTGGGGCGAACCGATATGGGTGATTTCACTCCGCGTAATTTAATCGTCTCCGTTAATTCTCGTAACGTTTCCTGATTAAACTCCTTCCTGGGTTGATGGATATCTTCGCTGATCAGCGTGATGTCAATTTCTGTCGCGCCGATAGGCGCAATGAGCCCTTTTTTATTTTCCTTTTTTTTTCCTGTCATTTTTATCGTGGGCCTAACTTGCGCTCGTTATACTGGGTGGAAAGATAGAAACTATGGATACAATTATCAATAAATAAAACCGCGCAAAAAAATTATCTTTGCACTTCGGTGTTTTTGTTCTTCTTAATCAGTTTATT
>JBDHRU010000187.1:0-4792 GCA_039807765.1 Nitrosomonas sp. | reverse complement strand
CACTTCAGCAATTTCCGCCATACCCATCGGCATACCGGGGTGACCGGAATTGGCTTTTTGCACGGCATCCATCGCCAATGCGCGTATCGCACTGGTTAAGTCCTTAAATACCGGCGCGTCAAAATCCTTGAATGTCCCCATTGATACTAACTCCCTAATATTTTTAATAAAAATTAATAAACCGAACCGCGCGCCGAATGATAAAAGCACACTGCACTGGCAATAAACAAAATGCGCTATTATCCCTTAAGACAGAGGATACGACAACTAGAGATACTCACTTTTTATGTCTAAAACCAATCCGCTAGCAATAGAATACCCTGACTTAAAATCAATTTCCCCGCAACTTAATTCCCAGTAACTTTATTTTGCGGTACAAATGGGTTCGCTCCAATCCGGCCCTCTCGGCAACCCGTGTCATATTGCCATTTTCTTGATCGATCAATCGTTCAAAATAAGTTTTCTCAAACAGATCGCGCGCTTCACGCAACGAAAGGTCAAGTGGAATTTCCGGAGCAACCGACGTCGAAACCGATTCCGGAAAAACCATCGCTTGCTGCACGGCTTCGGCGGAAATCTCATCACTGGTACAGGTTAATGCTAAAGAATGCACCACACCGGTCAATTGAGTCAGATTGCCGGGCCAATCGTAATTGCGCAAACAATTGAGCGCTGCGGTACTGAACTGCAATGTGGATGAAGCCTCTCCCGATTCCACGAAACGCGACAAAATTTGATTGGCGAGTTCGGGAATATCCTCCCGGTGTGCACGCAACGCCGGAATACCGATACTAAGACTGCTCAGTATCTCGTACAACTTGGGATGATAAGCGCCTTGCGCCGTCAACTCCGCCAATGGCAAAGAAGTTGCGCAAACCAATCTGACATTGTATTTCTGCAGTTTACTCAGCAATAACAACAAACCTTTTTGCGCTATTTTGCTGATCTCACCGACATCCTTAAGAAATAACAAGCCGTCGCGCGCGAGTTCCAGTAACTGTAGCGGTGATTCCGCCAATACCGACAATGTCTCCGGCTCCACCCAAGGTGTATTCGAACGATGCATGAAACGCGCACAGATTTCCGCGCCGGCGCCCGGCTCACCCATCAGCAGCAGCGGTGTTTTCAGATTCGCCACTTGTTCCAGCTTTTTTCTGAGATCGGTAATCAATGCGCCTTTGCCCAATGAAGCGAGTGAAAGCGCCGGCTGTTGTTTGTTTTGCCCGCCACGCAAAGCCTTGCTTACCGTACTCAGCAATTTTTGTAGCGGGATCGGTTTCTCCAAATAACCGAATGCGCCAATACGGGTGGCTTCCACCGCCGTATCGATCGTACCGTGCCCCGACATCATGATCACTGGCATCGTTAACAAACCGTTACTGGCCCATTCTTTCAGCAAGGTAATACCATCGGTATCGGGCATCCAAATATCCAGCAGCACCAGATCGGGACGCGTTTGCTCGCGCCAGGCTCTCGCCTGCTCGGCATTCTCCGCCAGCGCCACCCGATAGCCTTCGTCACGCAAAATTTCGGATAGCAATTCGCGTATGCCAATTTCGTCATCGACAATCAGTATCGTATTGTTCGTTATCATTTAGCATCCTCTCCACGACCGGAATCTAATCAGCTTGGCCACAACTGTCAAATTTCCCGGCCAACTATGAATCTCAAGTTTTTTGATTGACGAATACCCTAGTAGCAAAAATCTCATATATCTTTTCTGTCATCACTGATTATTATGCGATGAGTTCAATACCAACCGGTCATGCTCCGGGGCTGCGCTCTTTTCCACCGCCGGCAGGATAATTGAAATCTGTGCACCTCGCGGTTTAATATTTTCGACATGGATGATGCCTTCATGCTCCTCCACAATTTTTTTCACGATCGGCAATCCCAGTCCGGTTCCTTTTGGTTTAGTCGTGACATAGGGCTCGAAAACCCGGGCTCTGATCTCATCCGAAAAACCGCAACCGTTATCACGCACACTGAGTTGCACGCCACCACGTACCTTCTCGGTTCTCACTTCGATCACGGGCTCCAGGGTGTCAATCAAGGCGTCTTGCGCATTTTGCAGCAAATTATGCAACACTTGGCGCAACTGCACCGAATCGCCTCTGATCAGCGGCAAGTCATTCGCCAATATCTGCTTGATGCGCGCATGCACATGCTGGTTATTTTCAGCCGCCATATTCGCTGTTTCATATAGCGACAATACTTCATGCACCAACCGGTTCAAGTCCAACTGGCGCAATTCCATTTCGGGAACGCGCGCGTACTGATTAAATTCATTCACCATTTTTTTCAGCGCTTCCACCTGATTGACTATGGTCTCAGTTGAACGCCGCAAAAACTTGGCGTCTTCCTCACTCAGTTTATTGATCAATTTGTGCTGCACGCGCTCGGCCGAGAGTTGTATTGGCGTCAGCGGATTCTTAATTTCATGCGCCAGCCGGCGCGCAACTTCACCCCAGGCAACTGCGCGCTGCACTTGCAATAGATTGGTAATATCATCAAAAACCACCACGCCGCCGCCGCCCGACAACTTGGGCAAACGCGTTCCCCGGAGCAACAAGACCTGATTGCGGCCGTCCTCCGAACGCGTCAATTGGCGCTGCCAGACACCGGTTTCTCCGGAATTAAAACCCGCCTTGATCTCGATAATCAATGCATTCAGTTGCGGCTCATTGTTCACGCAACCCTCGATAATCGAACCATCCAGACTGATCAGCGGTATTTGCAGTATCCGCTCCGCGCTGCGGTTTGCCTTAGACAATACTAGCTGATCGTCGAACACCAACACACCCGACGACAAATTCGCCAGAATACTTTCCAGGTGCGCGCGCGCGCTCTCGACCGCTCGCTGATTATGCTGCGCGGCCGCTTGCGCTTCCTCCAGCTGTTGCGTCATCAAATTGAAGGATTCGGTCAGAACGCCCAGCTCATCGCTACTCTGCACCAAGTGGCGGCGGCTGTAGTCGCCTTGCGCAATTGCACGCGTACCTTCCGCCAGCATACCTAAGGGCGCGCTTAATTTCTCACTAAGCAACGAAGCTGTCGCCAATGCCGAAAACAACGATAGCAACAATGCCAGCGTCAAGGTAACGCTATACAGCCGGGTCAACCCGTGGCGCGATAAGGAAAGTTCCTGGTAATCTTGATAACCTGCTTGCACCCGCTCGGCGTCTTTTGCCAATTGCAGCGGAACTGGCTGCAACAGTTGCAGTATCCGGATATCTTCTTTCAGACTCAACACATTGACAGGCGCAACCACACGCAAATACAAACCCTTCTCGGCAATCGACTCGATGGCGCCGTAAGCTTTCTGCATACGGATATAGCGCATTACGACCGCATTCGGTATTCCGGGAAATAACGCCAAATTACTCTCACTAGAGAATGCAATCACCTTGCCATCCTGATTAAACAAGGTCGCCTCTTCCACCTGAGATTGCAGCAATAATTCATTGAGCACTAATAAAGGCGGATTGGCGGGATCGGATAGAATCAACGCAGTCGCTTGCGCTTTCCGCTGCAATTCCTCCAGCAAATTATCCAGCATGGTATGCCCCAGATTCAACCCACCTTCCAGTGCGCGATCGACTTTCACATCGAACCAGGATTCGATGCTCTTCTCGAGAAACTGAACCGATACGGCATATACCAAAACACCGGGAAGTATTGCCATCAGGGAAAAAACCAGCATTAAACGCAGCGCCAGCTTGGATCCGAAAACCCCCGATTTGAGGCGGCGCCTGAAGCGCCACAACAAAAAACCCAGGATCGCCATGAGAAATACGACGAAGGCGATATTGATGCCCAGCAGTAAACGGTATTTGCGCTCAAAAAACTCGGTGTTGGCGCCTGCGGTAGCCAGCAGAAAAAGCATCACCGCTCCGACACCGGCGCCGACAATGAGCACGTATTTCATTAATGGCCTTTAATCTGCACTGGCTCCCCCGGTGTGGGCAGCTTCATATGCCACTCCAGCTTGTCCGAACTCAAATCCCACTGACTGGAACCGATTGTCTCAACCTGGAATGGTTTGGGCATGCGCGTCAGATCCAGCCACACTCGAACTGACGCCACATAATCAGCATCCGGTTTCAACTCGGATCTCACAGTCAAAGGCAGATCGCGAATCCGTCCCAGCGCCTGCAATGCTTCGTTTAATGAAGAATAATTTTGGGAAAACACGGGATGATTCAGATGATATTGCCGCGTTAGCGCATAATAGCGCAAACCGACCACAAACTTGCTGCGTGCCACCTCATCATTCAGCTTATACCAGCGTGCATCAAACAAGCTGAATTTAGTGACAAAATGCAACACGATACCTTTCTCAAGCGCCTGCTCTAGTGTCTCGTTGAGCGCAATCTCCGAGTCCATGTTGATTTCATAGCCTTTCCCGGCCGCCGCCAGATTGACGGACTTTATCTGAATGCCCGCCGCCTGAATAACCGCCGTCGGCAACAGCAAAATCATTAACAAAATGATCAGATTGAAGTATGTCGGTTTTATTCGGCAAACTTGCAGATCAGGCTTTTTGCAATACAGCATAGAAGAAGCCATCGTGTTGAATAGCGGGTAACAGTTGTCCCTCATACATTGACATTGCCACGGCCGGAAGTGGCAATAATCGCGCCTCCGGATGGTGTTTAAGAAATCTTTCTATCTGCATGGTATTTTCTTCAGCAAAAACTGAGCAAGTCACATAGAGCAACTTACCACCCTTGCCCAAAACTTTCCACAACGCCTGTAAAATCGCCTGTTGATTTTGTGCAAATTTAACCAA
>JBDHRU010000186.1:0-4854 GCA_039807765.1 Nitrosomonas sp. | reverse complement strand
CTTTTAAAGTTACGATGAACCAAAACACTCTCTTATGCAATCACATCATTTTGTCCAACTGGCGCTGACGGGATACAAGCAAATGATAGATGGGCTAGCACTTGGAGAAGCAACCCCTGGGCCATTGATTATGGTAGTAGCTTTTGTAGCTTTTATTGGTGGTTATGTAAAAGAGCTTTTAGGGCCGGATATGCTATTTATAGCAGGATCTATGGCTGCCATCATTGTAACGTGGTTCACGTTTTTACCTTCATTTATATTTATTCTTGCGGGAGGACCCATAGTTGAATCTACACACGATAATTTAAAGTTCACTGCACCGCTAACTGCAATCACAGCAGCTATTGTCGGGGTTATATTAAATTTAGCCATGTTCTTTGGCTATCATGTTCTTTGGCCGCAAGGATTTAATGGAGAATTTGATTGGATATCAGCATCAATTATAATCATTGCAGCGGTTGCGCTATTTCGTTTTAAGAGAAATGTTCTTGAAGTAATATGCTTTTGTGGAATAATCGGCTTAGGTGCAAAATTAATTATTTTCTAAGAAGTGTTTAGCAAAAGAAATAGCGACGATAAACAATCATCGAGCTAGGGTTCGGAACAGCATTTTGGCTTGTAGCTTATGTCCCTCGCGCCGGTCGACGGTGCGAGCACTGGATTCAAATATTAATGCCTCTTCTCCAACCAATCCGCCCACCTAAGAGCCTTGTTCATCAAGTCATGCCGATACTTCGCATTATATTTTGGAGTACGTGAATGATAATTTGCCACTCTCGTCCAAATATCCCCTCGATCATTCTTGATATGTAGCCGTATACGCCAAGCGGCCAAGTCGAAAGCGTAACAACCTGCGGTTGACACATGATCTGGTTTAATGCCATATCTCGATAAATCTTTTAAGTATGAAGTATTAAACTGCATCACACCAACATCGTGCGTGCCGTTACTGTTTCGCACCCACTGCCCTGGCTTTCCACCCTCTTTCTCGGCAATGGCGAGCAGGATATTGGCAGGTATTTCATACTTGATAGCAGCAGCTATTGAACAAACCACGCGCTCCTGCATGTCCGGCGGCAAATCCATCAGAGATCTCTTCCACCCGAATTATTTCCTCCTCTTGCAGCCTCATATGCCTGGCCTTTCTCTATGGCATTGCGTAAAGCTTCTGTTCCATTCCTGGCGGCTGATGCCGCTGCAACCCGACTGGCAACCAGTGAGCCGCCATAAGACGCAACCGCTGCCGCAGTCCCCGCCCCTGCTAGGAAATTGCCCCCACTATAACCACCTATTCCACTATTCGATCCTATGGAGCTACCGGTTATGATGCCGGCCAGCAGTGGCGGCAACTTGGATATCAGCACAAAAAACGCAATCGAAAAAATCAGCATCACGGCCAATTCTTCATAATTCAGCACATTTTTGCCCATCTTGGTGTAAAAGCTTGTCAAAAGATCGCTACCAATTCCGACAATCAAGAGCATTACAAACAACTGAACGCCAACACTTAAAACCGTCTTGAAGTAATTAATGGCAATATCCGTTGTCCAGCGAGCCCCACCGAATCCCAGAAAAAATATTCCCGCATACATCAGTACCCAGGAAGAAATCAGTAGAAGTAGCATATTGACTGCAATGACGGCTAGAACAACGAGAATGATCAGCGATATAATCACAGCGATCAAGCTATCAACCGGTTGTAATAAAGTAAGATTACTTGTTGCCTGGTTCCAGATTAGAACACCTGTATCTACAACGCTAGTATGATTTGCACCACTTTGTAGACCCGAAGCAGTGTTACCCAACTGTTGCATAGAATCTATGATACTCCCTGCAATATTGTGACCAGATACAGCATTAGTTAGTAGCCAGAAGTAGAACCCTGTAAAGATAATAAAACGGGTAAACTCAGCAAAGAAATCTCCAATATCGGCTTTACGAAGCAGCATCATGCCAAACGTCCATACCATAGAAATTAATACCAACGACCAAAATAAACGTTCTGCTGCACCCTGAATAATATTTCTCCAAGATTTAACTTTTCCTTGAAACTGGCTAACAACCTTATCCAGAACACTTTGATTGGTAGTCGGATCAATATAGGCCAGTTCGGCAAATGCCTCTGCAGAAAGGAATAATAAAGGTAATAGGCATAGAGTAATTGGTATTCTGAACATTTTGTTTATCCCTGATTCATGTAGCTATAATTATTTTTGTGACTCGTCAGTAGGTTGCTGTGATATTGGAGTGTCAAACCAACTCTTTCTTTGTGGCATTTCACTCAACTCCTTCTTGGGTTCTTTCATTTCCAACTTACCGTCACCGTCTTTTTCACAACCCGATAACAGCAATAAAGCCAATAGCCCCACTACTGCAATATTTAAATAATGCTTTTTCATAGTTTTCTCCTTGAGTTAATGTATTAAAACCCATCTCTAACCGACCAACTTCTACCTATAGGCAATATTTCGGGGCTCAATCGCTTAATCGCCACTCCCCGTGCTGCCTGCTGCATGGCGCGTAAATCCACTTCAGCCTGGGCTTGCGTATTCAGTGCATTATGCTGAGCGATTAACATCTGGCGCATCTGCAGCAATTGATTGGCCTGGAATGCCGCGAGTTGATTGGCGTATTGCAGTGCGGCCATCTGCCCTTCTGCTGTCTCAGTTCTTTGTTGCAGCAATTGCAGTTGAGCAGCATCAACCGGCATCTGACTCTGATGCTCACTCAAGCCCAACAGGAGCCCATCATTGGCTTTTTTCTGAGCATCGGTACTGGTATTTTGTCCTTCTTTTAATAACTTCCAGGCACCTTCATTGCATTTTTCCTCTACAGAAAAACAAGGTGAGCTGCGGTAATACTCGACATTACGAAACCGCTGCATGTAGCCGTCTATCCCTCCGTAGGTCTGCTCGTAATACCGTATCGTGTTAGTCAGATGGATGAGCTTATTCATGGCGTACTGGGCTTTTGCCCATAGATACGCGGGGGGTGCTAAGGTATTTCTGAGCATGTTTTCATATTGCTCGAGTTGCTTTCTGTATTGATCTATTAATACAAGCGTTTGATCCACACTTTCTGTTGCGGTAACAATGCTTTGAGCGACGTTCGCGGCATCGATGACAGGAATCCCCGTTGCACGAGCATTTGATACAAGCCCAGCATTCATGATGACCAGCAACATCATGATGAATCGGGTAGGTTTGTTTCCAGGTTTTAGCATGGCGTAGCTCCTGTTTTAATAATCAAATGACTGATACGGGCGAGAGAACTTCATGTCTTTGGTCACAATAATGTTGAATCGATAGCCTGGTCTGATTTCAAGTGTCGGGGAGATATTGAGATTTTTGCGAATCAAATTGGATGTCACCAGCCCCAATTGCTGCCCCAGTGCCTGGCTCATGATGCTGCCTGCATTCTGCCGCCCAAACGTACTGCCTGCATCGCGCTGACTGTAGGTTGAACCTGCCACAATCGCCGACATGATCAGTGCTGAACCAAATATTCTAAGATAATGGTTATTCACCTGATCATGGAATCCGGCATACCCTAACCCATCAGCACCCGGCATGGCACCAATGTCCATGGTTTTGCCATCCGGAAAAATGATCCTTTGCCAAGCAATCAACACGCGGGCTTGACCGTATTCAACATCACTGGAGTATGTGCCAACGAGACGGGAACCCTGCGGTATCAAGCGCCATTTACCCACGGGTGAGTCATAGATGTGCTGGCTGACCTGGGCCATGATCTGCCCCGGCAGGCTGGAATTGATACCCGAGATTAGTGTGGCCGGAATCACAAAGCCTGCCTGCAATACATAGGGTGACGTTGGTTTTTGTACGTCACTATTTAACTTCCAGCGATCTTCTCCCCTATCTGAATCAAAGCGTGAATAATCCTGAGTTTGGCCTTTCTGCTCATCATCCACCAGACGGGGTGCCATATCATCCATATAATCCTCTCCCCTTGCCGCTCCCAGGCTTCCAGCGTCTGGATGACTTCCCTGAGTGGGTCGGCGCAATTTCGCCAAACGCGTCTGATAAGCTGTCGTTGGATCTTCACGCAGCGTCGAATTAGCCTGCTGTCGCACAGAGGCCATCTCAGCGAGCATTTCATCGCGCGTCGGTGCGGTATTGAGTGATGACGCACCGCTTCGAGGTGCAACGACATTGACCTGTGTCTTTGCTTTGATGGCTTCCTCTAACTGTTGGCGTTTGAGCATGCGGATATGGGCGAGATCCGGATCCTGAACAGCCTGGGCAGAATGTGCTCCTACTCCTGGCGGGAAGGGTGGCCGATCCAGATCCGTTGGCCGCTCGATGATCAGTCCCGATAATGGCGTTTTGGAATCTGGCACGCTCTGTAGATTCTTGGGCTCGATCATACCACCGACATAATCTTTTGCGATGAGTGAGGCAAACGATTGGCTCGATTGCACTTCTTGAGATGTGTCAGTGTGAGCCTGATTGCGCTCGGCTGCGCGATTCATCGCAACAATCATCATGAGCAGCATAAAGATGAGCATAATTGCGCCAAAAATCACGATCGGCAGATTATTGACGCGGCGCACACCGGCTGTTTTATCTACTCTTTGCGGAGAGGAATAAGAGGAAAAAATTTTTGAATGTGTTGACATCCTTCTCCCCTACTCTTTCTTAACCCATAGACCTGCAGGATGAACACTGTCGGCCCGGGCAATGAAGGCTCGCGATAAGCGCGTATCGTCAATCAATAGGTTAGCATGGTACAAATCATCTGACTGATCAACGATATAACTCAACCGGATACCTACTTTTTGTTCTTCTTGGGGTTGAGGCACAGCAAACAGTGACTGCTCAATAGATGGTTCAA
>JBDHRU010000185.1:0-4913 GCA_039807765.1 Nitrosomonas sp. | reverse complement strand
TGGTCGTAAAATCCGCTGGACACGTAATTTAAAAAATTCTGCACGGTTTCAGGGGCTTTTTCGCTATCCAGTTCCAGCGTAATAACGCCAAAATTGGTTTCCAGTTTTACCATATCGATCCTTTATGAATTTTAACTATTGTGATTGTGTATTGTTAAGGCAGTTTCACGATATCTTCAATGATAACACTGCTTTTGGGCACATCACCCGAAAATGGACCGCCTGATCCGGTTGGTAGCGCGGCGATCTTGTTGGCCACATACATGCCGGAAACTACCTTGCCAAATACCGCGTAGCCGTAACCGCTTGGGGACGGGGCTTTATAATTAAGAAACGCATTGTTGGCGACATTGATAAAAAACTGCGCCGACGCCGAATGCGGATCCGAGGTGCGTGCCATTGCAATGGTTCCAGTCTCATTTTTTAAGCCATTGGCAGCTTCATTTTGGATCGGTGACCGTGCCGGCTTCTGCTTTAATGTTGCATCAAACCCACCGCCTTGAATCATGAATCCGGCAATGACACGGTGAAATACAGTGTTCTTGTAAAATCCTTCATCCACGTATTGCAAGAAATTCTTCACAGTCTCAGGTGCTTTATCCGGATACAATTCGAGTACGATACTGCCGAGACTGGTTTTCATTTCAACCCGAGGTTCTGTTGCATAAATATTCAAACTGATCGAAGCTAACAATAGAAAAATCAAAATCTGACGCAGATGCATGATTAAGTGTCCTAATTGGCTGGTCGGTGGGGGCGTGGCGCCTTCGTTATGTTATACTCACAGGTTATTCAAATAGCGCGGAAAGACCGGATTCTATCAAGAAGAAAGCTGACTGCACAATTTTTCTGTTGATCTTATGCTCAAAATTTATAACTCAATTGCTCGGGAAAAACAAGATTTTGTTCCAATAACACCAGGAAAGGTAAAAATTTATGTTTGCGGCATGACCGTTTATGATTATTGCCATTTGGGTCATGCCCGGGTTCTGGTCGTTTTCGATACGGTTGTCCGCTGGTTCAAAGTCAATGATTTTGAAGTCAATTATGTGCGTAACGTGACCGATATCGACGACAAGATTATTAAGCGCGCGCAGGAAAATAATGAACCGATCGAAGCACTGACACAGCGCTTCATTCAGGCAATGAACGAGGACTCTGCCGCACTGGGTGTTTCGCTGCCAGACCACGAACCGCGTGCAACCGAGTATGTCGAGCATATGATTGCCATGATCAACGTGCTGGTAGAAAAACGCTTAGCTTATCAGGCGAAAAATGGTGATGTGTATTATTCCGTGCATGATTTTCCCAGCTACGGAAAACTGTCCGGTAAATCGTTAAGCGACTTGCGTGCCGGTGAGCGCGTGGAAGTCGATTCCAATAAAAAAGACCCACTGGATTTTGTATTGTGGAAATCGGTGAAACCTGGTGAACCGTTTTGGGAATCGCCTTGGGGCAGGGGGCGTCCGGGCTGGCATATCGAATGCTCGGCCATGAGCGAACAATTATTGGGCGTTCATTTCGATATTCATGGCGGCGGGCAGGACTTGCAATTTCCGCATCACGAGAATGAAATTGCGCAAAGTGAAGGTGCGCATGATCATCCTTTTGTCAATTACTGGATGCACAACGGTTTTGTGCGCGTCGACAATGAAAAGATGTCGAAATCTTTAGGTAATTTCTTCACCGTTCGCGAGATTTTGAAGCTTTATCAACCCGAAGTTGTGCGTTTTTTCATTTTGCGTGCGCATTATCGCAGCCCATTGAATTATTCCGATCAGCATCTCAAGGATACCAAGCTTGCACTGGATCGCTTGTACATTGCATTAAAGGAAGTCGAGCCAAACCCTGTCGCAACTATCGATTGGCAGAGCCCCCAAGCGTGCAAGTTTAAAGAAGCGATGGACGATGATTTCAACACACCGGATGCCATCGCGGTTTTGTTTGAACTGGCGAATGACATTAACAAATCGAAGTCTAAGGAAAATGCCGGTTTGCTGAAAACACTGGGCGGCTTGCTCGGACTCTTGCAACAGAATCCGCAAGCGTATTTGCAAAATACGCCATCCACCGGTACATCGGATACATTGACTCCGGATGACATTGAGCAGTTGATTCAGCAACGCATTGGTGCGCGTAAGGAAGGCCGTTATTCGGATGCCGATGCGGTTCGTAAGAATCTCCAACAACAAGGCATCATCTTGGAAGACGGGCCACAGGGAACGACCTGGCGGCGCGCATAGCGATATAATTTCCGGAAACTAAATTTTCCACAGGTAAAGCGTGGAATTGGAGAAATCGTCGAGTTGAATGCTTTTGTCTGCCGCAACACCGGGAATACTGAATGTATTGCTAATCAATAAACTGCCCGGGCGCATTTCCTTACGAGCCTTTTCCCATAGTGCCGCCATCGGTACCGGCGATAGATAAGCATAAATAACATCGTACTGTGAAAAATCCTGTTGCCAGAAATCTCCCCATGTGATTGCGCAATTTTTGGCACCAAACAGACTTCTTAATTTACTGATCATATAAGGCAAGGGCGCTGCTTCAATACCATGAAACACGCCATTTTGGTTTTTCCTCGCCAGATGACTTAATAAACCGCCACATCCGCTACCCAAATCGACAAAAGAAAACCGGTTGTTTTCCGGTAATAATGATTGCAGCGCCTGCATCACACGGTTACTGGATAGATACAGTGGAACCTGCGTTTTATAGGTTTTGCCATAAATCAGCAACAAACCGAGAAAAAGCACCAAGCATGCAGTTGAAGAGAGATTCAAGGCCAACGCAACGACAACCAACGGAATAAAGCTAAAATGAATCGGCATCCACCATACCGGCATGTGCAGCGCATAGCTGAGTAATCCCGCCGCCAATCCTTGCAGCAAACTCCACTCGAATAAGCTTAATTCAATGGTCGTTTGCACCACGATGATTGAAGAAACCAAGATCAAAGCGGTGATCTGAACAAGCAACGCGATAATGCCGGGATGGATTCGTTTTTGCATGATTGATCAATCCGTAAGTTAAGGTTTTTTCAGCATTTCAGTCGTCGGTTCTTCCTGCATATCGATATCGATGCTCTGATCGTCCATCGTGACCGCTTTCTCGGCTTTTTCGTTCATGACGACGATACTGATGCGGCGATTAATCGGATTAAGCGGGTTATTCTTATCGAACAGAACGGCGGATGATAAACCAATGACTTGCAAAACTTTATTCGTATCCATACCGCCAATGATCAGCTCGCGGCGCGAAGCGTTGGCGCGATCGGCCGATAACTCCCAATTGCTGTATCCCTTGTCGCCGGAAGGAAACGGTTTGCCGTCGGTATGCCCCGAGAGGCTGATCTTGTTGTTGACATCATTCAGCATCTTACCGATCTCGCGTAGAATGATTTTGGTATAAGGTTGCAATTCCGCTTTTCCCAGCGCAAACATGGGGCGGTTTTGCTCGTCGACAATTTGAATTCGCAATCCATCTGGGGTGATATCGAGTAAAAGCTGATCGTTGAATTTTTTTAACGACGGATTGTTTTCGATCGCGTCTTCGATTTTTTTCTTCAACCCTTCCAGCCTGATACGCTCGATGCGTTCCCTGATAATTTTCTTGGCTTCTATGTCGTCTTTAATCTCACCTTTCTTAACTTCACCGTGCTGGCGAGTTAAATCGGTGCCGCCGCCTTTTAGCACGCTGCTGGATTCACCGATGGACGATCCGCCCATCATGGCGATCTTAAGTGGTGTTTTAAAATATTCCGAGATGCCTTCCAGCTGACTCTTGGTCGACGACCCCAACAGCCACATAAGTAGGAAGAATGCCATCATCGCGGTCACAAAGTCAGCATAAGCTATTTTCCAAGCACCACCATGATGCCCGCCAGCCACTTTTTTGACTCGCTTGATGACGATCGGGCGTTGGGAAAGATCATCAGCCATAATGGTTCTCGCAATTCAAGTGAAGGACAGTAGTGCGGCAGTTATTTCGATTTGCTTTGCTTGACATGTTCTTCCAATTCCATGAAAGAGGGTCTTTCGGTGGTGAATAGCACCTTACGGCCGAATTCGATAGCTAGAACCGGCGAATATCCGTTCAAATTGGCTAATAGCGTAATTTTTATACATTCGAACATCTTGCTGGACTCGTGAAGATTATGTTCCAGTTTGTTCGAAAGTGGACCGACGAATCCGTATGCCAGCAAAATACCGAGGAATGTACCAACCAGTGCGGCGGCAATCAGAATACCCAGTTCCGCCGGTGGAAGATGCACCGATTCCATAGTATGCACCACTCCCATCACCGCCGCGACAATGCCGAAAGCCGGCAATCCGTCACCGAGTTTGGCTACCACATGAATTGGTACTTCGCCTTCTTGATGGTGTGTTTCCAATTCGCTATCCATCAAACTCTCGATTTCGAGTGAATTGAGATTGCCGCCGACCATCAGGCGCAAATAGTCGGTGATGAATTCGGTAATATGGTGATCAGCCAGAATACCCGGGTATTTGGTGAAAATCGGACTGTTGGCAGGATCGTCGACATCGCCTTCGATCGACATCAACCCTTCTTTGCGGATTTTGCTGAGCACTTCGTACAACAACGTCATCAAATCCATATATAACGCTTTGGTATATTTAGAACCCTTGAAAACAGTCGGTAAAGCTTTCATCGTGGCCTTGAGTGCTTTACTCGAGTTGCCGACGACAAATGCACCCCCGGCAGCGCCACCGATCATAATCAATTCAACCGGCTGCCAAAGCGAAGCGAGGTGTCCGCCGGCCAGTGCGAAACCGCCAAAAACGGAAATAATGATGATGAGATAACCAACTAATACAAGCATTACGATGACTCCCTCGAATGTGATTACACAATTTTTTGCTGGCAAATTCTGGAGTGAGAAGTTAACA
>JBDHRU010000184.1:0-4948 GCA_039807765.1 Nitrosomonas sp. | reverse complement strand
ACCATACATTTCATAACAAAGCAGTAAAACTCCATTAACATCAAGCTGACCTTGCAATTGTCACCAATATAATTTTTTACCCCATCATGCAACGCTTGCTCGATTACCGGCATATTGACCGGATCCAATATGATTACGGCGTCCTTTTCCATGCGCAATGCGGATGCCGCATCGATCCAATAACCTTGCCAGCCGGATTGACGCAGTTGTTTAAAAATCTGATTGGTATAATCCCCACCTTGGCAGGAAATAATGACATCCATCGCACTGAGCTGATCAAGATCAAAAGCATCCTTCAACGGGGAAGTTTCTTTGCCAATTTCAGGGCCTGCGCCGCCTCTTTGCGAGGTTGTAAAGAAAACGGGATCAATCAGAGAAAAATCATCTTCTTCCCGCATTCTTTGCATCAATACGGAACCGACCATACCACGCCAACCAACAAAACCCACTTGTTTCATTGCTTATCTCTTACCTTAAAATTGACAACTGATTAATCAAAAAAACACCTAACAAATGATCCGTAAAAATACTTTCACATCACCGACAACACTGCATCACCCATTGCTTTTGTGCCGACCGATTTCATTCCAGGCTCATCGATATCTTTTGTGCGAAAGCCCATCGCCAGAACTTTTTTGACGGCATTTTCTATGCGTTGCGCCGCCGCTTCCTGATTGAACGTATAGCGCAGCATCATAGCAGCCGACAATATCGTCGCCAATGGATTAGCCAGATCCTTTCCGGCGATATCCGGCGCTGAACCGTGAATCGGTTCATATAAGCCTTTATTATTTTCATCCAAAGAAGCTGAAGGCAGCATGCCAATGGATCCCGTCAACATCGACGCTTCATCTGACAGAATATCGCCGAACATGTTTCCGGTCACAATGACATCGAATTGTTTCGGATTGCGCACCAACTGCATCGCGGCGTTATCGACCAGCATATGCGACAACGTGACTTGCGGATACTCTTGCGCCACTTCAATCACAACATCGCGCCATAATTGCGTGCACTCCAGCACGTTCATCTTATCCACGGAGCACAACTTGCCCTGCCGTTTCGCCGCCGCTTGGAAAGCAACATGCGCAATGCGCCGTATTTCGGATTCACTGTAAATCATCGTGTTATAACCGACGCGTTGCCCGTCGCGTGTTTCAATCCCGCGCGGTTCGCCGAAATAAATATCGCCGGTCAATTCACGCACAATCATGATATCAAGACCTGCAACCACGTCGTATTTCAAGCTGGAAGCATTAGCCAATTCCGGATAGAGTATTGCCGGCCGCAAGTTGGCAAATAAGTTCAATTCCTTGCGGATGGCCAGCAAACCTCTTTCAGGACGCTGTTGACGTGGCAGTGTATCGTAGCGCGGACCGCCGACAGCGCCGAGTAACACCGCATCCGCTTGGCTCGCCAACCGGTGCGTCGCTTCCGGGTATGGTTCTCCCGTGGCATCTACGGCACAGCCGCCGATCAAACCATACTCCAGCTCAATCGCTAAACCGTCTTTTTTCAATGTATCCAATACGCGCACCGCTTGCGCAACGATTTCCGGACCGATCCCATCACCGGATAAAACAGCAATTTTCATCATAGGTTAATTTCTAAAATATCTCAGGAAAACAGCCAAGGCTGCTCATTGCGCCGTTTCTGTTCAAATTGTTTAATCTTTTCAGCCTGCTGCAAAGTCAGGCCGATTTCGTCCAAACCGTTGAGCAAGCAATGCTTGCGGAAAGCATCCACAACAAATGGGTAGGCTTTATCCTGCGGTGTCGTCACGGTTTGTTTCTGGAGATCCACCGTCAAGCGGTATCCTTCCGTTGTTTTGACTTCTTCAAATAAGCGATCCAGAATCGCCGCATCCAGCACAACTGGCAACAAACCGATCTTGAAGCAATTGTTAAAGAAAATATCGGCGAAACTAGGTGCGATGATGACGCGGAAACCATAATCCTGGAGCGACCAAGGGGCGTGCTCACGGCTCGATCCGCAACCAAAATTGGCACGCGCCAGCAATATCTGCGCACCTTGATAGCGCGGCTGATTCAATACGAACTCCGGATTCAGCTGACGCTGCGCCGGGTCCATACCCGGTTCTCCGTGATCGAGATAGCGCCATTCATCAAACAGGTTTTGACCAAAACCGGAACGCTTGATTGATTTGAGAAATTGCTTCGGAATGATGGCATCGGTATCGACATTGGCTCGATCCAGCGGCGCTGCCAGGCCGGTAAAAGTATGAAATTTTTCCATTGATGGGTAACGGTAGTTGCTTACAACCTGTAACTATTGATTGAATTCGCGCACATCGACAAAATGCCCAGCGACTGCAGCCGCAGCAGCCATTACCGGGCTGACCAAATGCGTCCTTCCACCAGGGCCTTGTCGACCTTCAAAATTGCGATTGGAAGTCGAGGCGCACCGCTCTCCCGCTGTCAGGCGATCATCGTTCATCGCCAGGCACATAGAGCAACCGGGTTCGCGCCATTCAAATCCAGCCGCGGTAAAAACTTTATCCAATCCTTCTTCTTCAGCCTGCTTCTTGACCAGACCGGAACCCGGGACCACCAGCGCCAGCTTGATATTGGCGGCAATATGTTTTCCTTTGACGACTTGCGCCGCCGCTCGCAAATCTTCAATGCGCGAGTTCGTGCAGGAACCGATAAAGATTTTATCCAGCACAATCTGCGTAATCGGCGTATTGGCACGCAATCCCATATAATTCAACGCCTGCTGCATATCGTGACGTTTGATTTCGTCACTAATCTGCGTGGGATCGGGCACAGCGCCATCGATCGTCGTCACCATTTCGGGAGAAGTACCCCACGTCACTTGCGGTTTGATCTGCGCCGCATCCAAAGTGACCGTGCGATCAAAAACTGCACCATCGTCACTGTGCAACGTGCGCCAGTAAGCAACTGCGCGATCCCACAACTCACCCTGCGGCGCGAAAGGCCGTCCTTTAATGTAGTTGATCGTGGTATCGTCAACTGCGACCATACCGGCGCGCGCACCAGCTTCAATCGCCATATTGCACAGTGTCATCCGGCCTTCCATCGATAACGCACGAATAGCGCTGCCGGTGAATTCAATCGCATAACCGGTGCCGCCTGCCGTACCGATTTCACCGATAATGGCCAATGCAATATCCTTGGCCGTGACGCCAAACCCTAATTGACCTTCCACGGCAATGCGCATGGATTTGGATTTTTTCATCACCAAACACTGCGTCGCCAGCACATGTTCGACTTCCGATGTACCGATACCAAACGCCAGACACCCGAACGCACCGTGCGTGCTGGTATGCGAATCACCGCAAACGACTGTCATACCGGGTAATGTAGCGCCCTGCTCCGGACCAACGACATGCACGATCCCTTGCCGCAAGTCACTCATTTTGAACTCTGTGATTCCCAGTTCATCGCAATTTTGATCCAGCGTATCCACTTGCAAGCGTGAAACGGGATCATGAATGCCGCCACTGCGATCCGTAGTCGGCACATTGTGATCGGCCACGGCGAGAATGGAATTCAGACGCCAAGGTTTTCTTCCCGCCAGTTTCAAGCTCTCGAATGCTTGCGGACTGGTTACCTCGTGTACTAAGTGGCGATCGATATAGATCAGCGTCATACTATCCGGATCGCCGGATTCAGTACGTACAACATGTTGATCCCACAGTTTGTCGTATAGCGTTTGCATCGGGTAAATTTTAAAAATTCGATTAACGCGCGATTATCCCATAAAGTTTACAAATTCAACAAACCAAGCACGCTTTCCTGCATCAATGATTGAATGATCTCATTTTCCACGCGATTAAAACCAAACCGGCCAGTGCTGCCGCAGCGCTGATCAGGAAAGTAATCTCCGCTCCCAGCCAATCCCAGGTATAACCGCTGAATACCGCCCCCAGCGCTCCACCCACGCCATATGCGGCGCTGGTATAGATGGCTTGACCTTTGGCTTGATGCCGGCCTTGAAAAAATTGATGGATGACCATCATGGCGGCAATATGATGCGCACCGTAAGTTGCTACATGCAGAATCTGCGCAAAAACAATCATAATTGGCCAGTCAACATATTGTCCGATCAGAACAAAACGGAGCATGGCGCAAGCAAAGCTAAAAACTAGCATGGTTTTTAAACGAAAATAGCGCATCAACCACGGCATGATGAAGAAAATACCGATTTCGCAAATCACCCCAGTCGCCCACAGCCAGCCGACAAACCCTTTGTCGTAGCCATGCTCCACCAGATAGATGGAGAAAAATGTATAGTAAGCGCCGTGTGCAAACAGCATCAGCAGACTGGAAAGTAAGAACGCCGTGACTTCCGGCCGCAAGCAAATCTGCAACACAGAATGCAATCCGGCGGTGTGGCGCATGACTTCTTTTTCCGGAATGTGATAAGAAAAAATCACAATACCCAGCTTTAGCCCCAATACAACCCACAGTAACCAAGCAATTTCCACTATTTCCAGCAAATAACCGATACCCACTACCGCCAACACGAAACCGACCGATCCCCAGGAGCGGATCCGGCCATACTTGTCGGTAGCATTTTCCAGATGCGATAGTGTGATCGCTTCCATCAGCGGCAGCGAAGCGCTCCAGAAGAAGCTCATCAACAGCATGACAAAAAATATCCAGGCAAAAGATTCGCCAGCGAAGAAACCGCAGTAACTCAAAAAACCGCTCACTGCGGCAACCTGAACAACGCGCGCACGCTTACCAGTATGATCCGCCAGCCAACCCCAGACAGCCGGCGAGAAAATCCGCGTAACCAGCAGTAGTGACATCAATACGCCGATTTGCAATGCGTTAAAGGAGAGCGATTGTAAATACAAGCTCCAATACGGCGAGAATGCGCCAATGAAAGCAAAGTAAAAGAAATAAAAACCGGACAGACGCCAATAAGGAAGTGACGGCATAGCGCACGAATCGATGCG
>JBDHRU010000183.1:0-4966 GCA_039807765.1 Nitrosomonas sp. | reverse complement strand
AATATTCCGAAGACTCCGGTGCAATACGACGATAATTTTATATTGCCCAATGAAATTACCAAATAAAATTGCAATCGCGATGAGCCATCCTTGACCCTGAATGGTGCCATCGATCAATAGGTGAATACCGTCGAAACCCGGTGTTCCGGGCATTCCCATCGTGCTTAGCGCGCAAATCACAAATAGCACCGCAATCGCTGCATTGGTGTCAAACATGCCGCCTAAGCGCGGAATAAACGCCGTATGCGTGCGTTTGTATATCATGCCAAGACTCAGCAATATACCGGCTGTCGCCATTCCGAACGAGATCGCCAGAACGATACCGCCCTCCATGCCGTGTGTGCTGAAATCAAATAAGCCAACCGTAATTAAACCGGTTTGGCTGATGATGGCAAATGCAATTAAGCGGCGGAAATTGATTTGCATGAACGCCAGCAATGCACCGTAGAAAATCCCGATCAAACCCAGCATCGTCACAAACCATGACCATTCCTCAGCGACTTCGGGCAGCAGGGGGATCAAGAAACGAATAATTGCATAAACACCGAGTTTCAGACTGACCAGAAAAATTCCGACACTCGCGATGGTTCCATGTTCAGCTACTACCGGTAGCCAAGCATGAAACGGAAATAATGGCATACGGATAGCGAAGCCGAATAAGAGTAAGAAAAAAATCAAAGTTGCATACTCATTGTTGACGTTACTTTCTTTCAGCACGAGCCAATCGAACGATAAGATATCGGTGGTCAACATAATGCCAAAACCAAGCACCAAGAAACCGGCCAATACCATTAGCAATCCGCTGCTAAAGTGTTGTAACACTAGTGCAACGACCCAGCGACGGCTCTGACTCGACCCGGATCGCAATGTCATTAAGACAATCGGAATCATCTCGAGAAAACACCATAACCAGAATTGCATGGCATTCAATGCCAAGAATGCACCGATCAGAATGGCTTCATACCCGAGCAAAGAGGCAATATGAGTGCTGTCTGACACGTGCCGCGCGGTGAGGGTGTAAATAAGCGTCAGCAACGCTAGCGTGGTTGTCAGTAGTACGAACAAGATATTGGTACCGTCAACGCCTACGGTATACGTCACACCTAAGCCTTGATATCGCTCATACAGCTGGATACCCTGCAGATCAGCATCAAATACGGATAGCAGATATAGGCTCAACATGAATGTCGTTACTGTGCCGACAAAACCAATGCGTAAAGCCGCTACTGGCGAGGACGTCATAATTACTAAGGTCATCGCTATTAACGGGACGATCGTCAGTATCGATAAAATAGGAAAACCAACTATTTCCGACCATAAAGTTATATTTGTAATTTCCATCGAAAACCTCAAATCGAAGCAGCAATCATTAAGACGATGAAAACGAATAGGACCAGATAACGCGGTTTGAGAATGAGTTGCTCAAACGTATTCGCAAGTTGTCCAAGTTTTCGACCAATATCGACAGTATCCATACCAATACCCCGTAAAACCAAGCGTTCTTCAAACCAACTCATGATGTTGGCCATCCATTCAAATAATTTACCTACTACGCCGCTACCGCGGACAAACTCGATTTGTATTCCGCTACCGATATTTTTATCCATGTTTTTCTCAAGTTGAGTCAGCGAAGAGATTGTGTAATTTGAAGAAACAGGAGCTCCCATTGCCCGGTCAATGATATTTTTATCAAATCGATCCAAATCGTGCCCAAGGCCGTGGATGGGTCTCACCAATATTCTATCCGCTATGGGATCGAGCCAGAATCGTTGCAGCGATGCAATATATAGCCAGCGCTTATTGGCAATTCCGGGTGTTACTGGCTTCATCGGATTGCCATAAACGTAGCGTAATAAAGAAGGTGCTGTTAATACTTGATAATTTCTCATCATGGCATGGGCGCACAGATGCCAGCTTGCTAATTCCCACAAACCCAAGCCGCATTCCAGAAACATGAGACCAAGCTGTCCCGAAATTGCAAAGCAGAGTGAGCTTTTGATGTCTGTTTGTGTCAATTCGACAATAAAGCTGTACATTGCTGTGAAAAAGCCAATCACTACCAGTACTGACATGGTCAGCGGCGCTTGTTCGATAATCGGTTGAAGTAAAATCACTAAGAAAATCCCTGCATGTATCATGACAGCGCCATAAAAAACCGCGCTGGAAGGGGTTGGTCCCTCCATCGCTCTTGCCAGCCAGGGTGTAAATGGCAGTTGCGCTGATTTGGCAATAGCCGCGACAACAAAACATAAGCTGATTACAGTGGCAGTCGGGGTAGATAGGGTTGTGGCAATTTCATTTAGGGTGATCCAACTGGTGGTTCCTGCATAATAAAAAGAAAGTGCTATGCCTAAAATAAAGCCGGCATCTCCAATCCGGTTAGTGACGAAAACCCGGGTGGCATTAATGGCTGCGGTCGGCCGGTCATAAGCAAAAGATATCAATAAATAGGAGCACAATCCGGCAATTTCCCAACCGATAAATGTGCCGATTGCATTACCCGATAGTATCAGCAACAGCATTGCCGAAGAGAATAAGCATAAAACAAAGAAAAACCGATGGAAGCCGGGTTCTGCGTGAATGTAATTTGTTGAGAAGCGTGTGATGATGACCAGAATAATTGAAAATAGGGCGGCTGCAATAACGCTGAAACCCGAGGTGATAAAAGTAAATTCAACCACAAGACTTCCGCTATCCAACCATTTTCCCAGCGTAGCATGACTGGGATTGGTTTCAAATAAATCGAAACCGAGCAAACCGATTGCGATCAAGCATGACAAGGTAATGGCGCTTCTAGCTACTTTTGCGCTGATAAACTCGTCTTTCTTTCCGTTAATGCGATTAAACAAAACACCAAAACCGATGAATGCAGCAGCAAGAAATGGCAATAGCGGTATTAAAAAAACCAAATAATCCATATTAAGCTCCTGTCACATGAGGCTGCTTGATCAGAACAGACGGTAAAGGCACATTGATGTTCTGATAATAGGAAGTCGATGATTCATATTCAGGTACCTGTTTCTTTTCCGCTTGCCAAGGGACGAATCCAACACCGCGTTCAAATACCGAGATTTCAGCCGTATCAGGATCGATCGCGCTGAGCAGAATCCAGCCACCGCCTACAAGTTCCCGGATACTGGCTTGGCGTTCATAGATCTGCCCCAGGATTTCGGTTTTTGCTTCAACCAAAACCTGCAATCGCAGCGGTTCATGAATTTCGATCATCTGCTTGGTTAAACCGGTTCGCAGATCGCTGCTGGTTCCTTCCAGTACACCGAACATGCCGGTAATGTTATGCGTGACTTTTGAACCGGAACCGAAATGATCGTTGTTCACCGTGGAAAAGTAGTATTCGAGATTGATACCGGCTCCTACCGGACCGACGGCCAGCAATAGGTTTTCCAATAGTTTGCCATCGCCATCCTGTGTTGGATCGTATGAAATGAGAAAAACACGCCGATCCAGAAACGTTCCTTGCGAAACGGAGCGTCGTCCGATAATGGCCGCGGCAATCGTGGCATGATTGAATTCCGGGAATGCTTGAGAAAAATCATTCGCCCGCAGAAGCACATGTTCTTTTCCGGCTTCAGGCGTGCGTGGATTATCAGCCGAGACAAATCGCCGGCAGCGCTCATGTGCTGAGGCTTTACTCGCTTTGATCAAGTCGTTTCTGAATGCTTCGAAAGCAGGCAGTGAACTTTGCGGAATATCCTCGAGATCATACCAATAGTATTCATCGCTGCAGGTATCGTGTTCGGCGCCGATAAACCAGGTGTCATCGGGAATGTGAATGCCGCGATCCGCTAATAATTTTCTGACTTCGGGACGATTTGCCATAGCTGCGAACAGCCGGGCATTCGGTCCACCGCGTTTACCGCTGCAAGCACCGCAGTTGTAACCAAATTCATGCGGATTATTGAGATTGGTCGAGCCGTGTCCGGCCAAGCAAACAATTGGAGCGAAGCCGTACGATAAACCGGTTGTGCGCATGAAAACCGCTAACCGATCCGCTTGTTCGGTATCGGTAAAACCCAGCCGTGGTTGATCCGGGGTTGCGGGAGTATCCGAAACAGGTGCTTTGAACATCAGCTCGGTAGGGACTTTCTTTTCAATATTTTGCTGTATTGAAGTATTCAGCGCTAAAAAATACTTGGGCAAAAATACCCTGCCCAATAAACCGGCAAATACGACCGGTGCTAACGCATCAATGATCGCATGCGAAAAAATAAGGCCGCGCCGCAGCGATTGATTCATCAAATAGGCAAGCTTTCTATAGAAACGATACCCTTTGGAATGTTCTTGCAGTACCAGCTCCGCACCTTTTCTTGGCACTTCATTGACATCATTGGCCGGCCTGACCACCACAGGGCATTGCATCTTAATTTCAATGTCGTCAATCCCTTTATAATTCATAGGTACGCCGAAAAAACCTGCTGCGCCGATCGTCTCGATGGCAGGATTGATTTCTTCCAAATGGCGGCGCAAGCTTTCTTCGCGATCATCCATACAAGTAAGGATTTGCGCTTGCGGGCGGTGCGTACGTTTGGCCCAGCGTCCTCGATTGATATTGGCGCGCAAAACTTGAAAGAAATCTTCGCGATAGTGATATTCGTAAGCATAGAGCCAAATTCTGCTTCGCTCCGGTGCGGTGAATTCATCGAGGATATTGAGCAATTGCAGCAGATCGCTTTTTTGCATGCCATGGATATCCGCTGCAGTAAGTCCCAAATGCTGACACAAGCGGAAAAGCCGCCAGCCGCTATTAAAAGCAGCATGCTCAAAATCTTTTTTTACTAGAGGGCTGAATTGCCAGGTCCATGTCAGATCGGCCAAAGACTGCCATTCCTCCCGTCTTTCGCGTTCAGAGCCTGTGCGCATAATCAGGTCTTTTGCAATGGTAGCTAGATATTCCGGTAAATCTCCGCTATAGAGTTGCTCTCGAACCATAAATTCGGACAAATTTCTG
>JBDHRU010000182.1:0-5025 GCA_039807765.1 Nitrosomonas sp. | reverse complement strand
TCAATCAAGCCATAACGCTGGACCGGCAGCAGATCCGCAAACTGGCCGACCGCCATTTCGGCATCGGTTGCGATCAGATACTGCTGGTCGAAAAGGCCGAAGGCCAAGCTGATTTCCGTTATCGCATCTTCAATGCCGATGGCGGGGAAGTGGAGCAATGCGGCAACGGTGCGCGTTGCTTTGTGCGTTATGTGCATGATCATGGATTGACGCAAAAAAATGAAATTCGCATTGAAACACTGAGCGGCGTAATATCGCCAAAATTGGAAGTCAACGGAAATGTGACGGTCAACATGGGAAAACCCATTTTTGAACCGGACCAGATTCCTTTCATTGCTGATAAACGCGCGCCGACTTATCAGCTTGAATTGCAGGCTCAACTGGTCACCATCAGCGCTTTATCGATGGGTAATCCGCACGCCGTGCGGGTTGTACCGGATGTGGACAATGCGCCGGTCGATACCGAAGGCGCGGTGATCGAATCGCATTCGCGTTTTCCCAAACGGGTTAACGTCGGTTATTTGCAAGTGATCGATCGCGGTCATATCAAATTGCGCGTTTTTGAACGTGGCGCCGGTGAGACGCTGGCGTGCGGAACGGGTGCTTGTGCGGCAGTGGTTGCGGGCATTAGTCTGGGATTGCTGGATCATCAAGTCAAAGTCAGCACGCGTGGCGGTGAATTGACGATCAACTGGCAGGGAAACGGCGAGCCGGTTTGGATGACCGGTCCCGCAGTGACGGTATTTGAGGGTGAAATTAATTTGTAAACAATTGAGAGATCATGATGAAACCGGAAGAAGTCGCGCAATATTTACAGGAACATCCGCAATTCTTCAATGAATATGCTGATTTGCTGGCGGATATTCAAATTTCCCATCCGCAGGATGATAAGGTCGTTTCGCTGAATGAACGGCAGGTGATTTCATTGCGGGAAAGAAATCGCGTCTTGCAGGATAAATTGCTGGAATTAATTAGCTTTGGCGAAGAAAACGATGCCATCGGCGAGAAAATGCACCGGTTGGCGATTGCGTTGCTTGCCGTTTCCAGCCTGGATGAACTTTTTAATGCGCTGTACTTCAGCCTGAAGGAAGATTTTACCGTTCCACTGGTAGCGCTTCGTCTGTGGAATATATCCAGCGGTGCCGGATTGCATGTGGAATTCACGTTGGTCAGCGACGATGTGCGCACGATTGCGGAAAGTTTGCCGCAGCCGTATTGCGGTAATCATATCGCGGACGAGATCAAGCAATGGTTTGGTGAGAATGCCGAGCATTTGCATTCATTTGCGATGATTCCGTTGAATAACACACAGACCATCGGCTTGCTCGTTCTCGGCAGTCCCGATACCGAGCGGTTTTACCCGGAAATGGGCACGTTGCACTTAAAACGGCTCGGAGAACTGGTATGCACGACGATAACCCGTTACGACCGAGCTGAATCCGCTAGCACCGCAGCAGCTCAGGATCACGCAACCCATGAGCAGCAAACCTGAATCGCTGGCTGCCGAATTTATCCGTCATCTTACGCATGAGCGGCGCTTGTCGCCGCTGACTGCCAAAAGTTACAGCCGGGATATTCACACCTTGCTGCAGTTTGTCCATAAAGACGATTTGCAACAAGTACAGCCGCTGCATATCCGGCAAGTCATGGCACAACTGCATGGCAAAGGATTATTGGGTAGAAGCATCGCGCGCATGTTATCGGCCTGGCGCAGCTTTTACCGTTATTTGATCCGTGATCACGGCTACCGGCATAATCCCTGCAATGGCTTACGGGTTCCCAGATCGCCGAAAAAACTGCCCAATGCGCTTTCTCCCGATGTAACTTTACAGTTGCTGACATTTCCGGCGGATCATATCTTGACAGTACGCGATAGTGCGATGTTCGAGTTGTTCTACTCCTCCGGCCTAAGGTTGTCAGAACTGGCTCAACTAAAACCCGCCGATATTTACTTCGATGAAGGAACAGTAAGAGTACTGGGTAAAGGCGGCAAGGAGCACATTGTGCCGGTTGGCGATTTTGCCCTACAGGCATTAAATGCATGGCTAGCGCGGCGTGCTCAGATCGTCAAGCCGGGGGTGGCCGCGCTTTTCTTATCACAGCACGGTGACGCAATTAGCGTGCGCACCATCGCTCATCGCTTAAAAGGCAGGGCCAGGCAGCAAGGTATTCATCAAAATGTGCATCCGCATATCTTGCGGCATTCCTTTGCTTCCCATTTGCTGCAATCCAGTGGCGATTTGCGTGCCGTGCAGGAATTGCTGGGGCATGCGCATATCACGTCGACGCAGGTCTATACCCATTTGGATTTTCAGCACCTTACCAAAATTTACGATGCCGCGCATCCGCGTGCCAAAAAACGGGATTGACTCCAACCGAAGTCGGTGCTGTTTTATACGTTATAATGCGGCTTTATGACGAATTAAGCGAATTCCATGACAACAATCGTTTCAGTAAGGCGCGGGCATCAAGTGGCACTCGGTGGCGATGGGCAGGTGACATTAGGCGCGGTAGTCGCCAAATCCAGTGCACGCAAAGTGCGCAGACTCTATCATGATAAGATTCTGGCCGGATTCGCCGGCGGCACTGCCGATGCTTTTACCTTGTTTGAACGATTCGAGGGCAAGCTGGAGGCACATCATGGTCATATCATGCGCGCCGCTGTCGAGCTGGCGAAGGATTGGCGCACCGATCGGATTTTACGCAGACTCGAAGCCATGCTGGTGGTTGCCAATGACGATGCCACGCTGATCATCACCGGCGCCGGCGATATTATCGAACCGGAGCTGGGCATCGCCGCAATAGGTAGTGGCGGCTCCTATGCATTGGCAGCGGCGCGTGCACTATTGGAGAATACCGATTTGCCGCCGCAGGATATCGTGAAAAAAGCGCTCACCATCGCGGGCGATATCTGCATTTATACCAACCAGGATCATATTATCGAAACTATCGGCTGATGCCCGGTAGTCAGTGCCATTGTTACAAGAACCCACGCCTGACCGGTATTTGAAAAACCCTTTTTACATCAAACTTCTATCACAGAATTTAAAACCATGTCGCAAATGACCCCGCAGGAAATTGTTCACGAACTGGATAAACACATTATCGGCCAGGATGCAGCCAAGCGTGCCGTGGCTATTGCCTTGAGAAACCGCTGGCGCCGGCAGCAGATTGCCGATCCGTTGCGTCAGGAAATCACGCCGAAGAATATTCTCATGATCGGTCCGACCGGTGTCGGTAAAACCGAGATTGCACGGCGTCTGGCAAAACTCGCCAATGCGCCCTTTATCAAGATCGAAGCGACCAAATTTACCGAAGTCGGCTATGTCGGACGCGATGTCGATTCGATCATTCGCGATCTGGCGGAAACGGCGATCAAGGAATCACGCGAAAACGAGACGCGGAAAAAGCAACCGTTGGCCGAGGATCGTGCTGAAGACCGTATTCTTGATGCCTTGCTGCCAGCTGCCAGGGATTTTGACTTGCAGGTAGGCCAGGAAGACCGGGATAGCTCGACGCGGCAAAAATTCCGCAAGAAATTGCGTGAAGGCGAGCTGGATGATAAGGAAATCGAAATCGAAGTCGCTGCACCGCGCGCCAATATGGAAATTTTCGCACCACCGGGAATGGAAGACCTGACATCGCAGATTCAAGGCATGTTTCAGAATATGACCGGGGAGCGCAAGAAAACCCGCAAGCTGACGATACGCGAGGCGCGAAAAATTCTGCTCGAAGAAGAAGCGGAGAAGATGGTGAATGATGAAGAATTGAAGCTGACCGCGATTCAAAATGTCGAGCAAAACGGCATCGTATTTCTCGATGAAATAGACAAAATCGCCAGCCGCTCGGGACATGCTGGTGGTGATGTTTCACGTCAGGGTGTGCAGCGCGATTTGCTGCCGTTGGTTGAAGGTACGACGGTATCGACCAAATACGGCATGATCAAAACCGATCATATTCTGTTTGTCGCCAGCGGCGCATTTCATATGTCCAAGCCGTCTGACTTGATTCCCGAATTGCAGGGGCGTTTTCCGATTCGCGTTGAATTGACCAGTCTGAGTGTCAGTGATTTTGAGCAGATACTCACCAATACCGACGCTTGTCTGACACGTCAATACGAAGCATTGCTGGCTACGGAAGGGGTCAGATTGCAGTTTGGCGATGATGCGATCAAGCGCTTGGCCGAAATTGCCTATTCCGTGAACAGCAAGACGGAAAATATCGGCGCCCGCCGGTTACATACGGTGATGGAGAAATTGCTGGAAGATGTCTCGTACGATGCACCCAAGCACAGCGGTAAAACAATCGTGATCGATGCAGCGTATGTGGATGAGCGCCTTAAGGACTTGTCGCAAAGCGAGGACTTGGCGCGTTACGTGTTGTAACGGAATTCTTTATTCTTTGCATGTGGTTTCTGAATGAAAGTTCTCACCGCTTTTTTTGTTATAAGCATAAACCAATGATTGAAACAGGTTAATCACGCCATTATCCCCTTTTGTTTATGAATAGCGGCGCATAGTAAACCGAAGTGGTTAAGGTATAATACCCGGTTTCTCAATACTGGATTGTTGGAGGTCTCTATGCCTATTTATGAATATCTTTGCAATTCATGCGGTGCCGAGAAAGAGCATTTGCAAAAGATTAACGATGCGCCGATTGCAGCTTGCCCGGTTTGCGGCAGTAGCAACTATGTGAAACGCATTTCTGCGGCTGGATTTCAGTTAAAAGGCAGTGGTTGGTATGTTACCGACTTTAAGAATAACAAGATGCAGCGCACGGAAGCCAAAGTAAACACGAAAGAAAGTACGCAACCTGCGGTATCCACCGCCACGGATTCACCGGCAACGAAGGAAAGCAATTCCGCTTCTGCTGCTGCAGTAACCGATTAATCGATCTGCCATAGCGGAAATAAAAAGCCCTGCATATGTAGGATTGCCGGTAATACCAGAAAAATCATCCATTTCACCACTAACTACTGAATAGAACTATGCGTACAAATTACTGTGGCGCCATTAATGCCGGATA
>JBDHRU010000016.1:0-23782 GCA_039807765.1 Nitrosomonas sp. | reverse complement strand
CAAAACCGACAAGCGCTTATTTAAGGATGTGGGCATTCCGCGGGCTGACAATGGCAACTATCTATGGATTCAATATTTTTATCACTACCTCAATGAGAATGGCCGCGCTGGTTTTGTTATGGCATCCTCAGCGACCGATGCGGGGGTGAGTGAGAAACTTATCCGTCAAAAGCTGATTGAAACCGGCGCAGTGGATTGTATCGTAGCGGTGGGAAACAACTTCTTCTACACCCGTTCGCTACCCTGTCATTTATGGTTTTTGGATCGTGGCAAGCGGCCCGAAAACAAGCGCAAGATATTAATGATTGATGCACGGAATACTTATCGTCAAATAAACACTACGCTGCGCGACTTCTCACCGGAACAGATGGAAGGTTTAACCTCGATTGTAAAAGCTTATCGAAGTGAGGATGTTTCCAAGCAATTCACCAGCAATCCGTGGCTGAAAGAACATTTCCCCAACGGTAAATATGAGGATGTCGAAGGTTTGTGCAAGATCGTCGATGTAGCAGAAGTTGAGGAAAATGACTGGAGTCTTACACCTGGTCGCTATGTGGGTTACTCCATCGAATTGGATGAAGGATTTGATTATGCTGCACGTCTTGGTGAGATTCATATTGAATTAGAAAGATTGAATAGCGAGGCTAACACTCTGATGCAACATATCCTCAAGGGGGTGATATGAGCGAGGCCAATATGACCCTTGTTTTTGACGGTCCTTCCGTTGATGACGGCGAAATTGACGTACAAGATTTAGCTCCTGCGCTACTGGCGATGGGTGAACTGATTCAAGCGGCAAATCAGGAAATCAATGGTAATAGGGCTCAAATCTCCGTCAAGGTACGGGCCACTGCTGAAGGATCTTTCGAGGTTGACTTGGCCTTAATCCAGTCCTTCCTGGAGAATACCAAGATCCTGTTTGACTTCGCTGCTGAAAACAAGGATGGGATTGCGGCGGCCAATGAGCTGACGGAACTTCTGTTTAAGTTTGTAGGAGGCACGGTGACTATGGGAGGCGGCTTGTTCGCTCTCGTTAAGTTTCTGAAAGGCCGAAAACCGGACAAGATCGAACAGAATGGCGGCGATGTGCATATTCATATCGGCGACAGCCATTTTGTCACTAATCAACGCACGATCCAACTTGCCAAAAGCGTGGTAGTGCGGGAGCAGGCCAAGAAGGCTATCTCGTCCTTGTCTAATACCGGAATCGACAAGATCAAAGTTAAACGGTCAGGTCATGACGACCTTGAAGTTTCAAAGAGTGAGGTCGGTTACTTCGAGTATGAGGAAACCGAGGAAGAGTTGGCGGATGAAACTCGCACCATGACACTCCAGATTATCAGCTTGAGCTTTAAGGAGGATAATAAGTGGCGTGTAACTGATGGAGGAGAACCATTCAGTGCCACGATTGAAGACTCTACTTTTCTGAATAAGATAGCAAATAATGAAATTGCTTTCTCTAAAGGAGATTATTTGGTCTGTGAAGTCAGAGAACAGCAATTCCGTAGTTCAAAAGGGCTTAAAAAAGAGCGTTCCATAATCGAAGTAAAGGATCACAAGCCTGCTGCTCAGCAGCTGAGATTGATATAAATGAAGGGTCTCATGAAGTGGGAATTAAAGCCAATATCTGAGTTATGTTTTCTGGCGATAGACTGTGTAAACAAAACCGCTCCTCTATCCGAAAACATTACGCCTTATAAAATGTTGAGAACTACAAACGTAAAAAATGGATTCATAGATTTCGAATCTGTTCGCTATGTCGAAGAGAATGTCTTTAAAAAATGGATCCGCAGAGCGCAGCCCCAATATGGTGATGTTGTTTTCACTAGAGAAGCTCCAGCAGGAGAAGTTGGGCGATTTACAGCTAAAACTGGAAACTATTTTTTAGGCCAACGCCTATTTCTCTATAGGCCAGACCCTGGCAAACTTGATTGGAATTATTTAGCGTATAGCTTGCAAAGTCCACAGATTCAGGGCTGGGTGAACGGTATTGCCTACGGAGCTACAGTCCCGCATATGGCAGTAAGCGATATGGAACATCTAAAAATTCCAGTTCCTCCCATTTCAATACAGAAAAGAATTGGTAATATTCTCTCGCATTATGATGATCTAATCGAAAACAATCTAAAACGGATCAAGCTACTCGAAGAAATGGCGCAGATTACCTATGAAGAGTGGTTTGTGCGTATGCGTTTTCCTGGTTATGAATCAGTTCCGGTAAATTCGACTACTGGCCTTCCTGAAGGGTGGAATTTGATACTATTTGGAGAGAAGTATAAAACAGCGTCTGGTGGAACTCCAAGCCGAAAGCAGGAAGCTCTTTATTTTGATAATGGAACTGTTCCTTGGATTAGAACCCAAGAGCTACGAAATACTCTAATAGTAGAGCCGTTAGTAAAAATTACTGAAGCTGGGCTAAAGAACTCTTCTGCAAAAATATTTCCTGCAAATACAGTGCTATTAGCTATGTATGGCAATACGATTGGCGAGACCGCTCTTCTAAGAATTCCCGCATCTACAAATCAAGCCTGCTGCGCTTTCTTGTCACATGAATATGAATCATACTTCATATACCAATATCTTATTCTAAATAAGAATTTAGTGCTTGGTTATAGAATGGGGGCAGCACAAGAAAACATTAGTCAAGAAATTGTAAAATCTATCAAGATTCTAAATCCAACAGATGATTTAATTCGTTCTTATGCTGACATCGTAAGACCTATTTACAACAGCATCGAAAACTTAATGCGCCAAAACCAACGTTTGCGCGAAGCCCGTGACATTCTCCTTCCACGCCTGATGACCGGCGTAATTGACGTGGAAAGCTATAACCCGGCTGATCTATTGAAGGAAGTTGCATGAGTTATGAATACTCCGAAGATGGACTGGTAGAAGCTGCGACGCAGCAAGCATTGGAGGATTTAGGCTGGCGAGTTGTCTATGCCTGGAAGAAAGAAAACTTCGGTGATAATGGATTGTTGGGGCGTGAGAATAAATCGGAAGTCATCCTGAAGCGGCATTTACGCGCTGCCCTTGAAAAACTCAATCCAAACCTTCCTGCTACCGCATATACCCACGCGATTGATCAGATCACGGAAAAATCCGCCGACAAAACTCTAGGACAAATCAACAAAGAAAAACATGCGCTGCTTACCAAAGGCATACAAATCAGCTACCGGAATAATAAAGGTGAAATGGAAGTCAAACGTCTGCGCGTATTTGATTTTGAACACCCGCTAGAGAATGAATTCCTCGCCGTGCGTCAGTTTGAGGTAGTAGGCGATCTCTACCATCGCCGTCCTGATGTGGTGGGTTTTGTAAATGGCATTCCGCTGGTATTTTTTGAACTCAAAGCGCATCACACTGACCTTGCCAACGCCTATCACGACAACCTGACTGATTATAAAGACAGCATTTCCTCTATTTTTCACTGTAATGCTTTTATCATTCTAAGCAATGGCACTGATGCCAAGCTCGGCACGGTAACCAGTCCCTATAAATTCTTCCTGGATTGGAAACGTATTGAAGAAGAGGAAGAAGGCGTTGTTAGTCTCGACACCATGCTACGCGGCACCTGTGACCGCACCCGTTTGATTGATCTATTTGAAAACTTTCTGCTGTTTGATGGGAATGGCGGCGATGTAGTGAAAATATTAGCCAAGAACCATCAGTATATCGGGGTGAATAAGGTTGTAGAGCAAGCCCGTAATATCGAAGCGCTGAAAGGCAAGCTAGGCGTATTCTGGCACACGCAAGGATCGGGTAAATCCTATTCGATAGTATTTTTATGCCAGAAAATCCACCGTAAGTTTGGTGGTTCTTACACTTTCTTAATTGTATTGGATCGTTCAGAACTAGAACGGCAGATTTACGATACATTCACCAGCGTGGGGGCAGTCACCGAGGAAAACATTAAAGCCAAAAGCCGCGATGATTTACGCAGGTTACTTTCAGAAAACCATCGCTATGTTTTTACGCTAATTCACAAATTCTCCATTGATCCCAAGACAGAAAGTGTTTATCCGCTGATTACCGACCGGAAAAACATTATCGTCATCTCCGATGAAGCTCACCGTACCCAAGGCGGGAAGTTTGCTCAAAACATGCGTTTTCACGGCATTCCCAATGCATCTTATCTTGGTTTTACCGGCACTCCGATCATCAAGGAAGAGCTGGAGCTGACCAAGAATATCTTCGGTGAGTATGTATCCGTTTATGACTTCAAACGAGCTATTGAGGATGGCGCAACCCTGCCATTGCGGTATCTGAATCGTGGCGAGAAGCTGGGTATCGAAAATCCCGATTTGGATGAGCATATGGCGGAAATCATCGAGAGCGAAGATCTCGATGAAGATCAACGCGCCAAGCTGAGACGTGAATTTGCTCGTGATTATCCCATTTTGACCTCAGAAGCCCGTTTGGATGCCATCGCCAAGGATTTGGTTTGGCATTTTAATGAACGGGGTTATCAGGGCAAAGCTATGTTCATTGCACTCGACAAACCCACTGCCGTGCGCATGTATGACCTGGTAATGAAATACTGGCCGCAATATGTCGCTGAACTAAAAAAACGCATTGAACAAGCCCAAGATCAACAAGAAGAATTGAAACTGAAACACCACCTCAAACGTGTTGCGGAAACCGAAGTGTGTGTTGTGGTAAGCAGCGAACAGAACGAAGTGGCCAAATTCCGTGCTATGGGACTGGAAATTGAACTTCATCGCAAAAAAATGGTACACCGTGATCTGGAAAAGGAATTCAAAGATGAAGAAAATCCTTTTCGCTTAGCCATCGTGTGCGCGATGTGGATCACTGGTTTTGACGTACCTTGCGTTTCCACCGTTTACCTCGACAAGCCAATTAAAGGCCATACACTCATGCAAACCATCGCGCGCGCGAACAGGGTATATGACGACGAAAAGGAAAACGGGCTGATTGTCGATTATGGCAACGTCTACCGCAAGCTGGAAGAAGCCTATGCTACTTATGGTGAAGGTGACAATAAGGGCAAAAAGAACAAAAACGGCGATGATTCGGATGACCATACACCGACACCAGCAGAACGGCTGGAAGGCTTGGCTGTTGAGCTTAAAAACGCCATCAATAATACACGAGAGTTCATACTGAGCGTCGAATTTGAACTGAACTTGCTGTTAAACGCTAAAAGTCCAATGGAAAAGCTGGCTTTGATCCAGAAAGCCATGAATTGTGTCTGCCTGAATGAAAAAACACGCACAGAGTTTGAATTTAAGGCTCGTGACGTTTTTCGGAAATACAAAGCGCTCTATCCAGAAGAGCAAATCAAACCGTTCATCAAAGAACATAACGCCATTGAAGCTGTATATGAGCAGTTGAACCAGAAAGTTAAAGGCGCGGATATCACCAATGTGATTCGCAGACTTCAGCAGGAAGTAAATATGAGCGTGACGGTTGGATCATCCGCTAGTAATGATGAAGATTTCGTAGATTTAGGACAGCTAGATTTTGACAAACTGCGGCAGGCATTCCAGAAATCAAACAACAAGAATATGGTGGTGTTCGACCTTCAGGAAGCCATCGAGCGGAAATTGGAGAAAATGATCCAGCAGAACCCGCTACGGCTAGAGTTCTACGAGAAGTACAAGAAAATTATCGAGGATTACAACCAGGGTAAAGACCTACAGAGCGTTCAAAAGGCATTTGATGATCTGCAAAACTATATGCAGGCGTTAACCGAGGAAGATTCCCGCGCAATTTCCGAAGGATTGGATGAAGAAACGCTCGCCATCTTTGATTTGCTGAGAAAACCATCGCTTTCCAAACAAGAGGAAATGGAAGTTAAAAAAGTTGCTATCAAAACACTAGCCACGTTAAAGGAAGAAAAATTAAAAATCGAACGGTGGCGGGAAAGCACGCAAGTGACGGCACAGGTCAAAACTATCATTTTCGATAACCTGCAATGGCTACCGCAAGAAGCCTATGCCGATGAAGAGGTGGATGAAAAGACTGATTTGGTTTATCAACATGTTTATAGTAATTATTCGGGAGGATACATGCATGTTTATGTAAATTAGCACAAAGTTGCGCTGACAACTTCAGAAATTAGCTTCTAATCAATCTGACATTGATTAACTGACTGAATGTCTTATTATTACATTACTTGATGTGCACGGTGCTTGATCCAATATTCTTAGAATCTGACAAGCTTTCCTCCGAGCTTTACCAGCTCATTGACTTGCCGTTGTTTGATGATTCCACTCGTGTTGTGATAAGTGCTGTTGCGTGCTCGATGGCGCTAGAACACTGGGAAGCAGCGCGTAAGCTCTTTAGTTCTGGCCTACTTCCTTCTGGCATGGTAGTTCAACGGGCTCAGTTTGAGTCCTTGGTTCGCTCAGTATGGCTCCTTTATGCAGCTACAGAGGAAAAGATTGCAAAGCTGTCTGCGACTCTAACGCTTGAAAATGAACTAGCTGCCAAGAATATTCCGCAGATCGCTGACATGATTAGCGCGATAGAAAAAAAAGCGCCATCGCAAGCTTACGACGCACTCAATAGGTTTAAGCAGCATTCATGGAACGCACTAAATTCCTACGTACACGCGGGAATACATCCAATCCAAAGACACCACGAAGGTTATCCAATAAAGCTAATCCAGGATGTAACAAGGAATACCAACGGGTTAGCTATGATTTGCGCAATGCAAGCAGTAGTCCTTCGCGGTCTACAACCACTGCAAAAGCAAGTGCTAGAACTAGCCGCAAACTATCCAAACTGCATGCCTCCACCTTTGTAAAGCCTCTCAAAGCTATTGGTTTAACTATTACTACTTTTGTTTTGAGGCAATCTAAGTGTTTATCCACAAATTCCGTGGATGAAGATGTGGATAAGTGCGCTAAATTGAGCATTGCTCATGTTTATTTCAGGTGCCTAAATATTGGCATTCAAGTTTTAATATTTTTGATCGAAACCAATACCACTAGAGCTGTTTAATACAATAGAAAAGTGAAATGTACTTCTCTAAATAGATCGAGAACTTGAGCTAACCTGATAGTAATAGAAAAAACAATGGCAAGAAGAAAAACCAGTCTGGTAGAAGATTTGCTTGATTTCGCCGCTGCACTTCCGTGGTGGGTGAGTACTACTTTAGCGATTATCTCTTATGTTGCATTGAGCCATTATGCTACCCCCGATCCACAACCGGTAAGCATTGTTCCAGGGCAGATCGGACATATAGTTGTTGAGCAGTTCGGTCGAACTTTTGCCTTAGGTGGACAATATATATTGCCATTTTTATTCTTGACTGGCGCGTTAATCTCTGTTTTTAATAGAAACAAACGCAGGAATCTTATCCAAAGGGCTGGTAATAATAATTTCGGTAATACCCTCCACGATATAACCTGGAGAGAGTTTGAGTTGCTAGTTGGAGAAGCTTTCCGGATGCGAGGATTTTCAGTTACTGAAACCGGTGGAGGTGGAGCTGATGATGGCATTGATCTAGTGCTCAAGAAAGATAGCGAGATTTTTCTAGTCCAATGTAAACAGTGGCGGGCTTACAAGGTATCGGTCAATGTTGTGCGTGAATTGCTTGGCGTGATGGTCGCAAAGGGGGCTGCCGGTGGATTTGTTGTTACTTCTGGTGTCTTTACTGAGGAAGCGCGTTTGTTTGCGAAGGGACAAAATATCGAGTTAATCGATGGTTCTAAACTATCAGCGATGATAGAAAAAGTCCGTGGAACTTCTTCTGTCGGCACTGCTGCAAACTATCGAGATTCTCAACTACCTTCAGAACTGCCAGTTACACAGATAGTTACACCTCATTGCCCTCAGTGTGGTGACACAATGGTCAAGCGCATAGCCAAGAAAGGAGTGAATGCCGGTAATGTATTTTGGGGATGCACTGCATTTCCAAGGTGCCGTGGCGTTAGATCTACTGATTAATGTGAAGGGTAAGTTAGATTGTTTCTTGACTTCAGAGGTTTAGCGTTAATAATTATTATGATAAAGGCTTTTTCCAGTTAGCTATACTTTTTTCATGTGTGGCGGCATTCAATACCAAAATCATAAAATCTTCTTTCCCCAATCCGATGCAAAATTGCCGGTAAAACTTCGGCATGGTGGCATCACTTGGGTTATCTGGGGCAGGCGGAAGAAGGAAACAGTTGGTAAATTTCCCAATGGCGGCTGGGCTCGACTTGATTCTATCAAGGCGGGTAAATGGAAGCCTTGGCACCCCAGGCCGGTATTGATTCTTGCTGAAAGCTTCATGGAAAAAGATCAGGACAAACAATCTCATTGGATAACACTGACATCCAACATGGCAATTCAAGCATTGCTGGCTGAAAGAGGTGGAGAGCAAAGGGTTTATGTCGTTACCGAAGAAACTCCGCCTGAATACCATTGGATTCACGATCGCTGGCCTCGGTTAATGAGATTGCCGGAGTCAGAATCGGAGTCATCAAATACCTGATACAAATTATTTTAGCCAATTTGACATCGTAATAGCTCGTGTGTTTGAATATTGATACATATTTCAAGTGTGGAGTCATTTAATCATGTCCAATCGAGGTGGAAAACGAGAAAACGCAGGCAGGCCGCGAGGTCAGGGTAAATTTGGCGAACCAACGGCAGTCATGCGTATACCGCAAAGCCAGACTGCAACGATCAAAAGCTTTCTGGAAGCCTTACAGCAAAAACGAGCAAAGACTGCAGATGAGAATGCCATCGCAGAAATCGAAGTCGATGGGTTTCTCACTCCCGCAATCAGTGAGCAGCCCACGCTATTGCCACTATTCTCGACCAAAGTCGCAGCGGGTTTTCCCAGTCCAGCCGATGATCATGTCGAAAAACTGCTGGACATCAGTGAGTTTATGATCGATCACGCTGCTTCTACGTTCTTTGTGACGATCAAGGGGGATTCGATGATCGATGTCGGTTTGCTGCCGGGCGATAAAGTGGTGGTGGATCGCTCTAAAACACCGGCTATCGGCGATATTGTACTGGCTGTGGTGGATCGTGAATTCACCATCAAAATCCTCGATCACGGTGCGAACAAAATGCCACGGCTGCTACCAGCCAATTCTTCAGGTGCTTACAAACCCATTTACATCCGCCCGGATACGCAGTTTGAGATATTCGGTGTCGTGATCGGATCATTCCGTCGCTTTAAATAAGCAAACTATTGCCGTTTTTTTGCAGAAAAACCATCGCTGTTATCGCAATGTATCAATCATGAATAATCGCTCCATCGCGTTAATTGACGTTAACAATTTTTACGTCAGCTGTGAACGAGTATTCAATCCCAAGCTGGAAGGCAGGCCGGTTGTCGTACTATCCAATAATGACGGCTGCGCAGTGGCCAGGAGCAATGAAGTGAAAGCGCTGGGGGTAAAAATGGGGCAGCCGTGGTTTCAGCTCAAAGACTTGGCCAGAAAGCACGGCATCATTGCTTATTCATCTAACTATGCGCTCTATGCCGACATGAGCAATCGCGTCATGAGCATTTTAGGCATGTTCAGTCCTGAGCAGGAAATCTACTCTATTGATGAATGCTTTCTCGATCTTACCGGATTTAAAAGACACAACCATACCGGTTATGGGCAGAAAATCCGGAAACGTATCAAACAATGGACGGGATTGCCGGTTTGTGTGGGTATAGGCCCAACCAAGACACTGGCTAAGCTCGCTAATCATATCGCTAAAAAGAACCCTGAATTTAATGGCGTATGCGATCTCAGTAGTCTGTCACTCAAGCAGCAAGCGGATTGGTTTCAACGTATCGAAGCCGGGGAAATCTGGGGTATCGGCAGAAGGTTAGCACCCAAGCTGCATGAAATCGGCATCAAAACCGTATGGGATCTCAAAACAGCATCACCATCGCAACTGCGTGCGCGTTTCTCGGTTGTGATGGAAAAGATCATCCGGGAAATTAATGGCACGGCCTGTATCGAACTGGAAGAAATCAATCCACCGAGAAAACAGATCGTCAGTTCCCGTTCCTTCGGCATTCCGGTATCCGATCTGGCCAGCCTGGAAGAGTCAGTGTCGCTCTACATCAGCCGCGCAGCAGAAAAGCTACGACGGCAACAATCGTATGCCGGATCGGTGCATGTCAGCATCCGCACCAGCCCATTCAATGAAAAGGAACCGTATTATGCCAACGGTATGACGATTGCGCTGCCAAGACAAACGGATGATACGAGATTACTGACCAAGTTTGCGCTGTGGGGTTTACGCAGAATTTACCGCCGTGGCTATAAGTATCAAAAAGCGGGAGTAATGCTATCTGAACTGGTACCTCGACAATACCGGCAATTGGATTTATTTGGCTCACTATCAATAGCCGATACCCAATCCGGTAAATTGATGAGCGTCATGGATCAGATCAATGCCCGTATGGGCCGGGGTACTTTAAAACTCGCATCCGAGGGATTCAAGCAGCCCTGGAAGATGAAGCAGGGAAATAAAAGCCCTAACTATACGACGAACTGGGATGAGCTAATTTGTGTTGTGCTGTGAATAGCCGATTTTGCTTCAATTAGCCCCCATTCTTACCGTTCTTAACCTGCTTCTTTCTAAATTTATTTCCTATGAACGATAGAGCGGTAAAAGCGAAGCCTGGGATGCGCCATCCTACTGGTCTGTGACTTATCCGCTCTCGATTTTGTTTGCAGGCTGGCTTAGCTACCAGTTTCCTGAAAAACCGTGGCGCTGGGGATTCTCTATCATGTTCGGACAAGCCGATAGGGTAGTTGCCTTCAGAAACACACCATGCACGGCAGCATTCCATTCCAAATTGGCTTTTATACGCGTGCCGCCGGACTCTTGAATGATCCATGACACAATTTCTTTGCGCCGTGTTTCCATGATTTGTGCCGCGCGGCGTATGATGGCTGTGTGCTCGCCTGGTATTAATGCCGCCATGCGTGCTGCGCCTTGGTGGCACCGCGATAGGCTTCATCCATGTCATCGCGATTGGCATGGGGTATTTCGATCAGCGTGCAGCCGTCATAGGAATTGAGGTCGCGCAGAATCTTTGCTCCCTTACCGTGGCGCCATTGACCAGTAATGAGTAGCTGGTCGAAATTTAAATAAGGCGATTGGGATGCTAATTTCTTTTCCATAAAGCATTCCTCATACATCTTTTCTTGGAAAATCTACTGAAAGTGTAGTACATACTACAATCGAATGATCGGTTTAATCGTGATGCCCTTTTCGCTATCTTCAGCAGCCTGATTGATTTGATCGAGAGAGTAGAATTTCACCAGCTTGTCAAAAGGAAATCTTCCCTGCTGATAAAGCTCAACCAACGCAGGAATGAAAAGATCGGGTTTGCTATCGCCTTCTATGATTCCGATAATGCGTTTTCCTGCCGTCATTACGCCGTTCACATCGAAACTTGCTTCGGTGCCCAAAGCCGGTGCACCCACAATACCGCATGTTCCCCGAATAGTCAGCGCATCAATGGCTTGGCGCAACACGGCTGGACGTCCGCTTGATTCCAGCGAAAAATCAGCGCCGCCACCGGTAATTTTACGAACCGCTTCAACGGGATCGATCTCCCGGCTGTTAATGGTATGAGTTGCGCCGAGTTCCATCGCCAGAGCCAAGCGCGAAGGAACTACGTCTGCCGAGATGATGGTCGTAGCACCGGCAACCCGTGCCGCCATCACGGCACTGAGTCCCACCGCACCACCGCCGAAAGCTGCGAAACTGCTGCCCGGATTCACTTTGAGCGCGTTAATCACGGCTCCGGCACCGGTTTGGATGCCGCAGCCAAGCGGGCCAAGCAGCTCCAAAGGGGCATCACTGGGCACTTTAATGACGTTACGCTCGTGCACGAGTGCAAATGTGCCAAAAGACGATTGCCCAAAGAAATGATCGTGAATCCGTTCCGAAGTGTTACCTATCGTAAAGGTCGATGTACTGCCGTCTTCGCGTGCGCCATTGAAATTCAGCGCATAAAAATGCTCGCAATAAGTCAAATCACCGTGTAAGCAAGGTTTGCAGTGACCGCACCACATATAGGTCAGCACCACGTGATCGCCAACGGCAACTTTCTTCACATTACTGCCGATTTGCTCGACTACACCCGAACCTTCATGTCCAAGCACAATGGGAAGCGGCACCTGATAAAGCTGATCGCGCGCAACCATATCGGTATGGCACATTCCCGTAGCTACGATGTGGACGCGCACTTCATCGGATCGCGGTTCATCCTGCATCAGGTCTTCAATCTGAAAAGTCCCGCCTTTCTGGCGGACGACGGCTGCCTTGATTTTTTTCACGGGTACCTCCGCTTTGGAATCGTTATTTTCTGCTCAAAGTCAAGATGAAACTATCGAATGCCTGATTTTCCCGGCGCAATGATGCCATTTGGGTCCAGTGCCTTTTTCAGTGTTTTATGTACTTTCCGTTGCACCGGGCCATAGGTTTCGGCGACTTTATCCATAAATGCCGTATTGACGCGATAAGTTCCATATCCTCGCGCGGAGAATTCGGTCAGCAATTCATCGAAACATTGATAGGCTGCTTTCGTCTGTTCTGGGTCGGTCTTGTCGTACAGCACATCGACGATATGGTGCATATCGCGCATCCCAACGATGAATTCGCCGGAATAATCCAGTCCATACTTGGCCAGTATCTGCTTGGTCAGCGCCATTTGTTTGAGGGTTTCACTGCCGCGCGCTTGAGAGACGGGCGCAAACCACATTGACCCGCCACCTCCACGCCAGTTATATAATGAAAATTCCGTCAACGTCATTTCTCCACGCATGAGCTTGGCGCGGTAAGCAAATGCAGGATCATCCGCCGCCTCCTGTTCCGTCAAGATTTTTGCCTTGCCCGATTGGCCGAATGCTTGTGTCACGATTTTCCAGTTCACATCAATCTGCTCTTGTGTACCGTAGAGTGCGGCATAAACATTCCAGATTCCCAGTTTGTGATCTTTCATGATCCGATAAACTGCTTCATCCGGGATTGAACCAGGCCCGGAAACATAATCACTACGTTTGGCTTTTACGGGTGCTTCATAGAGCGCATGGGCGATAACCACAGCATTGGGAATGACTCCGCTGATGCGCAATGGCCGGATCGTTTCTACGATTTCCACGATGTCTTCTTCGTGTTGGTATTGAATGACAAATGGCTTGAATGCCGGTGGTTCAGGCATCAACCAGAAACCGAATTTGGTGACGATGCCATAGTTGGATTGCGTAAAAATGCCATCCAGATAGGGGCCATAGCCCCATTTGAAGACCTGCCAGGTGTTGGAATTGGGCATTGAGCCCATGCCGGTACGCAGTACTTCTCCATTCGCCAGCACGACTTCCATGCCACAAGCGAACAGGAAGTGTTCACCGTAGGGCGTATAGCCGACACCGCGATCCAGCGTGTTACCAACCGGTCCTGCAATGGCGGAGGGGGCGGGCATGGACAACCATAGGCCCAGCTTATGTTCCTTGATGTAATCGTAGAGCTGCTGATAGGTCACGCCCGGTTCGACCAAGGCAAAAGCTAAATCCTTATCCACTTCGAGAATGCGATTCATGCGTTTGAGATCAAGTACCACCTGACCGCGCTCTGCCGGGGCTGCCGAGCCGTAGCCCAGATTCTTTCCGGTGGAAATCATCCATATCGGTACTTTGTATTGATTGCAAACCGCAACGATTTTCTGGATTTGCTCAACGGTTGTGGCCAATAGTGCTGCGGATGGCGTGTGTTCGGCATCGGAAACCGGCATCATCGTCTTGATGTAAGGTGCAAGTTGTTCCGCGCTAGTGAGAACGAAAGCGTCACCCAATATCTTTCGAAAATCATGGATGGCTGCATCGAAATTTTTTTCCGACACACCTTTGGGCAATGCGATATATTGACTGGTCATGCTGTTTTCTCCTACACGTCGATGACAAATGAAACGAACTGTTGTCCCGCCAATCCATCATGATCCAGATTGCGGTTACCCGGCCGGTGCACGAAGGCACGCTGGGCACAGGCTTCTTGGTGTATTCCCATCCCTAACGCAGCTGCCACCACCGCGTAACCCGTAGTTTCGATCCAATTCCCAAGCGGCAGGTGTTCAATAAAAGAAGCAGCCGGTCGAGTTGCTAAAGAATCCCAGCTTGTTGATGTTTCCCAGCCAGCTAATTGACTGGCTTCTGGCAGAGTTATGCCAGCACAATGTAAATGGGTTGCAGATTGATTAGCCAAACCATATGAAGAAAATTGCGGTAACAATGCATTCATCAATCTAGTTTCATGAGAGGATGCCATCAAAAAATTTTCTCTAATCGAAAAACTGCGCTCGTTCTGAACCAGCATGGACGCCAGCAAACCACCCGCGCTGTATGCTGGCGATGCCGTTGTCCACCTATGCCGCAGCGATAGCACAGCATCAGTATTTGATGCCGATACATGCGAACCCAAGGCCAGCAAACGCCCATTAGCATTGCGTACAAGTTCAGTGAAAATGGCTGCATGAGCGTAATCCATGACGGCAATCCAGCGCATGTTCTTCGATTGTGCCAAAAGGTTGGCAGTGTATTGAGGATCAACCAACAACGTTTCCCCGAGTTGGGATGTGACTAATGAGTCTTGAGCGCCATGACCATAGTAAGCGCAAGCTGCACGCGCACCGGTTGCAAATGCTTCGCCAATAGGGGTGCTGCCCAGCAGTAAATGGCAATCCCGTGTTATGCCGGAAAACACCGCGCTGCTGGAAGCTGCCTGTACTATGCCGGGAATCCCCAAAACCAACAACGTTCCGCCGGTGAGCATGCCCTTGATGAGGTTACGACGTGTTTCATCCATGGATTGTGCCCTCCTTAATGTTGAGCTTCTTTTTTTGAAATGAAATCTGCCAGTTTGATTAATGATTCATCGTCGATTTCTGAGGGGCGAAAGGCGGGCATGGCCCGATTTCCGTTGCGAACGACGCGACGGATATACTCTGACGGCAATTCCCGATTGCGAATTTGCGGACCGACATGGGCTTCATGACAATAAGCGCAAATCTTGGCGTAAATTTCTGCGCCATCCTTCCACGCAAATCCTTGGCTGTTTTTCTCATCCTGCGCTGACCATGCGTTACTTATCGTTAAAAAGATTGCAAATATGCAACCGGATACCCAATTTTCCAATTTTGTCTTTTTCATACGGATTCTCCATTCCATGATCCTGCTACCACAGCAAGCTTGTCACTTTCTTTCCCATAATCCGCCCATTAAATACAGTCTTGGCTATGGGAGAACCGGCGCAAGCGATGCCATAACAAACATGCAAGGGCAACAAATGCTCTTCTCGCGGATGGCAAAACCGGGCAAACGGCGCTTTTTCCCATTCGATCAATCGTTGTTCGCGCTGTTCCGATGAAATTTCCGGATGGGTGCACGTTTCAATCAACCACTGATCAAATCCCTCGTTTTCTTTGCCGCAATCAATAGCGTTCGAGAAAAATGTTTTCAAATTATGAAATGACATGCCTGAACCGATGAACAGAATATTTTTCTCTCGCAGCGATGCAATCGCTTTTCCAAGGGCGATATGCTTTCTCGGATCCAAATCCTTGAGCAGCGATAATTGAATACAGGGAATCTGCGCTTGCGGATACATCAGCTTGAGCGGCACAAACAATCCATGATCAAAGCCTCGTTGCTCATCAAGTCTTGCCTGTATTCCGTTTGCTGTTAACAGTGCGTAAATTTCATTAGCCAACTTGGGATTGCCAGGTGCTGCATATTGAATTTTGTAGGCCTCAGCAGAAAATCCATAATAATCATAGATTATTCCGGGGTAGCTATTACTGGTTATCGTTGCTTGTTCCTCTTCCCAGTGAGCGCTGATGACTAAGATTGCGGATGGCTCGCCCAGCGCAGTTGCGATTTCTTTCAGAAAAGAAACCATTTCTTCATGCCCTTTGTCACCAAGAATAGGTAACGGTCCGCCACCGTGCGGTAAATACAAAACAGGCGAAAGGGCTTGTGATACTTGGTTCATCATTAATAATTCCTGCTAGCGGAAAGTGCGGAAATTATCTTTCTCAAAACCTCTCGTCATCGGGCAAGTTTGTTAGCTATTTGCGCGACATGAGCACCTTGAAAACGCGCAATTTTTATTTCATTGTCTGACGGAAGGCGTTTGCCATCGCCACCGGCCAGCGTGCTTGCTCCATAGGGCGATCCACCGGTGATTTCATTCATGTTCACGATTTCCTGGCATGAATAGGGAACGCCCACAATGATCATGCCGTGATGCAGCAAGGTGGTATGAAACGATGTAATCGTGGTTTCCTGACCGCCATGCTGAGTACCGGTAGACGTGAATACGCTGCCTACTTTACCAATCAGTCCGCCGTTAAGCCATAATCGACCTGTCTGATCAAGAAAATTGCGCATTTGCGCGCACATATTGCCGAAACGAGTTGGCGTGCCAAAGATGATGGCATCATAATTCGGCAGCTCATCAACCGTCGCAATGGGCGCTGCCTGATCAAGCTTGGCACCGACTCTTCGCGCCACTTCTTCTGACATGAGTTCGGGGACGCGTTTAACGGCAACTTCGGTATTCTCGATACGGCGTACACCTTCAGCCACTGCATTGGCCATGATTTCGATATGACCATACATGCTGTAGTACAAGACAAGAATTTTCGCCATGGTACACCTCCTGATTATTGAGGGTTGTGAACTAAACCTTTGCCAGAATTAGATAGTACTCGCTTTATATGATATATAAAATTAAAAAATCAGAAATGTTGTTCTTAAACTTTCCATGCTTACCCCAGCTTGGTTACGCGTAGCCGCAATGCATTGACGATCACGCTGACCGAAGATAACGACATTGCTGCCGCAGCAATAATTGGGGATAGCAAGATACCGAAGTACGGATACAGCACTCCAGCTGCGATCGGTATGCCAGCCGCATTGTAGATAAAAGCGAAGAACAAATTCTGGCGAATGTTACGCATGGTTGCTTCGGACAGGCGCCGTGCCCGGACAATACCCAGCAGATCGCCGCGCAGCAAAGTTACTCCCGCACTTTCAATCGCAACATCGGTGCCTGTGCCCATGGCAATGCCAACATCGGCGGTGGCCAAAGCCGGAGCATCATTGACACCATCACCCGCCATTGCGACCACTCGCCCTTGCTCGCGCAATTGCGTGACGATTGCCGCTTTCTGATCAGGTAACACTTCCGCTTCCACTTCGTCGATACCCAGTTGCCGGGCGACCGCTTCAGCCGTAGTGCGATTGTCCCCAGTCAACATGACGATGCGGATGCCGTCGACGTGCAAAGCTTTGATAGCAGCAGGTGTCGATTCCTTCACTGGATCAGCGATGGCGATAATACCTGCAATCACATTATCGATCGCCATGAAGATTACTGTTGCCCCATGTTGACGCAATTCATCTGCTTGCGTTTCCAACACTTGGGTATCGATATTCAGTTCTGCAAGAAACTTGCTATTACCCAGGATAATCCTCTGGCCATCGACATTGCCGAGCACGCCTTTGCCAGCCGGTGAGTCGAAGCCGGTTGCCTTGGAGAGCACGATTGAGCGTTCCTTCGCTGCGGTAACGATAGCGGCAGCCAAAGGATGTTCGCTTCCCTGTTCCAGGCTGGCCGCAAGGCGCAGCAGATCGTTTTTGCTGATATTGCCCGCAGTGTGAATTGCCGTGACCCTAGGCTTACCTTCGGTCAGCGTGCCGGTCTTGTCAATCACGACCGTGTCGATCTTTTCCATTCGTTCCAATGCTTCAGCGTTCTTAATCAAGACACCTGCGGTCGCGCCCCGTCCGACACCCACCATGATCGACATCGGTGTCGCCAGACCCAGTGCGCATGGACAGGCGATGATCAATACGCTGACGGCTGCGATCAACGCATGCCCCAGGGCCGGTGGCGGACCCCAGATCAACCAGCCGGTAAAGGCTAGTATGGCAGTTACAATGACTGCCGGAACAAACCAGCTGGCAACGATGTCCGCCAAGCGCTGAATCGGTGCGCGTGATCGCTGCGCTTCCGATACCATACGGACGATTTGTGCCAGCATGGTGTCACGCCCTACTTTTTCCGCGCGCATCACAAAACCACCCTGGCCGTTAATGGTACCGCCGATGACCTGATCTCCGGATTGTTTGCGAACTGGCATGGATTCGCCCGTCACCATCGATTCATCAATATTCGAGCCACCTTCGATCACTTTGCCATCGACAGGTATGCGGTCGCCGGGTCGGATTCTCAGGCGATTGCCAACGATCACCTGATCCAAGTTGATTTCTTCTTCAACATCGCCATCGTCAAGACGGCGGGCAGTGGTTGGTGATAGATTGAGCAAGGCTTTGATCGCACCAGATGTGCGTTCGCGTGCGCGTAACTCCAGCACTTGACCCAATAACACCAGCACGGTGATGACTGCCGCAGCCTCGAAATACACTGCGACCGATCCATCGCCGCTGCGGAAGGCATCGGGAAAGAGATCGGGTGCAACCGTTGCAATGATGCTGTAGACCCATGCTACACCGGTACCCATCGCAATGAGTGTAAACATATTGAGTGTGCGATTTGTTATCGATTGCCAGCCGCGTACAAAGAATGGCCATCCTGACCACCACACGACTGGTGTCGCCAGCAGCAGTTGCAGCCAATTGGAAGCTTGGGGAGATAGTATATGCGCCAGTCCGATCAGATGACCGCCCATTTCCTGGATAAAAATGGGTGCGGTCAACATGAGGCCAATCCAGAATCTTCGAGTCATGTCCGTGAGTTCTTCGTTCGGCTCAGTGCTGAGCGATACCTCGGCCGGTTCCAATGCCATGCCACAAATCGGACAACTTCCCGGCCCAGCTTGCCGGATTTCAGGATGCATGGGGCAGGTAAAAATAGTGCTAGGTGTAGATTCTCTGGTTTGAGGCTTGCTGGTTGAATAAGTTTCGGGTGCAGCTACGAATTTGCTGTGACAGTGGGCCGAGCAGAAATAATAAGATTTCTGATCATGCTCCGCACGGTATTCTGCTGTAGACGTATCGATATGCATGCCGCAGACAGGATCGGTCGCTATATCACGGTGATTCATCTGATGATCGTGTTTATGCTGTATATGCTTGTGATGTTCGTAAGTCATAACTTGTAATCCTTATAGAACAAGCGTTATCGCACTTCAATACTTTTTTACCTAAGAATATAGGTATTCAGAATGAAATAGTTTTCAAACTGTAAAAATCCAATCCAATATAGTAACTGGATGCTATAGAAAAAAATGAATTATTCTAAATGAGGAAATTTTATAAAAATTAAGTATGAAGCGCTTGCATAATATGGTTTTTCCGTTGAAGCAAAGCTTTCTGGATCGATTAAGTGCAATTTTCTTCTTGTCTGTCTTACTGATATAGTGCTTGAAACTAATCCTTTATTGGTTGAATATTTAAAATCAATTGCCAATCAATAAGCTGGATTGGGCATTCACCAGTCAAAAAGGACTAAGCAATATGTTCAATTTAGGTTCCATGCTCAATTTAGGCTCCACTGAGCCGGTCGTAGGCAAGGCGCATACAATTGTAGAGTGCCCAACCGGTGAGATTTTCCGGTATCTCGGAGAAGGTTTATTCGAGAATTATCCCAAATGGTCGCCAGAGGTTAAAGAGCTAGAACAAATCACTCCTGGACCGGTGAAACTGGGAACTGAAGGGCGGCAAGTGCGTGTTGATCAGGGGCGTCGTACAGAATCAAAGTTTAAAATTTCTACATATGAGCCTGATGTACGTTTAACGATTATTGGAATTTCTGATCCATACCGCTGTACATATGAATTACAGGCAATTAATCCTGAAAAATCAACCAAACTAACTTTTTCTTTTGAGTTACTTGAGATTTTGGCGATCATGAGACCTTTTGAAGGGTTAGTCCGGGTCGCCATAAAGGATGGTGCCGTGCGAACGGTTCAGAATATCAAACGTCTGGTTGAGGCAGAAAAAGGCAAGAGGGTATCGATTAGCCAAGAAACGCTTTAAATCAAGCCGCATAGCATCTAACTATTTAATAATAATCACTTGATATGGGTGTTTTAACCCGACTAAAGTAAGTTAAAGGAGGAGTGATGGCACAAGATGCTTTTTCCAATGCTCAGTTACCACGAGTCGATGATCGTCCAGTGTGGGATGTTATCTTTGCCGTTTATGGTTACCCAGCATTGTTGCTGGCACATCGGCTAAAAATTTTTGCTTTGCTTGCAGATAGCCCTCGCACCATAGCGGAAGTTTGCAATTCATTAAATATCAAGCAACGCCCCGCAGAAGCAATTCTGACGATAGCGACTTCATTGGGTTTCTTATCGTTACAAGAAGAGCATTATTCTCTGACTGCGGTAGCGGAAGAATATTTGCTGGAGAAAAGTCCTAATTACTTTGGATTCTTCTGGGATTTGATGATCGATAATTACCAAGTTTGTTCTTTTTCAACACTAGAAAAGGCAATTCTCACAGATTCTCCCCAGGTTTATGGCGGTGGTGATATTTTTAAATCCCATGAAGAACAGATCGAATTACTGCACCGCTTTACGCGCGGGATGCACAGCTTCAGCATAACCTCAGCATTCTTTTGGCCTGAGGTCATAGATTTCTCCCAGCATAGGGTGATGCTCGATGTGGCAGGAGGCTCAGCAGCTCATTCGATTGGTGCGGCATCAAAGTTGCAAAATCTTAAAGTTATATTTCTGGATTTTCGTCAGGTATGCGAAGTGGCTCAGGAATATATTAATCAATATAACCTACAGGAGCGGATTAAAACACAAGAAATTAATATCTGGAGTGACCATTGGCCATCGGCCGATCTGCATTTTTTCTCAGATGTCTATCATCATTGGATGCCGGAAAAGTGTCATTTTCTGACCGCAAAGAGTTTCAATAGTCTTGAATCCGGCGGACGTATTGTGATTCATGAGATGCTCTATAACGATGATAAAAATGGTCCTTTTGCATCAGCTGCTTACAGCATGATAATGATGGGTTGGACCGAGGGCAAGCAATATTCCGGTTTGGAATTATCAACCATGTTGAAGGAAATTGGCTTTGAGGATATTCAAATTCACAAAGCCTTCGGGTACTACAGCATCGTAACTGGGCGAAAGCCCTAGTTTCTACTTGAGTTACATTAAGAAGGGGGTTTTAAGGTTTGGTTTTCGCATTTATTCTTTACAAAAGTAGTATTCAGTGTAGATTGTGAGCAGACTTTTTACTTTCCGAATATTAATTGATCGTATCCGTGTCACCATTTACCTGTGAGGCGAGAGCTATAGCAAGGCTTGTGAGTTTAATTAGATCTTCAAGTCCGTCGAGAAATCGTTTCGGAATATTAGAAAAACCTATTTGGGCACCTACAAGAGCGCCTGTTAGAATAGCGCGGACTTGATGTCAGGTTCTCCATCAATAATAGGCAAAAGGTAAAGATTGCGACCATACATCCGGTTTTTAGTGAGATTGTTACCTCTATACTTGTAAACAGCTAAGAACCTGTTTACTCTTGATATTCATCTTTTATCAATAATTCCAACTATGCCGTTCACCTCGAGCATGGCAGCACCATGCATAGAGCGCGTCATACATGACCATTCCATGTATCAGCATGTCATGATCGTTTTGGAAGTTATGTGACAATCCCAGTGATATTGCCAGTAAACCCGCACACTGTGGAGCCAAGTCAAGACGATCCGTGTCTGCCCCGCGCACGATAATAGCCAAATCCTGGAGTGCTGGATTTGTCAGATTATATTTTTTGAGGAATGTATCAAAACTGCATTCAGCGCCAACATGAGACAACTCCACATTCGGCATATCGAACGGAATAGCGCCAGTAGACTCAGCATCAGCTACTACACGATCGGGCGGCACAAACAAGAATTCAGGTTCTTTGTCGATAAAACGAGCAATCAGCCAAGGACAGGCAATCCGATCAATTTTGGGGCGTTCACGAGTAATCCATTTCATAGTGTTACCTCACAGAAAAGTTCTTAGAATCAGTCCGATTATTGCGCAGACTGCGATAACTTCAATGACATTTCGTTTAAAGAGAAAAAGTGCGATAGCCGCCGCCAAGGCAATCAAGGCCGATATCCAATCGAATGTACCGGTAAAACCTTGTGGCCATAACACATAATAACCAAAGAACAAGGCAAGATTCAGGATAACGCCGACAACGGTTGCCGAAATCACGGTCAGGGGAGCGGTGAATTTCAGGTTGCCGTGAGTTGATTCTATCAACGGGCCACCGGCTAGGATAAAAATAAAAGACGGCAGGAATGTAAACCACACTACCAATGTCGCTGCTATCGTCCCGGCCAGAAATAGTGAATCCGGTCCAAACAAAGCTTTTACATAGCCGCCAATGAATCCGACAAAAGCGACTACCATAATAAGCGGTCCTGGGGTAGTTTCACCAAGCGCCAAACCGTCGATCATCTGAACTGGTGTGAGCCATTCGTAATATTCAACCGCGCCTTGATAGATGTATGGTAGTACTGCATAAGCGCCTCCGAAAGTCAGCAAAGCTGCCTTGCTGAAGAACCATCCCATCTGAGTCAGCGTGTGATCCCATCCAAAATTGGTTGTTAGCAATGTCATTGGCAGCAGCCATAATAATCCGCCAATCACGGCTACCTTAATTAATCGCGGCCAAAGAAAGCGTGCATGTTCCGGTGTGGGGGTATGGTCATCAATCAATGCTGCACCATAGGATTTTTTTACTGTTCCATGCCCTCCACCTACTTTGAAACTATTAGGCGCAATCCGTCCGCCAAGATAACCGATCACTGCGGCACCAGCGACGATGGCCGGGAATGGAAGGTTTAACGCGAAGATCGCAATGAATGAAGCTATAGCTATTGCCCATAGCAGATTATTCTTGAGTGTACGCGAACCAAGGCGATACGCAGCCTGTGCCACAATGGCAGCTACTGCGGGTTTGATTCCATAAAATAAACCAGCTACCAGCGAGACATCGCCGTAAGCAACATAGATCCAAGAAAGTGCAATTAAAATAAATAATGAAGGCAGCACAAACAAGGCTCCGGCAATGATTCCGCCCCATGTGCGATGCATCAACCAGCCGATGTAAGTTGCAAGCTGCTGTGCTTCCGGTCCAGGCAGCATCATGCAATAGTTGAGCGCATGGAGGAAGCGCCGCTCTGAAATCCAATGCATACGCTCGACCAAGTCTTGATGCATGATAGAGATTTGACCAGCAGGTCCACCGAAACTGATAAATCCCAGTTTCAGCCAATACCAGAAGGCTTGCGAGAGCGTGACTTGCTCAGGAGGTATATCACTAGAATGATTTTGTTTTGCTTCGTCCATTAACTCTCCTTGGAATTATCCAATATAGGAGCAGTACTTGGACGAAAATCGTCTTGAGGCGGGGAGTCTGCTTTATCCCCAATTTAGGCCATTATCTATACATCTACGATCAAAATCAAGAGAGATAACACAAGTTGCCAGGAATTTTATAACATCAAAATATATATCAGGTAATAACAACGCTAAACTAGAGCAGGAAAATTGTTCCTGCAAGTTTTGCCTGAATGCTCGGCATTCTTTCATTTCTGCGAGACTTAAGAAATAATAAGAACATGATTACAAATAAAAAGACAGGCTCCAGTTACTTGCTCCTATCCTAGGTTAAATTTTGATCCGGTTGGGATGAGTAGTCACATTTAGGATACATGCTTAGCGAATATTGTAAATCTGTGGGCCGATCCTATAAAAAAAGCGTGAATCGATATATTCTCCCCACTTTGCCATTAATGCGCGTCGTTTTTCAA
>JBDHRU010000181.1:0-5113 GCA_039807765.1 Nitrosomonas sp. | reverse complement strand
CGGTATTGAACGGTTTGGCGCGTCAACCCTACTTGCGGCCCGATGGCAGCCTGATGACAGCAGCAGGGTACGATACAACCACCGGCATGTTTGGTGTGTTCGATGCGCGGGAGTTTTTCGTTCCTGAAAAACCGACCCGCGCACAGACCGAAACTGCGCTGACACTGTTGAAAGATTTGCTGGTGGAGTTCAAATTCGCCGGTGAATCCGATCTGGCTGCCGCTTTGGTGGCGATGCTGACTGCTGCCATCAGGTCTAGTCTTAACCTCGCGCCGATGTTTCATGTACTGGCGCATATGGTTGGTTCTGGCAAGTCATATTTGTGCGAATTGATTACGGCCATTGCCACACCGCAACGCGGCACACCGACCACGTTTCCAGCCGATGACGAGGAATGTAGAAAATTGCTGCTAGCAGAATTGCTGCGTGCTCCGGCTGTCATTGAGTTCGACAATCTCACCAGCGATCTGGTGGCGCACAAAAGCCTGTGTACCGCACTGACTTCGGAATTCATGAGCGGGCGTATTCTGGGCGTTTCCAAGACCGCTACCGTCAGCACACGCGCCTTGTTTCTATCGAGCGGCAATAACGTCGGGCCAGTTCATGACATGATCCGGCGCTGCATAACCATCCGCCTTGACCCCGGATGCGAAACGCCTGCGGCGCGTAATTTCACGCGCCCCGATCTGGTGCGTGATGTGTTGCGTGAACGGGTGCGCTATGTTTCGGCAGCATTGACCATCGTGCGTGCATGGATCGTGGCTGGCAAACCGAAAACTAACTGCAAAACGCTCGCGAGCTACGGCGACTGGTCTGATTTGTGCCGTCAGCCACTTTTATGGCTTGATTGCGCCGATCCGACAGTATCTGTATTCGAAGCCATGCTTGATGATCCTGACCGAGAAATACTGGCGCGGCTGCTGACGGCGTGGTTTTCTGTATTCGGCAAGACTCCGGCCATGATACGCGATGCGGTCAAGCAAGCGTTACCGTTCGACGATGTAAACACCGAACTGCTTGAAGTGCTTCGCGATATTGCTGAAGAACGTGGCGAAATTAACCGCCGCAAGTTGGGCTGGTGGATCAGACGGCATGCCGGTCGCATCGTCAATGGAAGGCGTTTTGTCCGGGCCAGTGGCAACCGTTCGGCGGAAGCATGGCAAATAGAAGTTGTGGAATCGGTTTCACCGGTTTCACCGGTTTCCATCCAACTCAGCGAGAAAAGTGTCAACAGTGCCTCCGATAGCAGCAATGCTTATTCCCGTGCAAGTCGTGGCGCATAACTAATCAGGCTAAGTTAATCATGAAAAAACGCCTGCATAACCCAAATCTCGCAAAAATACATCGTAACTACACGGTCGAAGAAGTTGCCGATTTATATGACGTATTCAAAGGCACGGTGCGCACTTGGATTAAAGCTGGACTTCCTGTGCTCAATGATAAACGGCCAATGCTGATTCTTGGCAGTGATCTTGTCGCTTTTCATCAAGCCAGGCGAATGAAAAACAAACAGCAATGCAAACCGGGTGAAATGTATTGCGTCTGTTGCCGCGCCCCCAAGAAGCCTGCTGGCGATATGGCCGATTACCGGATTATCACGGAGAAAATCGGAAACCTGGAAGCCATTTGTCCGGATTGCGACAAGATCATGAACCGGCGCGTCAGCTTATCGAAACTGGAGCAAGTGCGTGGGGAAATGACCATCACGCTGCCGCAAGCACTGGAGCACTTAATTGATAGCAATCAATCCAGCGTAAACAGTGACTTGAAAAGGGAGTACTAAAACATGACAAAATACAATGCCGAAAATGAACGGATCAAACGCAAATATTTCGCCTATTTGAAAGAAGCGATGCGCAATAGCGAAGCAACTATCGATGCTACCGCAAAAGCGCTGGCACGGTTTGAAGTTCATACCAAACATAGAGACTTCAAGGCTTTTCACTTCGAACAGGCGATTGCATTCAAGAAGCACTTGGCTGAGCAAAAGGCGCAGCAGTCTGGTGAAAGATTGAGCAAAGCGACCTTGCACGCGACGCTGACACAACTGAAGCGTTTTTTTCAATGGCTGGCATGGCAATCGGGATATAAATCGCGCCTTCAGTATTCCGATGCGGAGTATTTCAACCTATCCGATAAAGATACACGCATCGCTACCACGCAGCGGGAACAAAAATCGCCGACACTTGAGCAAATTAAGCATGTGATCAGCGCTATGCCGCATCAAACGGATATTGAAAAACGGAATCGTGCTGTGATCGCATTTGCATTACTGACCGGTGCGCGAGATAGTGCCATTGCCTCAATAAAGCTGAAACATGTCGATTTAATCGAAAACTGTGTTAATCAAGATGCTCGTGAAGTGAACACAAAATTCAGCAAAACTTTTGACACTTTCTTTTTCCCGGTAGGTGATGAAATTCGAGAAATTGTCACGGAATGGGTGACATATTTACGTGAAGAAAAACTCTGGGGTAATGACGATCCGCTATTTCCTGCGACGCGTGTTGCACTGGGTTCATCCATGCAGTTTGCGGCTGATGGGCTTGATCGGAAGCATTGGAGCAATGCCACGCCAATACGAACGATATTTCGCAAAGCTTTTAACGATGCTGGCCTGCCGTATTTCAACCCGCATAGTTTTAGAAATACCCTTGTCCGGCTTGGTGAGGAAGTTTGCAAAACTCCCGAGCAGTTCAAAGCCTGGAGCCAAAATCTTGGACATGAAAAAGTATTAACGACTTTTCTGAGTTATGGCGGAGTTGCTTGTCAGCGGCAAGGGGAAATCATCCGTGATTTGGCAAAACCGCAGCAAGTTGAGCAGCCTGATATTAATGAATTTGCAACGATGCTTGTAAGAGAAATCAAGGATCGCCTATCCTGCACTTGAATGATAGTCACTTATAAGTTACTATAAATCATGAAAATCAAGGTTGAAGAATATATTTGCCTGGATGGTTCAAATCCATACAAAGCATGGTTTGACAACCTTGATTCGCAAGCTGCCGCAAAAATTGTTGTGGCTAAATTGCGTTTGGAGCTTGGAAATACATCCAACGTGAAATGGTTTGACGGTATTGGTGAATATGTCATCAACTGGGGGCCAGGCTACCGCATTTACCTTACCAAGGATGGCGACATGCTCATCATCTTGTTCGGTGGCGGCACTAAGCGCGGACAACAGAAAGATATTGATAGAGCAAAAGCTTTACTCCAAGAATACAAGATGCGAAAGAAAGCCAAGCCTACTATTAGCAAAACTGAAAAATCGAAGAGGTAATTACATGGCACTAACCCGAAATTTCAAGCAGACAATTATTGAGCGCATCGAACGCGATCCTGAATTTGCAAAGGCGCTTCTTGATGAAGCGGCAACCTTGTTTTTAAGTGGCGAACCGGAAACAGCACGTCTTATCCTTCGCGATCTCGTCAATGCCACCGTGGGATTTGAACATTTGGCCGTTCTGACTGATAAACCTAGTAAAAGCTTGCACCGCATGTTATCGCCTAAAGGTAATCCCAGCATGGATAACCTCGCCGCTATTTTTGATGCTATTCGTACACGTTTGAACGTTGGAATTGAGGTTCATACGGTTGAATTGGCATAGATAGTCCAAAGTTATCCAAACACACTGGGGGTATTAATGGGGGTATTAATGGGGGTATTTGGAGAAATAGAACTGTAAAATTTTTATAGAATAGCGAGTATTGATGAAGTTTTAAAGGACGCGGGTTCAATTCCCGCCGCCCCACCATATACAAGGGCTCGGATAATCTCCGGGCCCTTTTTCTTGCCTGAAATCCCCGCGCCACACGGGGTTCCGGCCATCAGTGCTGCGGGTGGCCACCGGCCAAAACGCCCGGTTTTCAGCGTTTCTGCCTCCAGATCCGTCTCTATTCTCTGTTTGGCCTGCGGGTAGGCGCAGATGGTGTCCTAGCAAAATCAACTACTTACGCGCTCCGGTTCATCATCAACCAAGGCCACCGGTCAGGCATCGAACGCCGTGATCACCTCCTGCTGCGCCACCCAGTCGGTCGGCAGCGGGTTCCGCTGGAACCACAGCAAGCTCATGCACCGGGGCTGCTGCCCGGCAAGAATGTTCTGGATGATGGCAGGCTCCAGCAGCGTCAGCCGCAGCAGCTCGTTGACCGTGGAGTGGTGCAGGCCTTCGCGCTGGGCAATTTCGCTGCCGCTGCCAACCACGCCCTCGTCCAACAGTTGCTGCCAGTAGAAAGCTCGAGTCAGTGCCACCAGCAAGGGCTGGTCGTGTTGCGTGGCCACCTTGCCTGGTGCCTCGACTTGGCCGTCGGGCCGCACCACCACCTTGCTGGCACCGCGTTTCCGGATCTTGAGCGGGATGAATGTTGAGAGCTTGATCCGTCCGCCATCCCGGCGCTCGCGGGCGACTGGCGTGCCGGTGGCACTGACCTTGGGTTTCATGCCAACTCCTCCATCTGCTCCCATTCCTGCAATTCCGCGCCGATGGTGCCGGGCACCAACTCACCGGCCAGTTCCTGCCAGCCCTGATCGCGCCAGATGATTTCCAGCCCGCCATCGGCAATCACCACGCGCTCGACGAGCAACTGCGCCAGTCGGCATTGCTCCGCTGGAAACAGTTCCCGCCACAGGCTGGCGAGGTTGCGCATCGGCAGCACGACCTGCGGCTCCGTGAGGTCGGGCCGGATTTGCTGCATCCGATCCCACACCGATTGCACGATGTGCGGTGCCGACAGCGCCGCCACGATCTGCTGGATCACCAATTCCTCGATGGGCGCCGCCGGCAACGGTCCGTGGCTGCTGGCCCAGGCACCAAAGCGTCGGTGCTTGACCGGCGTGTAGTACCGATACGTCTTGCCCTTCTTGACCGTATAGCTGGGCACCAGCCTTTCGCCATCGGGTGCGAATAGCAGGCCACGGAGCAGCACCGGTTCGCGGATGCGGTCATTGGTGTCGCGCCGCCGCTCGATGCCATCGGTGGCGATCAGCGCGTGCACCGCATCCCACTGGCCCGGCGTGATGATGGCCTGATGCTGACCGGGGAAGCTTTGGCCCTTGTGGACGATCTCGCCCAGGTACATACGGTTGTGCAGCATCTTGTAGATGGTCTGCTTG
>JBDHRU010000180.1:0-5125 GCA_039807765.1 Nitrosomonas sp. | reverse complement strand
GGCCTCAAGGCCTGGAAGCAGCAGATCGGCTATCACCGCCGCTCGCTCGCCGAGACGGCGATGGGCCGCATCAAAGGGCTGTTCGGGGAACGCCTGCAGGCGCGTTCGTGGGAGGGACAAGTCAACGAGTGCTACCTGCGCGTCGCGGCCATGAACCGGATGACCGGCCTCGGAATGCCGGTCAGTCAGGTCGTGCACAGGCAAGAACCGCCCGGGATTGGGGAAACTCGGCCGGCGGATTATTCATGCACCAACGCCGGCAGGGAGGCAGACAATGCCAGCATCAGCAAGTGCAGGTCATGTATGGCGTTTTCATAGGATGGGAAGATGCGTTTGCCTTGGGTAGCTCCCTGGGTAAATATGATCACACGGGACCAGACACATAGACCATGCAACTGAGATGGCTAGTTACGGCTGTAACCGATAGAGCGATCATTACATTTCTTAATAGCGGGGGTTATGCAAACCCGGTTAACGACTCCATCCACGTCGTAGAATCCGAACTTTTCGTCGCTGCTTAGGCCAAAAATTACTGTGTTCGATGGTTTTAACCCATACTCATCGCAAATGGCGGTTTGGAGTTTTCGGTATTTTTCTGGTATATAATCAGGAGAAAATTGTTTAGCAACCTCTAAACCGATTTTAGCCGAAAGAAGCTGTACGTATATCCATTCGTTCTGTATAGATAGCGGCCCACCGCTTTGCTTTGAAAACTCGATACCTGACCGAAAACAACCGGCCCCAAACGCCTTACTTAGACTGAAGCCTACCGACTGAATGCATCTGTAATTAAGATTGATATGCAAATCTCGTGTTATACCAAAAAAAGCACAGTCGATAAATACAGGTATATCAAGATTTTCTGCTCGTTCAAGGACATGGAAGAAACGCGGATGGATATTGCCTGTCGCGGAGAATGGCGCGCTCATGACTACTGCGTCCTTCCGGTTGAGAGACTGCTCGTCCAAGAACGCCCAAGCCCGCACGTATTTACTAAGATAAGGATATTCACCTGGAAGAAACTTAAAGTTGCGGTCATGATAGCGTATATAAAAATCATCAAAAGCTTGAGTATTGCCAGACGTAAGACGGCGAAGCGGAAAAGTTTCAAGGCCATGTACTGAGTTAAGTTTCGATTGCGTGATCCATTGTGAAATAAATTCCAAGTATTCATCTTGAATACTGGTATCCATGCTTTTGTCGTTTGAGTCCACGAAAAACGAGCCAAAGGGAAGTTGTCGTATGTAATCAAGAATATCAAGATCGATAATTGGCACTGCTCCGCGCATGAGATCGCAAGGGCGCTTACCCGCGATGGCAAAATCTTTCTCTGAGTTCATTTTGGCTAACCTGCGTCGTTAATTTGTCGACTCATCTCCACGCGAACGTGGATACGCTCCCCTGTTTGGGGATCAATGAAGAAAGCGCCCTTTAAGAGTCGCGGTATAGTAAGGGCTCGAAGGCGGTTAAGAAGCTCTGCACCCGTGTATGTGGCATTAAGCTTTATTTCCGAGACATCCTCAAGATGGCACATCAAATTGAGTGAAAGCTTTTGTGTTTGCGGAATGCGCTCGATCGTCCCATCAATAATTTTATGCCAGCAGTCGGTCATTAACTCGATGCCGACATCCTCAATCTTCTTCGCCAAGGAGTCGCATGTGTCTTCGAGCGCCACCGGAACCTCTCTTTGCACAACAAAGTCACCCGTGTCAATACCATTATCAATATAGTGAAGCGTTATCCCTGCAGGAGTGCCGCGAAGGATTGACCAAACTTCGGGCCAGTGACCTCGATTATAAGGCAAAAATGCCGAATGGACATTAACAACTCCGTGGACGGGAATTTTTAAGAAGTCATCAGCAAGAATTTCACGAAAGTGTGCTGAGATCGCGACATGCGGCGGTGCATTCATTAATTTGGCAAGAAAGGCTCGATCTTTTAACATGCTGGCATCTAAGATGCACTCTGAACTGAGTCGCCCCTCAAAGCGCTGCGCGATCTCATGCCGATATCTGTCCGCACCTGCATCAATCAGATAAACCAAACGATCATTATGCGCCACAAGTATAGTCTCTAGTAAGCGTAGTGCATAATCAGATGCTCCAAGCCACATGAAAGAACGCGTTGTCATAAAGCTTTTCCGTTCAATGCAGGATGAAACTCATAACCCATGCCGATTGCTTTTTGCCGCTGAAAATCTTCAAATGGCATATATACAGAAAGTTTACCATCATTGTCATATTGGTAAAGATTTTGCTTAAACGTCGGACCGAGATAAATACCAAAAGATGTTCTATCATTTTCACAAACCATGCGAACGCGATGGTAACTTGCTATCACGCGGGTCGGCATCATCTCGGTTAGCACTTCCAGTGAATGACCCAGCACTGCAGTGAGATGCCCCGGGAGTGGGGCGATTGCACACCAAGAACTACCGTCCCATGCCTCAAAGCCTGGTTCATGAATGTACATCAACTGAAGAAAGCCACTGTCTTTGTGTGGCGTGAATCCATCTGTACCATTTTTTTTTGATTCAAAGTGATTGAAGATACCATACTGAAGCGCTTCATTCGCCTCCATACCCTCTGCAATGATGGCCACATCCTCTTGTTTAACACCACATTTTGCAAAGAATGCGCGCACAATGATGCGCCCGATATCATTCATAATTCGCAAGGCATTGGTTAAATTTTTCGGCAAATATGCATCCCATAAATGCAACTCGATTTGCAGCATTTCGACCTGATCCGCGCCGGTGTTTGAATATCCGAGCACCGACCCCGGCATATGCTTAGTTCGCCACCCCCGGTAACTATCCTTAACGTGGCGAGAGGGAAGATAAAACGAACGACAGAATTCTACACAATGCGTGCAGTCTAGCTCTTTTGGTATTTTCAAATGGAAAAGGCCATTGAGGAGAACATCCTCCCAGTCACGCTCACTAGCAAAAGCAAGCCTGCCTTCATAGATGTCGCCGCAAGGAATGACTAAATGTTTCATAGCATGCTCACCTGCAGTCTAGTAGAGGCCTTGAGTGTCTGATTGATAAGTATTTTTTAATATATCGTCAAGGAAGGCTTTAAAACTCATTGCCAATACAAGTCCTCTTTGCGGACTATATTCGAAAAGCCCCGAACACATCCGCTCATCAAGGCTACTATCGACGAACAGCGCATAGGAAAAGCGATCAGGCTTGCTTGGTGATGGCTTGATTTCAGCTACCCGATGGGCGGCTGCGGCCACTGGCGTTGCGCTGTGACGCATGAGTATCTCCATTGCACATCCGAAGTTAACAATAAAATAGCCTGGTCGTGGCAAAATCGCCTCCCAACGATTATCACGCAACACCTCTAATCCAGGCTCAATGGACCGTAAAATAGTGACCCATCCAGAATCTTTATGTACATTTAAACCTCTCGCCCTGAAGTTGGAGCGGAAGTGATTGAACGTCAGATGATAAGTTCCATAACCAGAGAGCGCTAGCCCTGTGGCTCTGTCCCAGAGATCAATAGGTAGTTCCAAGCCAGCCAGCACCCCGCGGAGTACATCGATCGAGAATGCGCGCATAGCCTTGGCTTGAAAAACCAAGGGGTTTGGAAAAACACGCCCCCAGAAACGGGACTCTAAAAAGAACTGCTCCGTTTGATCGGCTTCACGCCGGTAGTAGCCTTCGTGCTCTGCCAACTCGACAGCAGTAAAGCGCGAGAATCCGCGATAAGGATCGTCGCTACTCTCTGAAAGATAGAAGGACTGCGCAAACCGATCACCGGCGGAGAGATCAATATCGGGAGAATGGATAAAGAAAAATCCATCTTTCAGCGCTTTGCTAAAACCTTTAGGGTCGTCAAACTCAAGCCTGCCATCAGGCATAAGAACGGCAGTCTGCCATACGTCCATAATAGCCCCCCTTTAAAGCGTCTCATTATCGTCGTCGTAGGTTCGACTTACTTCTTGGTCTGCGAACTCGGCCATTGTTTGCAGTGGCACGAGACCACCATCTTTGTAGCAAAAAATCATACTGGATAGACTGGAGTCAAGGAACGTCACATAAGAGGTCCGATTAGGTGTCCCTTTTATGCGTTCAGTTCTAACTACTCCATGAATGCTCGCGCGGACAGGATTCTGCAGATACGCCGTGAGGACTTCGATCGAACTGCCAAAGTTAACTATAAAATATCCAGGCTCGGGGTTAACACGCCATAATTGATCTTCGATCAGCGCAATGAGTCCAGGTTCGGTTGATTTAAGGACAGTGACCCATCCGGAGTCACGGTGAAACTTGCTACCGCGTACAGGTTTGTTTGAGCGAAAATGATTAAATGCTAGCATTTGATGTCCCTTTTTTTCAGTTAGACCTCCTGTAACCAAGGCCCAATCACTGATTGGAATTTTTAAACCACTTAGGATATTCCGAAGAATGGCAATCCCCAGATCAGTCATTTGATGCCCAATCCGAGTGACATCAGGCGGCAAGATGTCATTCCAATTACTCATCTCGATGTAAAAATTTTCCCACTGGTCGTGTTCGCGATCAAAATATCCTTGATAGTCGCCTTGCATTTTTATTTCTCGGAAGCCTCTATAGCTATCAAGTGCATCACCGCGAAGTGCCTCAAAGAAGTGTCGCGAAAAAACATCTCCTACTGATGCATCGATCTCATTTGGGATTTTGATCAAGAAAAAACCCTTCGAAATCGCTCTATTAAAGCCTCCGTCACGATCAAAAATTAAGCGTCCATTTATCAATCTTGAGCGATCCATTTCGAAAACAGGGAGCGTCGCCGCAAGGCTTTCTGTTACCAAGGATGGAAGTTTTACATTTGGGCGCTTGGTTGCGCTTAGATTGGAAGTCATAGCCATGTCAGATATCCTATTCATTTTCCACACTCTCACGCACCGCTTACAGCGCTTATTAACCGCCCTCGACACAATACCCGCAATGCCTGAACCGTCGATCCACGCATTTGCGCAGAATCAGCAGGTGTGCTAGGGCAAACGCATCTTCCCACTCTATGAAAACGTCATGACAGACAATTGCTTGTGCAAGTCGGCATAGTCCGCAGCCCTGCCTGCAGCCCCGTGGTCCGTCCGTGAGCCCCCGCCTCAAGACCAGCTTGATCGAACA
>JBDHRU010000179.1:0-5166 GCA_039807765.1 Nitrosomonas sp. | reverse complement strand
GTTCAATCGAAGCACTTCTAGAAAAACGGCTGGACCGGCTGATGGCCTATGGCTCATTCAAGGAAGTCAAAATCGAACAACCTGATCGATAACGCCCAAGAAGTCTTACTTGCTCACATCAAACCGGGCGATCATCTAACGATCGCACTGAGCGGCGGGATCGATTCAGTCGTGTTACTGGACATCCTCATGGTGCTGTCCAAGCAAATACCGTTTTCGCTTTCCGCCGTGCATGTCAATCATGGCATCAGCAGTAACGCAACCCGCTGGAGCAGGTTCTGTTGCGATCTCTGCCATGCTTATGGCATTTCCATTCACATCACCTATCTGAAAATAAAAAAAGAAACCGGGGTTAGTCTCGAAGCAATTGCACGGGAAGAACGGTACCGCGTTTTCAGCCGCATGCAAACGGATTATATAGTCGCAGCACAACACCTTGATGATCAAGCCGAAACATTGCTCCTGCAATTATTCCGTGGCGCTGGAATCCGAGGGTTGAGCGCCATGCCGGTTGTCCGGAAGCAAAATTCCGCTAACGCACCGCAGATACTGCGGCCGCTGCTGGAAATTTCCCGCAATAGCATTGAAGCGTATGCACAGCAAAATAAATTGCAATGGATAAGCGACGAAAGCAATGATGACACGGTCTTCAATCGAAATTTCCTGCGTCATGACATTCTGCCTCTACTAAGAAAGCGCTACCCCAATTATCCCAGCACATTATTACGCACCAGCCGTCACTTCGCCGAGACATCGCAACTGCTGGATGAATTGGCGGCAATGGATAGTGAAAACTGCCTTGTTTGCGGCAAGCTACAGATCGATCACATTCGCAAACTAAGTTCTGCACGAGTAAAAAATCTCCTGCGATACACTCTGGCACAACAAGGAACGATGCTCCCCAGCACAGCAAAACTGGAAGATATTGCCAATCAGTTGCTGTCGGCCAATAGGGACAATCAGATCCACATCACTTTCGGCAATCACGAAATTCGCTGTTTCAAAGGTGCTGTTTATATTCTGCATAAGAAAACACAAATTCAAAACTTTGATCACTGCGCATGGCAGGGCGAAGCATGGTTGGCACTACCACATTTAAACGGCGCGATCCGTTTTACGCGGGTTGTGAATCAAGGTATTGATCAGCAGAAATTACGAACTGAACCGGTTACTGTGCGTGTCCGCACTGGCGGTGAATGTTTTTCACCGGCTTGCAACCGCCCGCGCAGGAGTTTGAAAAATTTACTGCAGGAGGCATCCGTTCCGCCCTGGCAACGGAGCAATATACCGCTGTTATTCTGCGGCGAACACCTAGTATGGGTCCCGGAAATCGGCATCGATTGCGAATTTCAAGTAAAATCCGGTGAAGCGGGAATTTTACCGGTATGGGAATCTGAGTGAATCAATGTCAGAATGGCCTCAAATCTTTCAGGTATTACATTTCATTGCAATGAATAACAACCTATTCTTCTAGGAAATTGAATGATTTTAGTTACGGGTGGCGCAGGTTTTATCGGCAGTAATTTTGTTCTGGATTGGCTGGCACAGTCGGATGAAAGAATCATCAATCTCGATAAATTGACTTATGCCGGTAATTTACACAATCTTTCTTCCTTATCTCGGGATTCACGGCATATTTTTGTCAAAGGCGATATTGGAGATATCCAGCTGGTTGCAGAATTATTGACACAGTATCAACCACGCGCAATTATCAACTTGGCAGCCGAAAGTCATGTCGATCGTTCGATCCTTGGTCCGGAAGAATTTATTCAAACCAATATTCTAGGGACATTTCGCTTGTTGGAAGCAACACATGCTTACTGGCGCGAATTAGATTCCACCGCAAAGCAAGATTTCCGCTTCCTACATGTTTCGACCGACGAAGTTTATGGCTCATTAAGCAAAAATGAACCCGCTTTTATCGAAGAGCACCGTTATGAGCCCAATAGTCCCTATTCAGCCAGTAAAGCTTCCAGTGATCACTTGGTGCGCGCCTATCACCATACCTACGGTTTGCCGGTACTGACTACAAATTGCTCCAATAATTACGGGCCGTTTCAATTTCCGGAAAAATTGATTCCTTTAATGATCGTCAACGCGCTCGCAGGAAAACCTTTACCGATCTATGGCGACGGGCAGCAAATCCGCGATTGGCTGTATGTAACCGATCACTGTAGCGCAGTCAGCCGTGTTCTGGAGGGAGGTATTCCGGGAGAAACTTATAATATTGGCGGCTGGAATGAAAAACCCAATATCGAAATCGTACAAACGATCTGCGCTTTATTAGAGGAATCACACCCCAATAGGGATTTTCATAGTCTCATTACACATGTCAAAGATCGGCCGGGACATGATCGGCGATACGCCATTAATGCAATGAAAATCGAACGCGAACTTAATTGGAGACCAACTGAAACATTCGTTACCGGCATTCGCAAAACCATCCGCTGGTATCTCAATAATCAACAGTGGGTTGCTAATGTACAAACCGGTGCTTATCAGGAATGGATAAATAAGAATTACGCAGGCTTACCGTGAAGAAAATTTTGTTGTTTGGTAAAAATGGCCAGGTGGGTTGGGAATTACAACGCAGTCTTGCACCGCTAGGCGAGCTGATCGCCTTACACTCAACAAGCACAGATTTTTGCGGCGATCTTACCAACTTCACCGGGATTCAGCAAACGATACGGAAAATCGCCCCCGACATCATTGTCAATGCGGCGGCTTATACTGCTGTCGATAAAGCGGAAAGCGAATCCGAATTGGCTCATAGGCTGAATGCTCAGGCACCCGGTGTTATTGCGCATGAGGCAAGGCAACTAAATGCTTGGTTAATTCATTACTCAACGGATTATGTTTTCAACGGCTACGGTGACCAGCCTTTTGTTGAGACTGATACGGCAGAACCTTTGAACGTATATGGACAAACCAAGTTGGAGGGGGAAAAAAATATTCAAGCTTCCGGCTGTTTACATTTGATCTTTCGCACCAGCTGGGTATATTCGGCCAATGGAAATAATTTCATAAAAACCATACTTCGCTTAGCGCAGCAGCGGGATAAATTGACTGTCGTCAATGATCAAATCGGATCCCCGACAGGCGCTGAATTGATTGCTGATATTACCGCTTTCGCGCTGCTCACGACTAAGCATAAACCCAAAATCTCAGGCTTGTACCATCTAGCTGCGAGCGGTAGCACTTCTTGGTACGAATTTGCCAAATTTATCTTGAAAAGTGCAGAAAGCGCAAACTTACCACTCAAAATCCAGTCGACAGCTTTACAACCGATAACCAGTAGCGATTTCCCCTCAGCGGCACAGCGTCCGTTCAACTCACGCTTAAGTTCGCTGAAACTGGCACAGACTTTTGATTTGATGCTTCCGGCATGGCAAATCGGGGTAGAACGTACTCTAGCAGAAATAGTCAGAAAATGAAGAATATCTTTTAGCGCACGCTCACAGCAAGATCGGATAAAATCTTAAAAACAATTTGACTGAAGCGTTTGTTAAATAAATCGGACAGACCTTCATGCGGCGTAAAATCTACCAATGTTTCCGCTTGTATAATTTCACGCGCCACATAATTCGCATCACCCATTTCATCGGCGAGTCCTAAATCAATACTTTTCTGTCCTGTCCACACTATTCCACTGAATATTTCCGGCGCATCCCTTAAGCGTTCACCTCGTCCTTGTTTTACAACCTGAATGAATTGTTCGTGTATTTCACGCAGTAACTGTGTCGCATGCTCTTTTTGCGCGGGATCTAACGGAGTAAACGGATCCAGAAAGCTTTTGTTTTCACCTGCTGTCAACAATCGGCGCTCTATGCCAAGTTTCTCCAGCGTACCGGCAAACCCAAAACCATCTATCAAGACACCGATTGAACCAACCAAGCTTGCTTTGTCGACAAAAATTTTATCGGCAGCGGCAGCGACATAATAGCCCCCGGAAGCGCAAATATCATCAATCACCGCATATAATGGTATATCGGGATATTTGGAGCGTAAGCGCCGGATCTCATCATGGATGTGACCTGCTTGAACTGGGCTTCCCCCGGGACTGTTGATTCGTAATATTATTCCTTTCGTATTTTTATCTGCAAAAGCAGATCGCAGACCGGTATTGACTTTATCCGCATTACTGATGCTATCCGCGGTAATCATTCCCTTTAATTCAATTAATGCAGTATGTTTTTCGGCAATACGCACCTTTCCATCCTCAATCCAGCCTAGTGCGACAAACAATAGAATGAAAAGATACAGAAAAGTAATCAACTTAAAAAAAATGCCCCATATACGGGCACGGCGTTGTTCCTGCAGCGAAGCCAAAGCAAGATTCTCAAGTAATCGCCTTTCCCAATCTTCTTTTTTAATTTCAGATTCACTCATAACAGCACACACTCAAATCATGAATAAAGTTTGTTGGATATCCGATTTGTGAATAATTGTAACGTCCTTTTTTCTACAAATTCATTTTCTCATTCGATAAAGCACCCCGCCACAAGTGGCGAAGCATTGAATCCATAGCGATAAAAAATGTGGAGCATACCTAATCATTCATCATCCAATGAACTGATAGTAAGTAAAAGTAAGATGATAAACATCTTTGATAGCTGTAGCGAAAATAACTGTAAGTTAATTTTCATCTGATAGAAGTAAAAAACCTCTCATCAATTTTTCTTGATGAGAGGTTTTTTATTGTAGAATGCTTGGCGGTAACCTACTTTCACATGCGAATGCACACTATCATCGGCGCAGCTTCGTTTCACGGTTCTGTTCGGGATGGGAAGAGGTGGGTCCAAAGTGCTATGGCCGCCAAGCGTAACTGGTGATTGAATAATTTCTACTTAAATTATTCATAATGGAAAAGTAAAATATGGTTAGCTATATGCACATAAATTATTAAAGTTATAGGATCAAGCCTCACGGTCAATTAGTATCGGTTAGCTTAACATATTACTATGCTTCCACACCCGACCTATCAACGTCGTAGTCTTCGACGAACCTTTAGGAGAGTTATACTCTCGGGAAGTCTTATCTTAAGGAGAGTTTCCCGCTTAGATGCTTTCAGCGGTTATCTCGTCCGCACATAGCTACCCGGCGATACGACTGGCGTCATAACCGGTACACCAGAGGTGCGTCCACTCCGGTCCTCTCGTACTAGGA
>JBDHRU010000178.1:0-5225 GCA_039807765.1 Nitrosomonas sp. | reverse complement strand
AAGGTTTCTTTCGCATTGAAAAATACCGCCTGCGTCACCGGCTTTTCAGCGGCGAATGGAGTCATCCGCTGGTGCGCGAAGTATTTGAACGCGGCCACGCAGCTGCTGTTTTGCCGTATGATCCCATCCGCGATGAAGTCATTTTGATTGAACAATTCCGCGTCGGTGCATTAGCCGCGCCAGATGGATCGTGGTTATTTGAAATCGTCGCCGGTATGATCGAGACCGGCGAAACAGCTCAAGATGTCGTTAAACGCGAGAGTATCGAAGAAGCCGATTGCATCATTGGCGATCTCATTCCCCTTTACGACTTCTTCGTCAGCCCGGGCGGCGCCACGGAACGTGTGGCATTATTTTGCGGCCGGGTAGATTCGACCCATGCCGGTGGCATACACGGCGCAGCCGAAGAAGATGAAGACATTAAAGTGCACGTAGTACCACTGAATACTGCCCTCACCTTTCTGAATTCGGGCAAAATCGTATCGGCCAGCGCTATCATTGCTTTGCAATGGCTGGCATTGAACCGGGCGCATGTGCGCACGCGATGGGCATAAGCCCGCCCCTCCTTCCCACTCGGTTTTCCGTGCACACCACTTGAACTGAATCACCGCCGTTCATCGGCTTTCCGGCATCGTCGTCAGCCGTAACCGTAAAGTTACAGCAGCACACCCCAATATCGGAATTATCATAGAAAATCCTTTCTAATCCTTGCTCTACAATTCTCAGCAGTGTGCTCTACTGATAACGTATTAGCCCATTTGCAAGGAGATTGTCATGGCGCTGAAAATTTTTTTATTGAATGATACGGGTGATGCCGATCCCTCGAACAGAGATGATGATTGCGCATTAGCCGACGGCATGATGCCGGATAGCCGTATCGTGGAGCTGATTGATGAATTGGAAGTAAGCTGTGATGAGCTTGACGAAAGTGACGATGAAATCATTGCGAGTTTCCGGAAACCGCATTAAGGAAACTTCACACCATAAAATAAACAACTTGGCTGCGGATACCTGCAATGGCGCTTTACTCACGATCATGCACCCCCTAAAGAAGCTCAGAAGAAAAAAGCGCAGTTCACATTGAGTAATGAATATCTTGAACGTGATTTCAACGTAGTGTGGCTGAACGCGGTCGTTTTTCAGAGCTTCCTAATCAATCGGAACATATGCAATTACGTCCCTGCCCCTTGGCGCGGTAAAGCTGCCGATCGGCTTGGGAAATCAACTCATCCAGCGATACATTCACCGCATTGGTATGCGCCACACCAAAGCTGGCGGTAAAGGAAAGTTTTTTATTTTTCTCGCTCGTCAGCTGGATAGCGCTGATTTTGTTACGCATCCGTTCGGCAATGGTTACGGCATCGGTTAACCGGGTTTCCGGCAGAAAGATCAGAAATTCTTCACCGCCCCAGCGCGCCAGAATATCCCCGCTGCGCGCTTCTTTCTGCAACGCTTCCGCGAGTTGCACCAGAACACAGTCCCCCAGCGCATGACCGTAAGTGTCGTTGAGCAGCTTGAAATTGTCGATATCCAGCATAATGACCGAAGTGTTGCTCTTGCTGCGTAGCCCCATGGCCCAGATCGGTTGAACAAACTTATAAAAAGACCGCCGGTTATTCAGATTGGTCAGCGAATCTATACCCGCCATCTTTTCCGCTAGCAATTTTTCGTTCTGATTGATGTTAAAGCGTTCGGCCAATGCCAATGCCAGCAAAATGGCATCCATCGTCATGCCGATATCCGTTGCCCGGTACGTCATTTCGTTAAATGGAATCAAGCCCCAGATGGCATTGGCGGTAATAATGCCGCCATCTATGGTAAAAATCGACGCCAGCAAAAAATACTTGGCGAACCGGTTACCGGTTTTCAGTGAAATGACACCCAATCCGATTGAAGAAATATAAAAGAAAAAAATAAAAACCAGAGAGATCAGCAACGATACGACAAATTCGCCGCTCAACATCGCCAGTAGCATCAGGGTGCAAAAAACAACCGAGCTCGCTATGATGAAGCGGTAAACGCGAGGCCAAGCAGTTTTGATATTCAGGAATTGTAATGCAAAGGCAAAACCGCTCACTGTGCACGCCATGATCAATACCGGATTGGCCCATTTTTGCCAATCCGGCGATTCCGGCCACAACCACTGATAGCCATGACCGGTATAAGCGACGTTCAACAGCAAGAAGAACAACAGGTAAATCGAATAAAACAGATAGGGCGTGGTATGCAACCCAACATAGAGCATCGCATTGTAAGCAACCAAAGCCAGGATGACGCCATACATGAAGCCGTAGCTATACGCTTGCAATTGATTTTTATCGGCTAACTTCTCATCGCTGATAAAATAAACCGGTAAAACCATGGTATCGTCCGATTCCACCCGGATCAGCACCGTTATCTCACCGACACTAAAATCATAGCCGGTGACAAAAAACCGCTGATCAAGCGGCCGCCGGGAAAATATCAAACTATCCCCCATATGGTGGCTGTCGATCAACTCGCCTTGCCGCAGAAAATAAATATCGATTTTATCCAGCCAGGAAGTTTCCAGCAGAAGATTCCGGTGCACCGCTTTATAGCCATCATTTCTGACTTTAAATGCCAGCCATACCGGTTTTGCACCGATGCCGAAATTAAGAATAGAATTACCGGAAGGTGTGAATTGGCCGTTTCGATACGCCAGCAAAGCATCTTGCATTTGCAAATCAGCATTGCCCTGCTGATAAACCTGGATATACCGGCCAATCGTCTCTTTGTATTCCACTGCAACATCAATATCCGCATTTACCTGCCCGCTCCAGAAAGTTGACAGAAATACGATGATCAATGAGGTGACGATATCTTTCATACGCGCCCGTTATTTATAAATGCCAAGGATAGAAAAAAGTATCAAGCGGATCAAATACGAAATCACTTAAGCATACCGAGCAAATAAGGAAGTACACCACTCATTATAATAACGTAGATTGTTCCGTTTCTCCGCAACACGTAAAAATTGTCATGATGACTCACGGATCACGCAATCCTTTTTAGTAAAGGAAACGCTGATTAATTGACTATACGAGCGCAGCACGAGGCGCACGGAACGCAGCAACCGAGACCCTATCGACAAGATAGGCGAGGGAGCGAGTACCGTGCAACGAAGTGATTCACTCGTATAGTCAATTAATCAGCGTTTCCCTAAAGCATGGGTATTTATCCATGCTGTAACAAAAAAATGCTATCTTCGCACCATGCCCGACTATCAACAATTCATCATGACTAATCCGACATCCATTGAGCTGATCGCCGCCGTGTTATTTGCACTGGCAGTCATTCACACTTTCTCGACCAAATTCTTCGAGCACTTGGCGCACAACCAGCCACGCCATGCCGGCATCTGGCATTTACTGGGTGAAGTGGAAGTGGTATTCGGCTTCTGGGCGATGGTCTTGATTCTGTTCATATTTACTGCAAGCGGCAAGCAAGCGGCGATCGACTATCTCGAGTCACGCAATTTCACCGAACCAATGTTTGTATTTGTCATTATGGTGATTGCCGGCACACGCCCGATTCTGGATTTTACCGCCGCAACCGTCCGGTGCACAGCGGCTGTTTTACCCGTTCATACGGGGACGGCGATGTACTTCTTATTGCTGGCCTTCGTCCCCTTGCTCGGCTCATTTATCACCGAACCCGCCGCCATGACGCTCGCTGCTCTGATGTTGCGCGACACCTTATTCAGCAAGGCAATATCCACTCGTCTGAAATACGCAACGATTGGCGTTTTATTTGTCAATGTCTCAATCGGCGGTACGCTGACTCCCTATGCAGCACCGCCGGTATTGATGGTAGCCGCAAAATGGCACTGGGATATCGGCTTTATGATGACTACTTTCGGTTGGAAAGCCGCACTAGCAGTGATTGTCAACGCGCTAGCCGTAACTGGGTTATTCCGGCATGAATTGAAGCGCACCGGTCAGAAAGAAGGCACTGCCGTAGCAAAAACACCGCTAGCGGTCGTATTGATTCACCTGGCATTTCTAGCGCTCGTGGTATTATCCGCTCACCATCCAGTGGCATTCATGGGGATCTTTCTCTTCTTCCTGGGTTTCACCACCGCTTATCATCAGTACCAAAATCCACTGATTCTGCGTGAAGCGTTACTGGTTGCATTCTTCCTGGCGGGATTGGTCGTGCTTGGTGGGCAGCAGCAGTGGTGGCTGCAGCCGCTTCTCATGGATATGGATAATACTGCGGTATACTTCGGCGCTACCGCATTGACCGCAATTACCGACAATGCCGCGCTCACTTATCTGGGATCGCTGGTCGAAGGATTGAACGAAGAATTCAAAATCGCCTTGGTTGCCGGCGCGGTCACCGGTGGCGGACTGACCGTCATCGCCAATGCACCCAACCCTGCCGGTTTCGCAATTCTCAAAAGCAAGTTCGACGAACAGTCGATTCATCCGCTAGGACTACTCGTTGCCGCGCTGTTCCCTACGTTGATGGCTGCGCTGGCGTTTCGCCTGTTGTAACTACTTTACCGCTACCTACGGCGATTTCATTCGGTTTAGGTACGGCCGGCGGCGCATCGCCCTTATAGTCATCAAACCAGCGGTACAGCATGGGCACAACCACCTTGGTCATCACCGTCGCGGTAATCAATCCGCAAATCACCACGATGGCCAACGGTCTCTGCACCTCGGAGCCAAGACCGGTAGATATCAGGAACGGCGCCAAACCCAGTATCGTGGCCGCAGCAGTAATCAGAACCGGACGAAAACGCGCCTCACAGCTTGTTTTCACCGCCTCTTGCACGGTCAACCCTTGCTCCCGCAGTTCCTTGATAAAAGAAACCAGTACCACACCATTCAAGATAGCGACACCCCACACTGCAATGAAACCCACCGATGCCGGCACCGACAAATATTCACCGGTAAGGAATAGACCGATAACACCGCCGACGGAAGCAAACGGCAATGCCGTGAAAATAAGCAATGCAAGCTTCACCGAGTTAAACAGCATGAACAGCAGGAAGAAAATCGCCATGAAAGTAATCGGTACGATAATAGCGAGCCTGGCCATGGCGCGCTCCATATTTTCGAATTGCCCGCCCCACGAGAAATAATAACCCGGTGGCAGCTTCACTTCTTTAGCAACCCGCTCCTGCAGCTCCGCGACAAAACTACCGATGTCGCGGTTATGCACATTCGCCCCCACAACCACCCGGCGCTTGGCAAATT
>JBDHRU010000015.1:0-24430 GCA_039807765.1 Nitrosomonas sp. | reverse complement strand
ACTGTTTATAAACAGTAAATCACAATCTCTGATTCTCAGGGACAAATATAAATAATTTAATTGTCCACACGCTCTAGCAAGGCTATGCTACAAGGCGCAAAAATACGATGTGTTAACCCAACCAACATATCAGATTGAAATATCAGTCAGTGACAAAAAATGCATCTATGGCCATTGCAGAAAAGAAAACACTACGCCGCCGCTTAATGCCAACAGAAAAATCTGGCGGGGCATGTGCGCACCCCCGGCGCGCCGGATCCGGTAAACCGGAAATGGACATGGCGACACTGCTTGCCAATGAACTCCTCAGCAGTATGCAAGACCGTAACAACCCTGCTGAAAAATCTCCTTCCGATGTTCTATTTGACCGCGAATTTAATGGCTACCGCGTTATCCTCATGCGCGGAGTGTGCGAGCAAGAAACCACCATAGCACTCAGTCCGCGCGAACAGGAAATTGCCCGGATGGTCGCGAAGGGCTATCCCAACAAAACAATCGCCGCCGTACTTGAAATCAGCACATGGGCCGTCGGCACACACTTGCGGCGCATGTTCGCCAAACTGGGTGTAAATTCACGAGCGGCGCTGGTTGCTCAATTCATTCACTTACGTAGCGAGGAATAGATGCGTACATTGCGGACAATGCCGTCAGGGCATTTAGTTAAAACTGCTGTTGCGAGAACGTAGACTGGTTATAAACAAGGTTAGGCGATCCGTTACCCGTGTTTCACTCTTTGCTATGATATTCCGGCACCCAATTCACCAGCTCATCCCGCACTTCCTGATCGCTTAATACCGAAATCTCATTCAACCACGCCGTCAAATCCGACAGCCACTGCTCATCGACTTGCCGGGCCTGCGCAATGCGCAATTTCTGATGCGGCGTCGGCAGTGTGTTTTCGCCGGCGGACAACAACTCTTCATGCAGTTTTTCTCCCGACCGTAATCCGCTGAAGACGATCCGGATATCGTCTTCTCCCAATCCGGATAAATGAATCAAGTCGTTGGCCAGATCGACGATCCGGACCGGATCGCCCATATCCAGCACGAATATTTCCCCGCCGCCGTTGGCGCCGCCCATCAACGCCGCTTGCAATACCAATTGCGCCGCTTCGGGAATGGACATGAAGTAGCGCGTCATGTCTGGATGGGTGATGGTAATCGGACCGCCTTTGGCAATCTGCTCGCGAAACTTTGGAATGACACTGCCGGTGCTGCCCAGCACGTTGCCGAAACGCACCATCACAAAGCAAGTCGAATGCATTCGGCCGGTTTGACCCGCTTGTGTATTTTGCTGCAATGCCTGGCACACCATTTCCGCCAGACGCTTGCTGGCGCCCATGACGCTGACCGGATTGACCGCTTTGTCGGTTGAAATCAAAACAAATTTTTCTACCGCGAAATTGATAGCGACCTGCGCCAGCACGTATGTACCCAATACGTTATTCAGCAGCGCCTGGCAGGCATTTTCTTCCTCCATCAGCGGTACGTGCTTGTAGGCAGCGGCGTGAAAAACCACTGCGGGGCGGAATTGCGCGAACAACTGCATCATGCGCGCACGATCCTTGATGTCGCCGATCACGAACGACATTTTCATAGCGGGAAAACGCGGCGTAAATTCTTCCTGAATGCTGTAAAGCGCAAATTCGCTCAGTTCAAGAAAAACGATACGATCCGGTTCAAATGCGGCCAGCTGACGGCACAATTCGGAACCGATCGAACCGCCCGCTCCTGTCACCAGAATCACTTTCCCCGTCAACAAACCGTGCAGGCCATCATCGTCCAGAACCACAGGCGCTCTGCCGAGCAAATCATCCAACTGGATCTCGCGGATATTCGTCACCATTGCCTTGCCGCTGATCAAATCCGCGTACGACGGCACCGTCATCGCTTTCACACCGATTTCCGAGCACATTTCCAAAGCCTTGCGGTGAATCTGACGGGAAACTGACGGTGTGGCGATAATCACGTGCTCGACATTCAGTTTGTGCACCCAGTGCGGCAGCTCGTCGATCCTGCCCAATACCCGGATCCCTTGCAAGCGCGTGCCCAATTTGCGCGCATCATCATCCAGCATACCGACCACATGCCATTCACGGCTTCCCGTCAAAGCTTTGACCAGATTCACCGCGGTGCTGCCCGCGCCGATGATTAAAACCAATTTGGCTTCATTGCTTTCCAGTCCGTACAAGCGGCGCTCTTTCCAGGCGCGATAAATCAAGCGGCTCCCGCCCATGATGAGCATCAGTAGCAACGGCACCAGCACGATCACCGCACCCGGAACTTCGGCCAGTAAGCCAAGCAACCAGAGGATCAATAGAAAAGTGACGGTTCCGGACATCACCGCAACAAAAATCCGCTTTAAATCCGGCAAGCTGGCGTAACGCCATAATCCCCGGTAAAGCCCGAACCATAAAAACAACCCCCCCTGAATCAGTACCGTCCAAGGCAAAATTTCCAGCAACAACTGCACCGAGGCAGCGGGAATTTCAAAATTGAAACGGAGTAAATACGCTAGCCACCAAGCAGCGGCGATCGCGATAAAATCATGGATAAAGGCGATAAACGTGCGTATCCCGTATTTTTTGAGAAACATCCTATCCCCGGTTGGATTAATTTTTTTGATACCGGTCAGTAATCAACATCAACAGCAAATAAATGCCACTCCAAACCGTGACAGTCCAACTTTGCACCGGCGGATCCTGGTTACCCGCCCATACTGCGCAGCCACCAGTGATCAGCATCAACACATACCCCCATAATGCCGTATTGCGATGCCCCAGGCCGCTTTGCACCATACGCTGATAATAATGCTCACGATGCGCTTGCCAGATTTTCTCGCCGTGCAACAAGCGCTTGATCAGCGTCACTGTCGCGTCCGCGATGAACGGTGAGAATATCAGCAGGGGTACCCACAGTGACCATAGTTGGTTAAGCCACCCCAGTATCCCCAGTGCCGCAGCCAGAAACCCAAGTGGAATAGCGCCAACGTCGCCCATGAAGATACGCGCAGGATGAAAGTTATGCAACAAAAAAGCCAGTGCCGCAGCCGCTATCGAAAAATTGATCATGGCAAAATTGCTGTTACCGGCCAAGTATGCAAACAAACCGTAATATCCGAACCCGATAACCGTCATACCACCTGCCAGCCCATCCGAACCATCCATGAAATTATAGAGATTGCACATCCAGATCACCGCCGTCATAGCACCCAGTGCAATGAACCAGCCATGAGCAGACAGCAAAAAAACCGCGGAAAATGCGGCCGCAACGAGAGTATGTATCAACAACCGGCACCACACCGGCACATGCCGGATATCGTCCAGCAATGATATCACCATCAGCAGGCCGATACAGACCCAGATAATGAGCGGGATTTGTGCGGAAATGCACAACCATGTAACAGTCATACCCAGTAACAAACCCAATCCACCAGTGCGTGGAACCGGTACGGTATGCAGTGAGCGTGCATTGGGATGATCCAGCCCCCAGCCGGCTTTTCTTTTAATTAACCATGCGATGGAAAAAAATGACAAAACAAACGAAAGTAGCGGCGCTGTGATAATTGTCACGGGAAAATCCAACACCATAATGACCGGACTGACCAGGATGAATCAGTGAAAAGATAAAACCACTTCCTCATCGCGCAGGACAAGAAAGTGGTATGAAAAACAATTTATCTACGTTTAACGCCCTTAGAACATAGGGTTAGTCGCATAGCGCTGATGAGCAGCCGCTGCTGCCGCACCACGCTGCACCTTCATACCCATGTCGGACAAAATGGTTTCCAGCGCATTCAAGCAGAAAATCACGTTCTCAACACGGCAGGATGTGCCCATCAAACCGAAGCGCCAGACTTTGCCGGCAAAATCACCCAGCCCCGCGCCGATTTCCAGATTATAGTCATCCAGCAAACGGCGGCGCACTTCTTTTTCATCCACGCCGGCCGGCACATATACCGAGTTCAATTGCGGCAAACGATGCTCCTCCTTCACTACATAATTCATGCCCAAGGTGGCAAAACCGGCCTTCAGCGCTTCGTAGTTGTAGCGATGACGCGCCCAGGAATGTTCCAATCCTTCTTCATATAACATCAGCAGCGATTCATGCAATCCATACAATGCGTTGGTCGGTGCGGTATGGTGATAAGTCCGGGTGGACGATCCCCAGTAATTCAGTAGCAGGCTGATATCCATGAACCAGCTATGCACCTTGCTTTTGCGGTTTTTCACCAATTCGGTCACGCGCTCGGAAAAGCTGACCGGCGACAAGCCCGGCGGACAGGATAAACATTTCTGGCTACCGGAATAAATCGCGTCGATGCCCCATTCATCCACTCTGATCGGCGTTCCGCCCAATGAAGTCACGGTATCGACAATCGTCAGGCAATTATATTTACGCGCGATCTCGCACAATGTTTTAGCATCGGATTGCGCGCCGGTCGACGTTTCGGCATGAACAAACGCAACAATCTTGGCATCCGGGTTCTTTTTCAAGGCATCCTCGACTTTCTGCGGATCGACCGGTTCACCCCATTTGTCGTCGACCACCACCGCCACGCCGCCATGACGTTCCACGTTCTCGATCATACGGCCGCCGAACACGCCATTGCGACACACAATCACTTTATCGCCAGGCTGGATCATATTGACGAAACACATTTCCATGCCCACCGATCCCGGGCCGGAGACCGGAAAAGTCATACGGTTTTTGGTTTGAAACGCATAACGCATCAACCCTTTGATCTCTTCCATCATTTCCGTGAAAACAGGATCCAGGTGACCCAGGGTCGGACGCGCCATGGCATTCAGCACGCGCGAATGCGTATCCGATGGTCCGGGACCCATCAAAACACGTTGTGGCGGATAAAAAACAGTAGCTTTTTTTTCGGGGCGAAAATCTTCGGTATTCATGAACAATCCTAAATTAATAATAGAGTCTGATTTTGAAAAATGGTTATTCTAACAAGTGAACGCAGAGTTTACTATAAACGACGATGTGCTCAATAAATTATCCTTATGGATAAGCTAAGGAAGCTCTGCAAAACGACTACGTTCAGCCATGCTGCGTTGAAATCAACCTCAAAATGCGCATTTATCACCCGTAAACTACACTTTTTCGCCTGATTTCACCTTGCCTGGAATTTGCTTTCCCCGCAAAGCGTGATTACAATGCCGTTTGCTACTTGCTTTCTGCTTTCTAAAATGCCCATTGAACGATTGACGGCATAGCAACTCAAAAGGCAGTAACGCAATGGGAAACTAGGGTTCCGGCCGGTTCAGTCAATGGCGCCAGGTCCAAGAGTTTCCGGTCTCGTGATAACGAGGCTCCACGGAGGGATAAAAGCCCGGGAGATCAGGTAATGTGCTCTTTAGTGCATTACAATCCCGAAAACCCTTTGGTATGGAGACTGGTTATGTCAGGTTCAATAAAACAAATCTCTGCTTCGCAAAATACCCATGTAACAAGCGATACGCTTAGCTGCAGCATGAGCGTATGGCACAGCTTCACCCTCGGTTTTGCGGTGGTCTCGCCGGTGGCTGGGTTGTATGCCATCATCGGCGTGCAAACGGTCGTCGCCGGCGGCGGTTGGTTTGCGGCACTGGCGGTCTGCTTGGCCATGCAATTACTGGTAGCGACCGTTTACGCCGAGTTGTCTTCGCAATTCCCGATTGCCGGTGGTGCTTATAAGTGGGCGCGGCAGCTCGGCGGCACGATAGCCGGGCAATATGCCGGTGTGATTTATATTTGCTCCACCATCGCCATGGTCACAACAACCGCTTATACCGGCGGTTTCTGGCTGGCTATCTTCAGCGGACTGCCGCATGATGGCGGCGGCATGATGGTACTTTGGGGAGCGCTATTTCTGTTGCTTTGTACACTGCTCAATCTTGCCCCGGTCAGCATTTTCAACCTGGTGATCAAACTGGGCGTTTACGCGGAAGTCGCCGGATCGTTCGGCGTAGCGCTCTTGCTGTTTCTTTTTTTCCGCCAACACCCTGTCATGGAATTGTTCCAGCATATGGGTACCGGCACAGCCCCCAGTGAAATGGCTGCATTCCTGGCCGCGCTGGCCATTTCCGGCTGGGCTTTTATCGGCTTTGATGCCTGTTCCACTACCGCCGAAGAAACCCATCAACCGAAGCGCATGGTTCCCCGCGCCATTTTCATGTCGTTGCTGGTTGTCGGCACAGTAGTTTTATTCAACTCAGCCGCACTGATTCTGGCTTTTGAGCATGACACCTTGAGAAATTCCAGCCATACCGCCGATCCGGTCACGCCCTTGATCGCCAGCAGCATCGGCGATTGGTTTGAAAAACCGTTTCTGGCCATCGTGATGACGGCTTTCTTGGCCTGCGGCGCATCGATGGTCAAATACACCTCGCGCATTGTTTTTTCCATGGCGCGCGAAGGCAATATGCCAGCGGTATTGAGTCAAGTCACGGCGAGCAAAACGCCGCGTAACGCGATTCTCTTTACCGTTCTGCTCGCGGGTTGCGGATTGATCTTCGGGCTCAACGACGATGCCGTGGCCACCATCATCGCTTTCGGTACCGGCGGTTTATACGCCATGTTCACGTTCACCACCGGTTTTGCCTTGTTTGCCCGGCTTTCAGGCCGCTGGAATCCCGCGCTGGGTGAATTAAAACTGGGCGCGTGGGGATTAATCATCAATATTCTGGCATTTATCTGGTCGCTCTTTGAACTCATCAATATCGCCTGGCCGCGCCCCTATGCGATTTCCGCGGATGCGCCGTGGTGGCAGCTATGGGCGACGCCGCTGGTGCTGGGCAGTATCCTGACCACCACAACACTCTACATACTGTACAAAAAATGGCTGCAAAAAAAAGCAGACCCTTCATTTTGATAAGGAATTCATCATGAATCAGCAACATAACGTAATCTGGCAGCAATTCATTCCGGGCGGATGCCACTGGTCCGGCATTGTGCGCCGCGGCACCACGCTGCGTCTCACCGATGTCAACGGGGGCGCCAACGCCGCCGTGTTATTCTTCAATCAGGAAGAAAAGCTCGAGCGCTACAACATGGCGGACACCCTGAAATCGCAGCATACTTTCCGCCTGACCAAAGGGCATGCTTGCCATTCCGATATGGGACGGATGTTTTGTTGCATCACAGCGGATACCACCGGCTGGAACGATACCGTATGCGGTCTGAGCGACGCCGATCTGATCCAGCAAAAATATGGCACCGCGCGCTATCAGGAGCACCGCAACGAAATGTTCCGCAGCGGCCTGGATGGCATGCTGATCGAGCTGGGCAAATGGGGATTGGGTATGCGCGATGTCGTCGCCAATATCAATTTTTTCAGCAAAGTTACCGCCGATTCCGCGGGCGATTTGAAATATCAGGCCGGTCACAGCAAAGCAGGCGACTATGTCGATCTGAGCTTTGTCATGAATACCTTGGTGATATTGTCCACCGCGCTGCATCCACTCGATTCGAAAAAAACCTATCAGCCCGGCGCGGTCAATTTGGAATTATTCGATACGCCGCCGCAAGCCATCAACGAATGTTTGCATATTGCCGAGAACCGGCGCGCGCTGCAGAACGCGCAACACTTTTATTGCGAGGGTGCAAAATGAATACATCGACTCTAGTTATCAGCCAGCTCGATCCCGGTCAAGCGGTTACCGATGAAATCTGCGCTGCCGGAGAACCTTGGGTGCATTTGATCAAATGCGGACAAACCTTCCGCATCGTCGATCTGGAAGGCAATCAGGCTGTGGATACGCTGTTTTACAATGCGCACGACGCATTGGAGCGCTATAGCGCAACCGACACCATCAATCGCCAGAAAAAACTGTATTTGACCACCGGCAGCGAACTGTATTCCAATTCCGGCAACGTCATGCTGACCATCACTACCGACACCTGCGGGCGACACGATACCTTGGGCGGCGCTTGCGCGGCGGAAAGTAATACCGTGCGTTATGCCTTGGAAAAATTCCCGATGCACAGCTGCCGCGACAATTTTCTGCATGCCTTGGCGCACGATCCGTTGTGCCAGCAACTGGGCATGAGCAAGCGCGATCTACCCAGCAACATCAATTTCTTCATGAACGTGCCGGTCACGGAATCCGGTGGATTGGAGTTTGCCGATGGCGTCTCGGCACCCGGCAAATACGTCGAAATGCGCGCAGCGATGGATGTCGTGGTGTTGATCTCGAATTGTCCGCAGCTGAACAATCCGTGCAATGCCTACAATCCGACACCGATACGTTTGCTGATCTGGGATTAATCCGCTAATGGAGGAACCGTATGTTCACCAAAGTACTGATCGCCAACCGCGGCGCGATCGCTTGCCGCATCATGCGCACCTTGCGCCGCCTGAACGTTGCCAGCGTGGCGGTATACACCGAAGCCGATGCCTTATCGCGCCATGTCGGCGATGCGGATGAAGCTTACTGCATCGGCGATGGCATTGCTTCCGAGAGTTATCTGCGCACCGATAAGATTCTCGAAATCGCGCAAAAAACCGGCGCGCAGGCCATTCACCCCGGCTACGGATTCCTGAGCGAGAATGCCGACTTCGCCGAACAGTGCGCGGCGCATGGTATTTGTTTTATCGGCCCGACGCCGCAGCAAATGCGCGCATTCGGCCTGAAGCACACGGCACGCGCTTTGGCGCTGGAAAACCACGTGCCGCTGCTGCCCGGCACCGGTTTGCTGGCCAGTCTCGACGATGCCTGCCATCAAGCCAAGCACATCGGCTACCCGGTGATGCTGAAAAGCACCGCGGGCGGTGGCGGAATCGGTATGCGTTTGTGCTGGAATGAAAATGAACTGACCGGCGCTTATCAATCAGTCAAGGATCTGGCGCAAAACAATTTCAAGGATGCCGGTTTATTTCTGGAAAAGTTCGTCGATCAGGCGCGCCATATCGAAGTGCAGATTTTTGGCAATGGCAAAGGCCAGGTGGTCGCGTTGGGCGAACGCGATTGCTCGATGCAGCGGCGCAACCAGAAGGTCATCGAGGAAACCCCGGCGCCCAATCTGACGCCGCAATTGCGCCAGGCATTATGGGATACCGCGGTACGTCTCGGCCAAGCGGTGCGCTATCAATCCGCCGGTACGGTTGAATTCATTGTCGATGCCGTCAGCGGCGAATTCTATTTTCTCGAAGTCAATACGCGCTTGCAGGTTGAGCATGGTGTCACGGAAGAAGTGACCGGCACCGACCTGGTGGAATGGATGGTGCGGCAAGCCGCAGGCGATTTGCCGCCGCTCGATTCCTTCACTATTCAACCCCGTGGCGCATCGATCCAGGCGCGTGTTTACGCCGAGAATCCGGCCAAAGACTTCCAACCCTCCAGCGGCACACTGACTGCGGCGGAATTTTCCGCATCGGCGCGCGTCGAGACCTGGGTCGAGCGCGGCATCGATGTATCCGCGTTTTACGATCCGATGCTGGCGAAAATCATCGTGCACTCGCCGGACCGGGAAAAAGCCATCGCGCAATTGCAGGCCGCATTGCAAAACAGTTCGTTGCAAGGCATCGAAACCAACCTGGAATATTTGCAGCAAATTCTGCACAGCGCCGCTTTTCAGAACGGCCGGTACACCACCGGTTTTCTTAATGGCTTTCACTATCGCGCCTACAGCATCGATGTGTTAAGTCCCGGCGTGCAAACCACCGTGCAGGACTATCCCGGACGGCTCGGCTATTGGCAGGTCGGTGTGCCACCATCCGGTCCGATGGATACGCTCGCATTCCGCCTGGCCAACAGGCTAGTCAATAATCCGGAAGACAAAGCAGCGCTGGAACTCACGCTGACCGGCCCGACGCTACGCTTCAACAGCGATTGCTTGATCGCCATCACCGGCGCGCCGCTCGACGCTTCTCTGGATAGCGAACTGCTACCGTTGTGGCAGACGCACGAAGTCAAGGCGGGCGCCATACTGCAACTGGGTAAAATCAAAGATCAAGGCTGCCGTGCTTATCTCGCCGTGCAAGGCGGATTCAAAGTGCCGGATTATCTCGGCAGCCAATCGACTTTCACACTGGGGCAATTCGGCGGTCACGCCGGCCGTGCGCTAAGAACCGGCGATGTATTGCATATCGCCGCGCAGTATGAATCGGTGCAAACCGCTCTGGCGCCCGCATCCATTCCCTGCTACACGCAGCAATGGGAAATCGGTGTGCTGTACGGCCCACATGCTGCGCCCGATTTTTTCACCGCTGCGGATATCGAGATGTTTTTCAACACCGAGTGGAAAGTACACCACAATTCCAGCCGTACCGGCGTACGCTTGCTTGGACCGAAACCGCAGTGGGCGCGCAGCGACGGTGGCGAGGCCGGTCTGCACCCATCCAATATTCACGACAATGCCTACGCCATCGGCGCGGTCGACTTCACCGGCGACATGCCGATCATCCTCGGCCCGGACGGCCCGAGCTTGGGCGGCTTTGTCTGTCCAGTCACCATTGCGCATGCGGAATTATGGAAAACCGGACAGCTCAGGCCGGGCGATCAAATCCGTTTCCGGCTGCTGACATTGGAACAAGCGCAAGCGCTGGAAAAGCAGCAAGATGAATTTGTCCGCTCGCTGCACGCGCTGCCGGAACCGCGCTTCGCAAGCGATATCACCGTATTACCGAGCCCGATCCTGCACCAAATTGCAGCAAGCCCGCAGCAACTGCAAGTCACTTACCGGCAATCGGGCGATCGTTACGTGCTGGTGGAATACGGCCCGATGGTGCTCGATCTGGATTTGCGCTTGCGCGCGCACGCCTTGATGGAATCAATGCAGCAAGCGAGCCTGCCGGGCATTATCGATCTGACACCGGGAATCCGCTCGCTGCAAATACATTTCGATGCGCGTCTGCTGCCACGCGATGACTTGCTGCAATTCCTGATCGCCGCAGAACAATCGCTGCCGGATATCGCCAGCATGACTGTACCGTCGCGCATCGTGCACCTGCCGTTATCCTGGGATGATGCAGCGACGCGCTTGGCGATCGAGAAATATATGCAATCGGTGCGCAGCGATGCGCCGTGGTGCCCGAGCAATATCGAATTCATCCGCCACATCAATGGGCTGGATAGCATCGAGGATGTACATCGCATCGTGTTTGACGCCAGTTATCTGGTGCTGGGTTTGGGCGACGTGTACTTGGGCGCACCGGTCGCCGTGCCGGTCGATCCGCGCCATCGGCTGGTCACCACCAAATACAATCCGGCGCGCACCTGGACACCGGAAAATGCCGTGGGCATCGGTGGCGCGTACTTATGCATTTATGGCATGGAGGGCCCAGGCGGCTATCAATTCGTCGGTCGCACGCTGCCAGTATGGAACCGCTACCGCCAGACCGCCGATTTTAAAGAGGGCAAGCCGTGGCTATTGCGGTTCTTTGATCAGATCCGCTTCTATCCGGTCAGTGAAAGTGAGCTGCTGACACTGCGTAAGGATTTCATCAGCGGACAATTCAAGCTGCGCATCGAAGAAACCACATTCAGCTTGCAGCAGCACCATCAGTTTTTGCAGCAGAATCAAGCTGCGATCCGGAACTTCAAAGCTCGGCAACAAGCGGCCTTCGAAGCCGAGCGCGAGCGCTGGAAGATCACTGGTCAAGCGGAATACGTCAGCGAATCCGATTTGGACGAAGCCGATGCACAGAGTGAATTGGACTTACCCGAAGGCAGTCACATTGTCGCCGCGCCGGTTACCGGCACAGTATGGAAAATATTAGTAGCGGAAGGGCAGCAAGTCAGTGCAGGTGATGTTTTGATCGTCGTCGAAGCGATGAAAACGGAAATTTCAGTGACCGCTCCAGTGAGCGGCATCGTCAAAAATATTCACTGCTGGCAAGGCAAGTATGTCACAGCCGATGAATTATTGATGGTGTTGCAGCCGCAGTGCGATTAGCCTTTTTTAGCTTCACACAATCAGAATTAATAGATTCTATTAATCAAAGATTAATTATATCTTTCTCATGCAAAATATGAGAAAATACCGCCGCTTACATCGCAATATTGCATAACCTGAGCGCTTATTTTCAACCCATACCGGGCACATCGAAAAAAACGTAACGGGCAGAAGGACGGCAAAGCACACGGAGCGCAGCATACGAAGCACACCGGATAGATAGGCGAACAGCCAAGCACCGTGCACCCCAGCCGGATGATCGCACGCATAAGTTTTTCGAAGCGCCCTTCCTTGACAGGAGGCGTTATGAAGAAATTGCATCAAAGCGGTATCGTTACGCTGTTAGCCATGTCCACCATGCTACTCGGCTGCTCTTCCACGTTTGCCGGGAAAAATCATCCTGATTGCGCATACCAAACGATCGATGTCGAAAAATACGGCAAGCAACCATTCCAGAATCCGCCTGATCTGCGCGCGCAGAATGGCAGACTGGAAACAGCGCTCACGGTCCAGTATACCGACCCTAAAACCACGAAAATCGCGGGATGCGGCGTCAAACTGCGCACCTATGGCGGCAAGCTGGTGGCGCCGACGTTGCGAGTCAAACAAGGCGATGTGATCGGTTTATTGCTGAAAAACAATTTACCTAAAGAATCGCCGAATGAAATTCAAGCGCAATTCGATCAAGAAAATCAAAACGCCTATCTGGATACCGTTCCGGCGTCATTCAACACCACCAATATGCACTTCCACGGCTTGCACGTTTCACCCGCCGGTAACAGCGATAACGTGCTGCTGGCGATCGCGCCGCAAAGCAATTTCCCGTATGAAGTCGCGTTACCGAAAGACCATCCGATCGGCACCTACTGGTATCACGCGCACGCACACGGTTCGACATCGATCCAAGTCGGCAGCGGCATGGCCGGCGCCATCGTGATCGAGGACGATCCCGTTACCACACCGAAAGCGCTACTAGCCGCCAACGCCAACGAAAAAATCTTCGTGCTGCAATCCATTCTGTACAACCAGCAGGGCGAATTGAACAACATCACCAGCCTGTTTCCCGGCGGTGATTGCAGTCAATCCAGCAATAAAGATACTTGGCCTTGCTCAAAGCGGCGCATCACTATCAACGGTCAGATCGTTCCGGTGATTACCATGAAGCGCGGGGAAGTCCAGCGCTGGCGCTTGATCGATACCGCTTTCCGTGAAGGTATCGCATTCGCGGTAGAAGGACACGACTTGCATGAAATTGCGCTGGATGGCAATTACCTCGGCCGCGTCGATACGTGGAAGGATGGAAAAGCGATCGACCTGCAACCGGGCTACCGCAGTGATGTATTGATCAAAGCCAGCATGACGCCAGGTGAATACCGCATCGTCGATCAACCCACCTCGAAAAAAAATGCGCTGCGGCAAGCCGACGAACCGGAACACCTGCTGGCTATTTTGAAAGTAACGGATGAAGTCGACGATATGGCGCTGCCGACCAGCGCGGAAATGGCCGCATTGGCACCGTTCGGCGATCTCGATTTGAGCAAGCAAGCAGTCGGCGTGCAGGAAGTCGCGTTCAAGCTCGGTCAGGATCTCGGTCAAGGTGTAGGGGATAAAAAGAAGTTTAAGAATTACTTTCAAGTCAATTACCGAGCATTCAATCCCGATCATGTGCGCCAATTGGCGTTAGGTGGAGTCGATATGTGGTCTCTTACAACCGTCGGCGATCCGGCCGCGGTGCCCAACAGTATCCCGCCGTTGAAGCATGTATTCCATATCCACGTCAATCCATTCCAGTGGCAGCGCACCGGGCCGGACGGCAAACCGCAGATGGTCTGGAAAGACACGCTGCTGGTGCAAGGCCCAGCGGTAACCAATGTGTATACGCAATACCGCACCTACACCGGAAAATTCGTCATGCATTGCCATATTCTCGATCACGAAGATCTGGGCATGATGGAAGTCGAAGAAGTGGTCAATACGCCGATTGCGCACAGTCATTAAGGAGAACTTGCGATGCCGACCCGGAAGCCCCCCATCACGCGCTACGGCCGTGTCCGCAAAATCCTCAACGAAGCCGCCGCAGCCAGCACGGCCGATTACGGCGGCACCGGGCGGTTTTGGGATCACGGCGTCAAACAACTCAAGGAAGCGGCCATTCATGGCGTGCGCTTACTTGCACCGGAACCGGAACAAACCAAAACTTGTTGCGGGCACACCGCCGAAAAAACCGGCTGCGCCAGCGGCAGCGCATCGATGCTGGTGCGCGGTTTAAAAGGCGAAGCGCCGTTCGACGGTTCGCGTTTTCCGCGTTTGCCGTGGGGCGGCAAAGCCGTATCGCCCGAGGATATCGAATTCATCAGCAGCTGGATTGACGACGGTTGCCCTGAAGACGATCACTTGCACACGATCGAAGCCGGCATACAGCACTGCGAAACCTTGCCGGTGCGGCTATCGGTGCACGAAATCGCCGAGTTGGATCTGGCCGCAAAAGGCGCTCGCGCACCCAGCCGTCCCGGTGAATTGCGCCAGCGCGGCAATCTCGATTGCATGGATGAAGAAGAATTGAAGCGGCTGGGCGACGCGTTCCGTTATCTGTACAGCCTCAACGACTGGCCGGAAGATATCCGCAGTTACAACAACCAGGCCTTGATTCACCAGAATCACTGCCAACACGGCTGGGAGCGATTCCTTGCCTGGCATCGTGCATACCTGTACGAATTCGAGCAGGATCTGCAGGATTACGACCCCGACATCATGGTGCCTTACTGGGATTGGGTAATGCCGCAGTACCGGCCTGATTGCGCACAAGACGGCTGGATCATTCCCAGGTCGTTCCAAGCGTTTCTGACGCCTGAGCAAGCGGAAAAATTGATTGCCGGCTTAAACCCCAGTCCTAGTGCAGCACAAAAAAACGCATTCAAGCAACTGGCCGAGCACAAGCGGCTTTTCACATCGCAAAGCGTATTTTTCCGCTATGTCTACAATACCATCGGTTACCGGCATGTAACGCCGCAACCGGATGACGCCAACCGGAAATGCATGATCGACGCATTACTGGCGTCCAATCCGTTCTGGTATCCGCTACGTTTTCCGGCGGAATACGGCGGCAAAACCATCAACGAAGCGATTCATTACCATTACCCATCCGCCAGCGACATCCAGCAGATATTGAGTCTGAACAATTTCCGCGATTTCGGCGGCGGCAGCATTTACGATGCTTCGTTTGGATTTCTTGATCAAAATCCGCATAACACGATGCACATATGGACGGGTGGTATGAACCCCTATTACGGTGACGGCAAGTCCTACGAAGAAAGCTGCAATACCGCTTGCCTGCCGGTGCAACATAATACCGGTGAGCAGCGCAACAGCATGGTGCGCGCCGGCGGACGCCATTTTCACTCGCGCTCCGACATGTACAGCCAGCCGCAGTATGGTGATATGTTCAGTAATCTAACCGCATCCTACGATCCGGTTTTCTGGCCGATCCATGTCAACGTGGACCGGTTGTGGTGGGAATGGCAGCGACTGAATCCCAGCGCAACGCCGGTGGAGCTCGATGCCATTTTATCGCCGTGGAACTATACCGTGCGCGATACACTAGATGCTGCACGCTTCGGTTACGAGTATGTGCGCAGTTCTCATTTCATTCCGGTGGGATTGAACGCGCCGATCGGACGCATCATTTCCAAGCCGATACCGGTCAATACACTCACCCAGGGATTCCGCAAAGCGGAAATCCGCTTGCATTGGGTGCCGCAATTAATCCGTTCCTGCTTTATCCGTGCTTTCCTGAACCAGCCGGGCGCGGATGCGAAAACGCCGTTGCAAGGCAATCCGCATTTCGCCGGCTATCTGTCGATTTTCGGCCACGGCGCATGCTACGGCGGTCCCGGTCATTGCGACGCGCCGCCGCCGCGGGCGCGCGATTACGATCACCGCACGCGCAATCACAATACGCCGCGCAACCACCGCATCGATGTCACCGATTGCGCCCGGAAGCTTCTTGCCACCGGTGCACGCGAATTGCAAATTACCATAATCGTCATCGGCGCCGACTACGAGGAAGATGTCGATCTTCTCAAGCTGGAAGGCGTTTCGTTGAATTTTCTCGATTGATTACAGGAGATTTCCGTGGCTACGTATAAAATCCATCCCGGCATCGGTATCGCCCGCGTGGGTAACAGCGACACCGAATTCTATCTCGCGCCCGAAGTGCCCGCCGGTTTGCCCCACGCGTGCGACGCCGCAGGCAATCCGCTGTTATCGGACGACCTTAGCGGCCCGGTTCTGGTGAAAAATTTCAAGGACAAGAACGGACGTATCAAACGCCAAGCAGCGCGTTTCCAGGTGTACGTATACGACGATGAAACACCGCATGGACGTCCGCTGAAGCTGGGTGATGCCATTGAAGGCGGTGGCAACCGCGGCAAATTGATCGACATTCAATGGCGTGTTTATCTGGCGAACAAAAAATCGTCCTGGTACGAATTTAATACCCGCTCGGGCGAACACGGTTATGCGGCAGATTATCCGCGCCGCAATGCATCAATTACAAATCGCGACCGCTTGGTCATCGATCCGGGACCACGCACTATCAACAGCACCAATTCGCGCCGCGCCAGCTTCGATCGTTCCGGCAACGGCATTTATGCCGCCACTTTCCCGCCGCAAGGCTTAAAGCCGCATGACATCGATACGCTCGGTGAGATTATGACCGACGATAGCGGCCGTTTATTGGTGCTGGGTGGTTTGGGTCGCTCGGGCAGTGAAATAGCCGGGCCGGGAGAACCACATATTTCGCATTACGCCAACAACGACGGCTGGTACGACGATATTTCCGATGGCCCGGTGATGGCGCGGCTGGCGATGTATTCCGATCAGGTCGGCGCGATACGCTATATCGATGTGGAATATCCGGCTTGGGCGGTGGTCGCCTATCCGCGCTTCGTGCCGCAGATTCACGATATGATTACCATGGATGAAGTGCTGTACGATTTGTTTCTGCGCGAATTCGCATACGACACTGGCTTGTACGGCCGCTTGGGCAGCTTCGCTTGCCCGGAAACCGTACCCGCTGGCAATCAGACAGCACTCAGCCAATGGCTGGCAAGCCGCCTGACCTGGAACAAAGACTTCAAACCGTGGTTTTACCGGGATATCTGGCCGATTCTGTTCCGCCCAAATGAATTTTTGTATCTCAGCGATATTCTGGCGCAATCCAATTTCCCGCACGACCAGGAGCAACGCGGCACATTCGATCCGTTCAAAATCGGGCAAACGCCGGGCTATGTGCACAAGCATGCAACGATGAAGCCGGAGGATATTTGTCGCGATGCGAGCCTGGGCGAAGCGTTTACCGCCACATCGCAGCACTTTGACGAGCAAAGTCGCGACCCCTACCGTCCAATGCGGCAATTTCTCTTCGATTTGCTGCGCCGTAGCGGTGAAGACAACGAATTCAAGTTGGAAGATAAAGTCGGCAGCCGGGTACATAACCTGCCGCTGATGCCGCTGCTGTGCGGCGACAATCCGCTGACCAACGAAGTCGCCACAAAATTCCTGCGACTGACCGATTACCAATTGTTCATCCTCAAACAATGGGCCGAGGGAAAATTCATCAACGAAATGGAACAAGGCTGGATCAACCGGGAAACTTATCCGGTATTTTTTCCTTATCCATCTACTGCACCGAAGAACGGACGCGAACTCGATCGCGGAGTATTGAGCAATGCACTGGGCGGTGCATTCTGTCCCGGCGGCGAATTGAACTGGATCATCCGCAATCCGTCGATCTACTGGGAGCCCTACCGCATCAAAGCGGATCGCAGCTTAGCGGATTTCCTGCAATCCGCCGCGCAAGCGAATGCCAACCGGCAGCCGACCAGTGTGATCGAGGAATTGAGTTTCAGCGTGAATAATCCGCTCAGCCAGGATAATGACTTTGCTACCGGGCTGCAGCCCGGTGATTTGACCAAATACATGGCTGTACCGTGGCAAGCAGACTTTAATGAATGCACTACCAATACCATCAATATCACTTACGCCGACTGGAATACGATCAATCCCGGCGGAGACAACGATCAACGGCTCAAGCGCGAGGAAAAAATGTGGGATACCTTGTGGTGGCCTGCGCATAGACCGTTGCAATCGAGTGAATTGACCGGTTTCAAGGATGGTCAACCCGTTACCGCCTGGACAGATTGGAGCCGCGGCATCCAGCAAACCTATGCCGGCGATTTAAAAATGGTCGAAGACTGGTGGAAACTCGGTTTCATCATCCGTAATCCCTATATGCCCAACATCGACACCACGCCATCCACCGGCCCGGATGGCCGTTATTACAGCATCGAGCGCTACGGCAGCGAACAGCTGGCCGCACCGGATCCGCAGCTCAGCGCCATTATCAACCCCGGCAAGAAAACTTGAACAAGGAGATTTCCATGAGCGACAATCCGTTTACCGGCAATTGGACTTACCGCAGTCTGCTGAACAACCCGGATGTGAATCAGGCCTTCAATAATCTGGAATTCGGCCGGGGAACCATTACCATCAACGACGATGCGATGCAGTTGCTGAGCGGCGTCATCGGCGGCCCAGGGTGGTCGCTGACGCTGAAAGGCTCGCGCGAATACGGCACACCGATGCGGGTACGCTTTCAGGGAACTGGCATTGTCAATGGCGAACAATGGATTTACGATTACGAAGGCTATTTAATCAGCCAGTGGCCGAACGGTGTGCAACAGCGGCCCGCGATCGTCGGTTCGGTGATTCGTACCATTCCGCATTCCGGCGGCGAGCCGGGTACGGTATCCCCCGCTGGTGTTGTTGCATCATTTTATGCTGTTAAAACCGACTGATCCAAATTTCGACGTTTTTATCATCGGTGCCGGTCCCGCCGGTACGGCAGCGGCAATTTCGCTAAAGGAAATCATCCCGAACATTCGCGTTTGCATTGCAGATGGCGGAACAGCCGCCGTTTTCCGCATCGGCGAATCGGTGCCGCCGCCGATTCAACCTTTCCTCGATCAACTCGGCGTAACGGCCGCTTTCGCGCAAGCAGGGCACAGTCCATCCTTCCGCACCCTCAGTGCTTGGGGAAGCGCCAGACTTGAAAGCAATGAATTCTTCCTGCACGTACATCAAACCGGATGGCGCTTGGATCGCGCGCATTTCGATGCCATGCTGAAAACAGAGGCGACGCGACGCGGAGCGGTCATTGTGCCTGCACGAGTAACTTCACTGAACGGAAATGCTCACGATTGGCGCATCGATTGCGGCAGTGCGGGAAAATTCTCGGCGCGCTATATCATCGATGCCAGCGGCGGAGGTGCAATCGCAGCGCGCCGGTTGAAATTCACAGCGCGCAAATTGGATCGGTTGATCGCCTGCGCGGTATTTTTTGCCGATCAAGTGCAGAAACCTTCGTCAATGGATGTTAATGCTCCGGTGATAGAAGCTTGCCCGCATGGCTGGTGGTATACCGCTGCGATTCCGGACAACAAAAGGGTCGCCATGTTGATGACCGATACGGATATTGCGCGACACTTAGGCATTGCCCACATTTCCGCATGGATGCGGTATTTGTCGCTGACCAACCACATCAAAACGTGCATCAGCACGCAGTTTCCTCTGACACAACCGCTGGTTTTTCCGGCATCGTCGCGTTATTTTGCGGATACTTATCCATTTGGTATCGTACCCGCCGGAGATGCTCTTTCACGCTTCGATCCCTTATCGTCGCAAGGTATCATCAAAGCGTTGCGCTCGGCGTTTTACGCCTCCTATGCCATTGCCGATCATCATTTGAAAAGCGATACAATGGGATTTTCCAAATATTTCACCTTGATGCGCACTGAATTCGAACATTACGCCGCAACCTGGCGGGACTATTACCGCCAAGAACAACGCTGGCCGGACACACTGTTCTGGCAACGGCGTCATGACACAGCGTTATCACCATAGCGCGCCATGGACAAAGCATACTGGCTGAATCGCTGGGACCGGCAAGATACCGGTTTTCATCAGAACGAAATCAACCCTTATCTGCGCGAATTCTGGCCGCGTTTGCAACTAAGCCCGGCCAGCACGGTGCTTGTGCCGTTATGCGGCAAAAGCCGCGATATGCTGTGGTTGCGTCAACAGGGACACGCAGTGCTGGGTGTTGAATTAAGCGCCATCGCAGTGCATGCATTTTTCGCCGAAAATGAACTATCGCCGCACAGCAATACCGCTGACCGGTTCACGCGTCTGACAGCAAGCGGCATACAGGTTTTGTGCGGCGATCTTTTCGATTTGAATCCAGAAGATACCGCGGCTGTCAGCGCCGTATACGACCGCGCCGCATTGGTGGCATTACCGCCGGATATGCGCCGACGTTATGTGGCTTATCTGCTACAGATTCTTCCGGCGAATACGCAAATCCTGCTGATCACGCTCGATTATCCGCAGCATGAAATGGCCGGTCCGCCTTTTGCGGTTTCCTTGGAGGAAATAGTCGAACTTTACCAAACCCGGGCGGCAATCACGTTGCTGTCGCAACACGATGTGCTCGCGCAAACCCCGCGCTTTCAAGAACGCGGATTAAGCCGACTGGAGGAATATGCGGTTTTGCTGAAAATACTCGCCCCCTGATATACGATCGGATCAAGGGAAATTGACAGCAACTTATGCTTTGCATCTCCGTTCCTGTTCAAGCAGTAATTGTTCAAATACCGGCTGCGCAACCGGCGTCGAATAGAGGAAACCTTGCACGTAATCGCAACCGAAATGCGCCAGTAAATCTTTCTGCGCCTCGGTCTCGACACCTTCTGCAATAGTTTTGATATCCAGTTTATGCGCCATGACGATAATAGCTTCCACCAGGGCGCGATCGGTAGCATCGGCCATCAACTGATGCACGAATGAATAATCGATCTTGAGAAAATCGATATCGAACTTTTTCAAGTAAGAAAGCGAGGAAAATCCCGTGCCGAAATCATCGATGGAAACTTCAACGCCGTTATTGCGCAGCTCCAGCAAATTCCGCTGCACCACATCGGAATCCTGCAGCAACAGGCCTTCGGTAATTTCCACATTGATGCAATCCCCCGGCAAGCCAAGCTGCACCAGATTGTCGAGCCAGCGATAATCGTTCATATGCTTGAACTGAACCGGCGATATGTTCACACTAATTTGCACGACATAACCGAGCTTACGCCGGCACTGGTCAATCAGATCGATCGACCGCTTGAACACCATTTCACCGATCTCCAGAATCAAGCCGCTTTCTTCCGCCAGCGGAATAAATACAGAAGGGCTGATCATGCCTCTTTTCGGATGTTTCCAGCGCAACAGCGCTTCCGCCTTGACAATGCGTTCGCTATGCAAGTCCAAGATCGGTTGATAAAAGATATGCAGCTCATTCTTTGCGATAGCTTGGCGCAAGTCATGCACCAACATCATTTTTTCATGCGCTTCCTGCTGCATGGAAGGCGTAAAGTAACAAAAACGGTTGCGCCCGCCCAGCTTTGCCGCGTACATGGCTTGGTCGGCATGTTTCATCAGGCTTTTCCTATCGATTCCATCGTGTGGATAAAACACGATGCCAATGCTGGTAGAAATATAGTAATCAGCACGGTTCTGCTTGAATTTTAGCGGTCTGTTCAATGCCTGCGTAATTTGCTGCGCAATGGTCTCAACCGATCCGGCATCTCCGCAATTCGATAAAATAACTGCAAATTCGTCCCCGCCCAAGCGCGCAACGATATCGGCCTGCCCGGCGCAGGATTTGATGCGGGATGCCGCTTCTTTCAGCAATTCATCGCCCCTGTCATGTCCCAGCGTATCGTTGATATCTTTGAAGTGATCCAAATCCATCAACAGTAATGATAGCGGTTTTTTACCGCGCTGCGACTTCTTGATTTCCTGATCCAGAAGCTCTTTAAACAGGTTGCGGTTGGGTAAGCCAGTTAATGAATCGTAGTTGGCTTGAAACAGGATGATTTCGTCTTTCTTCTTTTTTTCGGTGATATCGGAAAACTGCGAAACATAGTAATGCACGCGCCCTTCCGGATAGCGGATGACACTGATGCTGAGCCATTTGGCATGAACCGTGCCATCCTTGCGCCGGTCCCATATTTCGCCCTGCCAATAACCTTCCTGCAAAAGCTTACGCCAAATTTCCTGGTAAAAAGCGTCATCATGCCGGTCCGAGCGGAACATTGCCGGATCTTTACCCGCAACATCCGCCAACTCGTAGCCCGTCATGCGGGTAAAAGCCGGATTCACCTGGATGATACGGTTGTTTTCGTCCATCACCATAATGGCTTCATTACTCGACTGATAGATCGCAGCCGCCAGCCGCATCGAATCACTTGCTTGCTTTTGTTTGGAAATATCCTGATAGATTCCAAGTACACCGATAATCTTCTGTTGCGTGCTGAGCAGCGGCACTTTGGAGGTCTCTATCCAGATCGTTTCCCCGGCGGCATTGTTCAAAGGCTCCTCGTAATAAAGCATAGAATTCCCGGAGCTGATCACTTGCTGATCGTCATGCCGGTAGCGGTCCGCTTGTTCCTTGGTCCAACTTAGCTCATAGTCGACCTTTCCGATGATTTCCTGCGGCGATGCCATTCCGGCATCTTGCGCAAAAATAGGATTGCAGCCGAGATAGCGCGATTCCTTATCTTTCCAGAAAATGCGCACAGGTACCGTATCAACGATCATCTTCAGCAGATTGCGCGACTCCGCCAATTCCGTTTCTTTCATTTTCTGACCGGTAATATCAGTGATCGTACCCACATAACCCCGGACATCGCCATTTTGATCGTATTCCGCTTGGGCTTGCCCCAGAATCCAGGTAGTTGTGTGCTGTTTTGTCTGAAAGCGGTATTCGGATACAAACCGCTGCCGCTGCTGCACCGCCCTCGCCCATTCACTGCTGACCTTTTCCCGGTCTTCGGAATGAACAGCCGCCGTCCAGCCATTCCCCATCGCCGCGGCGGCATCCAAACCGGCTATTTCGCACCAGCGTTCGTTCACGTACAAACATCGGCCTGCCGCATCTGTACGAAAAATGCCGACCGGGGCGGCTTCCGTGAGGCTGCGGAAAAGCTGTTCATTATTGCGCAACGCAATTTCCATTCGCTTTTGCCGGGTAATATCGACAAAGACACCTTGCCAGCACGTATTACCGTCAGCCTCCCGTTGCGGTATCGAGTGGCCGCGCAACCATTTCTCTCCGGACGAAGTCTGTACTGGAAATTCATAAAACCAAGGTGTCAATTTTTCCATCGAATCCCGGATGGACTCTTCCAACCCCGGTAAAGCTTGGGCAGACACCATCCGAAATAAAATTTCGACATCAACCATACACTCAGCCGCAGCACATCCGGTTAAATCGGCAATGCCTTCACTCATGAATGGCAGTGAGCGATGGCCATCAGCATCGATACAAAATTCATACACGGCGCCCGGTATACTGGCAACGAGATTGCGGAAACGCCGCTCACTCGCTTGTAGTTCGGTAGTCTGCTGTATCACGGTATGCTCAAGATCCGCTTTCAACGCCAGAATCTCTGCTTCCGCCGCCTTACGTCCCGTGATATTCCGGAATATGCCACGCGTTGCAACCGGTTTGCCTTCTACGCTGTACAGACTGACATTACCTTCTACAATAATGGTTTGTCCACTCTTCGTCAGAAAGGGTACTTCGATTAATCCGGTATATTCTCCTGCCATGAGCCGCTGCATGAATTTCTGACACTGCACATGATGATCTGGATGAATGACACTGAAAATATTCAGTGCAGCCACTTCATCCGGCGTATAACCCAGCGCTTCACGCCAAGCACGATTCACAAAGAGAAGACGACCATCCGATGCAACACTCTGAATCAGATCTTTCGTGCCATCGAACAATTCGCTTAATTGTTCATCGCTTAGAACAATGGAAGCCGGAATCGCCGTGTCGCTGTTCGCAGGATCTTCCGGAATCTGATCGTTACTATTCATTCAATTGACTTACAAAAAAAGAAACATTTGAAGTTGAGTGGATGTAAAAATACAAATATTGGAACATAAAAAGGATAATCCTTTTCTAAAACAGAAAAAACCTTCCTATTCTAATGGATATGCAATCACTAAAAAATAGGGAATTCATCTATTGAAATCCTGTCAAAAATAGTTTTTTATCCCTATCAACAAGACGCAGCCAAACTAATTTGTCCTGCGTGTGAGAAAAGTCACAGCCATAATCCGGATATAAGGGTATATTTCCTCTCTGTTTTCATCTTCAAAGGTACTCAGTAGGTATTAAACTTAAAATCAGTTATCGCAATATCGATAGCAATATCGAAGCCGGAATGTAAAAATTGTGGTGATACTTACTGAGGAAGATGTTTTACATTCGACCGTAGCATGCGATGAATGATTTTATGACGAGGCCCTTTAATCCCTATTGCTTGCAATAGGGATTTTTTTTGCCTTTATCTAAGGCGTGTGGTCAATTAAGCCAAATGATAGCTGCAGCGAGGTGGATGCCGCCGAGGAAAGTTGAAGCC
>JBDHRU010000177.1:0-5230 GCA_039807765.1 Nitrosomonas sp. | reverse complement strand
AAACTTTAATTGATGCAAAGGAGGTGTGGGACGATAAAATCACCGCTTTGAATAACTGAATTTGATCTAACAGGCACCTCGTCAAATCGGGTAACTGTCTGATCGGGTCTGAATTACTGCAACTTAGCCTTCCTGATTCTCCTGCTACGAAGATTGTGAACAGGTTCTTAGAGACTACAATTTCGATGTAATTCTGGGTTTGCATATAGGTGATCGAAAATTTTTTAGTCCCTATGTAGTTTCTGCAGCTTCCAGAAAAACCGGGGACATTTCCTAGCACAACTCTTGCGGATAGACAACTTTTGTCATCCCCCCGCAAGTTGTGCCAACCTACCTACTTTTAGTAGGTAGGTAGTTTATAGTTTAGTTAGTAAACTATATTAACTGAATTACTTGTGTTAGATCGATTGCCGGCTGCATCAAATGCTTTGACTGTGTAACTATAAAGATATCCTGTTGCAGTGCCAAGTGAGTCTTTATAGCTATTTATAGCACTAACATTAATCTTCTTCCCGTTTCTATATATGTCGTATCCCACAACCGCTACATTATCCTTAGATGCAATCCAGGATAGCGTAATAGCGGCAGAACCATTAGCAGCTACCTTTTTTGTTGCGCCAAATCCAGATGGAACAGTAGGAGCGATTGAGTCATCTAACACCGGCGGCATATTTACTGCAAATTGATCAACAGGAATCGCTGTTTGCCCACCAGCATTGACATAATCAGAAGGAGTTATATATCGAGCTGAGCTAATGGTAGCCATATGATGAGTTCTTGGAAGCGGCTTTACCAAGCCAAATCTTGAGAAACCCAATGCGGGTGTGTAGTACACTGGAGCAAAATCAGCCGAAGTAGTTGCCATGGTCGGATAATAATCTGCGCCTACTTGCACCAATATTTGAGCAGATGATCTGTCATCTACGCCCAGTGGATCATCCAAAACAAGCTGTGTTTTAAAATTCACATATACAGCATTAATATCTAATGGATCAATACCGTAGCTTGAAAGCTGATATCTTGGAGTACCTCCGTGTATCGGATTTGAATTGGCATCTAATTTGTATGATAAATACCCATCTGCTTCAATCCTTGGGTAAGATTTATATAATATTGAGCTATAATTAGGAGTAGAAACCTGTGCCCATGTGGGATTGCCCAAACCAGTATCTATTTTTTTCCATTGATTAGTAGATTTTAAAAGAAAATAAATGGTTGCTCCATATACCTTAATGCGAACATTTTTAGCCGCATTAGCTGTGCCAGGAAAAATTACGAACCATGGTACAACTGCGTTCCAAGGCGATGAAGATCTAAGACTCGTATCAGTCGGTATCCACGAAGGTGGCGCCGCATCACCTCTCGGTGCAGATCCCATACCTATTGCCGCCCCTATTGCCCATCCCCAAGTAGGCGGTGCATTAAGTAATTTTGCTTCATTTAACTGCATGTCTGATTTAATATCGTCTATTACAGCAGACAATCCTTCTCCACTCATCAGCAATAAAATTATAGTCATCATACAAAGATACAATTTTGCTTCAAAACTTATATTAGCTTTCTTTATCACAAAAGCTTTGTCGATTCTTGTCAGTGAACTAGCTGTTAGTAATGCATCGTAATTGAGAGGGTTCATATTTTTCTCCTACTAAGAATTAAAGTACGGAGCTGCCTTAGTATGTATCAGCAGCTACTCTGTTAAATAGTCATCACATGACCTGCGTGACTTAAGCGCATAGTTATGGCGTACTTGCAGTCCTGCTATCATCGGAAATGGTTCCTTTAGACCAGTGACTTTGCGTCCCCTGCTTTCACAGGGTTTGCCTTTTTCTAGTTGCAGTATTTGAAAAGCATAAATTGTGCCATTCTTTTCTAAGTTATTGTCAAATGTGATGCTCAGAGATTTCATCAAGCCATGTTCTGGTTTATTGCTGCCTCGACACTATTGATAGAGTTATAATTAAATCCGGTGTTTGAGGTGTTGAAAAATAGTGGCGTATCTGGTTGATTAGTTGTTGCCAGACAATATAACCAACCGATGAGGAGTACACTGCTATGAGCAAGAGTAACGTTTTGAATTATCAGATCCAGAGCTGTTTACAGATTCATTGATCGGATTATTAAGAATTGGTGCTCGGCAACTAATCGAGCAAACTGTTGAAGCGAAATTGGCAGAGTTTATGAAGCAATACGCCGATCTGGTTCTGGACAATGTGAACGAGCGGCCATCGTTCGAATGGCTACCAGCCGGAACGTGAGATTATCTTGGTGAATGATTATCGTGCAATGATCTCCAAAAATGATCATAAGCTCCCTTTTTATCTGAATAGCATAAAACCAACTACCCTACTTTGTAGAACTCAATGTTTTGTAAATTCGTGTGCACTAATTGGAATCATCGGATCTGAAATCGATTGCGTGGCACCTAGTATTTGGGCAAGAGCAAAACAATGCAACATATAAACAGAAAATATAGCGTCGGAAATACTTTTCTTTCTCACCGCTTGAGCTACTATTACCCCCATCCAAACAAATAACTCAGCAACTATCAGTGCAGGCATGGCCTTTATTGACTCTAAATACATCCCACCTACTGCCAGCATCCCAGCTATAGCATGAAGTATAGGTGCGACAAAAACCCACCATACTTGCCGTAAACTTAACCACCACCATGGGCGCCCGAAAGCTGTATGAAGATACATACCGTAGGCGTGCATACGGCGACTTCTCCACAGTCGGCAAAGCATTTGGAAATTGCTTTCGGAGTGACCCGTGTGGTACACAGCTATGTTTGAAAGTCGGATGAGACGCCATCCAGCAGCCCGTAGACGTGCACCGAGTTCTGCCTCCTCACAGGCCGGCAACCAACGATGCGCAAGATAACCGACAGACTCGATTGCTTTACGACGATACAGACCGCCGCCCCCAAGTTCTGAAACTTCCATTACTTGCTGCTGCATTGTTTCAACGAAAGCTCGTCGTCTTTTATCAGCCATAGTCTTGATACTTGTATCAAGTAATCTTCCCGCCACACCAGCTACATCAGAATTTGATTCAAGATAATTCAGCGCCACTGATAAGAAATCGGGTTGCAGTACCATATCTCCGTCTAGCACATACAGGTACTCGCCATAAGCATATTGGTAGCCAAGTTGTACAGCAGCTGCACACCCGCAATCTACTTTCTGGGAAAACTGAATAATCCGAATAGGATAGCATCTTGCGATTTCAATTGTTCTGTCGGTAGAAAGGGAATCGACTAGAATTACCTCGCCATCAACTTTCAGTGCTTCTGCAAGAGCCGCCTCAAGACAATTCGCTATTAAAGCTTCCTCATTGAATGCTTTGATCAAAATTGAAAGTTTCATTTCTCTCTCTTTAAATATATTAGTTTCAGGGTTGATTTCATGCCGATTCGTGCATAAATCTGCACCTTCTTCTCCTAAATTGTTCCATTTACGGAGATCTCTGCAAAAGGTCGCAACCTTATCATTTCAGTGTAATTCAGGGTTTATTTGTAAGGAGATTGGGTGTTTTTTAGCCATTTTTCCGCACATGAACCAGGAATAATCACACTCAACCGGCCATTTTCGGTTGAGAGGATGCAATATTCCTATGTTTGCGTCATCATTCGACAATCAGCAAAGAGTTTGGATAGCCTTTTCAGGTATATGCCATAGCCAGTATGCCAGGCATTCACTAAGGCTTTGCCACGGTAACGCAGCGTTGGCATTGAACCACCGACCTGGTTGCCGAAGGTGCGCTCTACAACATAGCGGGCTTCGGTGATCAGGCCGTTGCGTTGCAACTGCCGCCTCGTCAAAGGATTGTTCCTGGCAACCTTATCCTTAATGCCGTTTTTAATGCCGCGTGATTTCAAAGCACCGCGATGTTTCTGGCTGCTATATGCCTTGTCGGCATGGAAGCAGCGGTTTGCTGCCATGGTAATTAGCTGCGGTGGTGATTACCGCCATGACTAACCCGGCGCTATCGACCATCGTGTGTTATTTATAACCAAATACCGATTGACCACCTTTCCTGATCCGACGTGCTTCGTTATCTACGCCAGGCTGGATAACCTCAGTAACCCACATCGCCGCTTGGGTATCCGCCTCATCATCCCGTTCTTCCCGATCATTCACCACTTCACGGGTTTTAGGTTTACGCGAACTTTGCGTAATGCTCGCACAACATGACAGTCTTTTCTGACTGGATGTCGTGCGCTTGTATTTGCTCATTTACCCGCGCCAACAAATCATCCCAAGCGCCTGTCACCGTCAGCCGGATTCTGAAACGCGATAGCACGGAATGATCCGGCACATCATCTTCCGGCGACAATCCCAGAAATCGTATCACATGCAGACTCGAGTTCGCCGTGTCTTCCACTGTTCATCACTTAAACCTCCATTCCAAATTCCTGTCAGCAGTAATCCCGAATAGGCCGGACGCCCTGCTGCATCCGACACCGGTGCGTAATGAATTGCGATGGCTTGCTCGATAGCATTCCAATCTAGCAATGATCAATCTGTTTCAGAAAATTCCCTTTCCGGGTGCGGCGGGTTGCATCGTATACGGTTAATTCGAGCTCATTCCGGGCAGAGGAAGATCTCACAGTTCGCTTTCTTCAACTAGGTGAAGCACTTCAAAATAGGTAGATAAAAATCAACATCGTCAGTGCGAAGTTGGCAAGTATCTAAGCCAAGGCACGGATCACGGATCGGTCGACATCGCGTTTTCAGCAAGATTTATCCTACTTATCAAGCAAATTTTATTTTGGCACTGCACGATGTGGTTACCAAACAAAGATATTACGATTAAATAACCGATTTAACCTTTCCCGTTCGTCACTGTAGAAAGGTTTGATGAAATAAGCTATCAACAAAAAAAGAATACAAGAAAGAATTGCCATAAAAAACAAATCTAACCAACTTTGTATCGATAATGCGAGTTGCTGTATAAAAACAAATCCAATTACAGCTGCCACAATCAGCTTAAAGAATCCGATGACATCAAAATGATAGGTGGTAGTATGCATTAAAGCAATAATAAGCGTGCCACTAAATAATATTTGACTCATAACGATTGAGACGATACCCCCCCACAGACCTTCTCCTGATTCGAGCAGAAAATAAGCCATCGGCAAAGCCAACGCACCCCCCCCCCCCCCCCCCAAAAAACAAAAAAAAAAATTCCTTCTCCCCCCCCCCACCACCAATACCCCACGCTCACC
>JBDHRU010000176.1:0-5256 GCA_039807765.1 Nitrosomonas sp. | reverse complement strand
GACGAATCGTACAGCTTCGTCTACAGCCCGCGCCCCGGCACACCCGCGGCCGATCTGACCGACGATACGCCGCAGGAGCTGAAACTGGAACGGCTGCAACGCTTACAGGCGCAAATTAATCAGCAAGCGCGGAAAATCAGTCAGAACATGGTCGGATCGATTCAGCGTGTTCTGCTGGAAGGCGTATCGAAAAAAAATGCCGCGGAATTCTTTGGTCGCACCGACAACAACCGTGTTGTCAATCTGGCTTGTGATCCGGCACTGGTCGGGCGTTTTGCCGACGTGCGCATCACCGAAGCGCGGTCGCATTCGCTGCGCGGTGAAATCGTGCCGGAATAAAAAACATCCCGTAGCCGGGTTTACACTTGCAAAGAATCGCGCCCACTGCGAAAATCGCATTATCGTAACAGCAGCACTCGACATTGAAACCGACACCCCTGGAAATCTCTTTCGCACCGGCCGACAATCAGCGTCTCGCCAATTTGTGCGGTGCGCTGGATGAAAATCTGAAACAGGTTGAAACCGCGCTGGACGTTACCATCTCCCGGCGCGGCGAATATTTCAGCGTAGCGGGAAAATCCGGACAAACCGAACTGGCGGCGCAAGCGCTGCGTAATTTTTACAATCAATCGCAGCACCATTTAAGCCTGGAGCAAATCCAGCTGGGTCTGATTGAGGTACTGAATCCGCGCAACATACCGGATAACGTGAGCAAACAGGATGATGGCGGTAGCGCCGGGCAGCCCGCCGCACCTGCGTTGCTGACACGGCGCAGCAACCTCTATGGACGCACACCGCGCCAGGTGCAATATTTGCAGCAAATCCAGGCGCACGACATCACCTTCGCTATCGGCCCGGCGGGAACCGGTAAAACCTATCTGGCGGTGGCCAGCGCGGTCGATGCATTGGAACGCGGCCTGATATCCCGTTTGATTCTGGTGCGCCCGGCCGTGGAGGCGGGAGAAAGGCTGGGCTTTCTGCCCGGCGACATGACGCAGAAAGTCGACCCTTATTTACGCCCTCTCTACGACGCCTTGTATGATTTGATGGGCTTTGACAAAACCGCCAAGCAATTCGAGCGCAATACGATCGAGATCGCGCCGCTGGCTTTCATGCGTGGACGCACGCTGAACCAGTCATTCATCATTTTGGATGAAGCGCAAAACACCACGCCGGAGCAAATGAAAATGTTCCTGACACGTATCGGTCTAGGTTCCAAAGCGGTGATTACCGGCGACGTGACGCAGATCGATTTGCCGAAGCATCAAAAAAGCGGACTGGTGGAAGCGCAACAGGTGCTTAAAGACATTCGCGGCATCGCTTTCACCCGTTTTCTGTCCGGTGATGTGGTGCGACATCCGCTGGTACAGCGCATTGTCGACGCTTATGAGAAACACGACAAACAAAAGCAGGAACCTTGACCGGCTTTGCGTACGGAGAAATCTTTCAAGCTGGTAGTGCAATACGCCACGGACAACGCCGAAGCACCCACCCGGCCGCAATTCCGCCGCTGGGTCAAAGCCGCACTGATGCAACCGGCGGAAATTGTGTTGCGGCTGGTGGACGAAACCGAGGGACGCGAATTGAACCAGCAATTCCGCGGCAAGGATTATGCGACCAATGTGCTGACTTTCACTTATGACGACATGCAACCGTTGACCGGCGATATCGTGCTGTGCGCGCCGGTTGTCAACCAAGAAGCGCAACAACAGCACAAAGACCGGCTGGCGCATTATGCGCACCTGACCGTGCACGGTATTTTGCATTTGCAAGGCTACGATCATGTGGAAGACGCCGAAGCGGCGCGGATGGAGCAACTGGAGACGCAAATACTGGCCAAGCTCGGTTACTCGGATCCGTATGCCGAACGTCTTTAACAAACAAAATTTCATGACAGTATTTTCATACTAAATCCAAAACTATGGACGACCCCTCACCTAAAAGCGGCTGGTTGGATCGGTTAGGCGCTATGCTGATCCGCAAACCGGAAGACCGCGAACAACTGATTACCTTGTTACACTCCGCTCTTGAACGCAATTTGCTCGACTCGGATGCGCTTAGCATGATCGAAGGCGTCATGCAGGTTTCCGAAATGCACGCGCGCGACATCATGGTGCCGCGTTCGCAAATGGATATCGTTGACATCAGCAAGAAACCCGAACAATTCATTCCGTTCGTCATCGAAGCCGCGCATTCGCGTTTTCCCGTCATCGAGGGCTCCGAGGATGAAATCATCGGCATTCTGCTGGCGAAGGATTTGCTGCGCTATTACGCCGACCCGGACGAATTCAATATCCGCGATATGCTGCGCCCGGCAATATTTATACCGGAATCCAAACGGCTCAATGTGCTGCTGAAAGACTTCCGCAGCAACCGCAATCACATGGCGATCGTCGTCAATGAATACGGTGGCATAGCCGGTCTGGTGACGATCGAGGACGTGCTCGAGCAGATCGTCGGGGATATCGAGGACGAATACGATTTCGACGAAGAAGAAGACAATATCGTCATGGAAGCGGACGGGCGCTATCGCGTCAAGGCGATTACCGAGATCGATAATTTCAATGAAACGCTCGGCGCGAACTTCAGCAATGAAGATTACGACACCATCGGCGGTCTGGTACTGAACAAATTCGGCCGTCTGCCGGTGCGCAACGAAGCGGTGGTCATCGAACCATTCAAATTTACCGTGCAGCGCGCCGACAGTCGCCGTTTGCACGTGCTCAAAGTGGAAAAGCTTGCCGCGGTGGAAGAAATTCCCTCAGAATGATGGCTATTGATCACGTTGCCGCTTTCGCATGCCCAAAATCACTATCCGCCCGTATGATGCGCATACTTTCCAGATACTCAGCGGCAGCGGATTACCGCCGGTACTGGCGCGCATTTACGCGGCGCGTGGCATAGAAAATTCCAGCCAGCTTGAAACCGAACTCACGCATCTCATTCCGTTCGGGCAACTGAAAAACATCACGATTACAGCCGCTTTGCTGGCCGATGCCATCGCAGCAAAAAAACGCCTGCTGATCATCGCCGATTACGACTCCGATGGTGCGACCGCCTGCGCCGTCGGCCTGCGCATCTTGCGCAAATTCGGCGCTCACGTGGATTATCTGGTACCGAACCGGTTTGAGTTCGGCTACGGTTTGACGCCGGAAATCGTGCAACTGGCGCATGACAGCAAACAGCCGGATATCTTGATCACGGTCGACAACGGCATCGCCAGCGTAGACGGCGTCGCCGCAGCCAACCGGCTTGGCATGCCGGTGGTGATCACCGATCATCATTTGCCCGGCGATCAACTGCCCGCGGCGTTGACGATTGTCAACCCCAATCAACCCGGTTGCCCGTTTCCCAGCAAGAGTATTGCCGGGGTGGGTGTCATCTTTTATCTGATGCTCGCGCTACGCGCCGAATTGCGCCAGCGCGGCGCATTCACCGCCGATTTGCCGGAGCCGAATCTGGCGGCTTTTCTCGATCTGGTTGCGCTCGGCACCGTCGCCGATGTCGTCAAGCTGGACAGCAACAACCGCATTCTGGTGCAGCAAGGCTTGCAGCGTATCCGCAAAGGTAAGGCTTGCGCCGGTATCAATGCGCTCATGCAAGTCTCGCGCCGTGATGTTCGGCAGATTTCCACGTACGAATTGGGCTTTATGCTAGGGCCGCGTTTGAACGCCGCCGGGCGGCTGGACGACATGTCGCTCGGCATCGAGTGTCTGATTACCGACGACGAAGCGTACGCCAATGAAATCGCCAAACAGTTGGACGAGTTGAATCGGCAGCGGCGCGAGATCGAATCGACCATGCAGGAAAGCGCGTTGATCAAGTTGGAAGACACGTTGAAAACCCGGCAGCCCGACATTCAGAGCACTTACAGCATTTGCCTGTTCGATGCCGACTGGCACCAGGGTGTGATCGGCATTCTCGCGTCGCGCATCAAGGACAAATATCACCGCCCAGTGATCATTTTCGCACCCGGCAACGACGGGGAAATCAAAGGTTCGGGGCGGTCGATCAACGGTTTTCACCTGCGCGATGCGCTCGATCTGGTCTCCAAGCACCATCCCGAATTGATCCGTAAATTCGGCGGCCATGCAGCCGCTGCCGGTTTGACTATTCACAACGATGCTTTTGAAACATTCCGCGCGGCATTCGAGCAGGTTGCGCAAACACTGCTGACACCGGTCGATCTGACGCGCGTGATCGAAACCGACGGCGATCTGGATATTGCCGACATTAAATTGGAGCTGGCGGAAACGCTCGAGCGGCAAGTGTGGGGGCAAGGTTTTCCGCAGCCGTCGTTTAATGCGCGCTTTTATGTCGAAAGTCAGCGCATCGTCGGAGAGAAACATCTGAAATTGAAACTGAGAAAGCTGCACGCCGCGAGCACCGGTCACGCGGCACAGTTCGCGCGCAAATCGGATGAAATTTACGACGGCATCCTGTTTTTCCATAGCGACCCGCTGCCGGATGTCATTGACGCGGTTTATCGCCTGCAGATCAACGAATATAATGGCAAAACATCCTTACAATTCCTGCTGGAACATTGCTTTCATGCAGATAACCCGGTAACCGGCGATGCACACTGAATTCACATTGAATGGCGAACTGGCGGCTTTGCCGCATTTTCTGACCAGCCTAGCCATCGGCTTGCTGATCGGATTGGAGCGCGAACGCAGCCCGGGATCGCGCGCGGGGCTGAGAACGTTCGCATTGGTGGCGATGTTCGGCACGCTGGCCGCGATGCTGTCGGAAAAAGCCACGCCCTGGTTGCTGCTCGGCGGTTTACTGATCGCCGGTTTGATGATGGTGGCCGCCTACTCGCGAGCCAAGGACGACAGCGCCGATCCGGGCACCACGACGATTGCCGCGATTCTGGTTTGTTATGGCTTGGGTGCGGCAGTGTGGTACGGTAGCGGCACGCTGGCGATCATGCTCGCCATTATCACCACGGTATTGCTGTATTTCAAAGCGGAACTGCACGGCATCACTGCCAAGCTCAGCCGCCGCGACCTGATTTCGGCGCTGCAATTCGCGGTGCTGACGTTTATCATTCTGCCGGTGCTGCCGGATAAGAATCTGGGGCCTTACGAAGCGATCAATCCGCATCAAATCTGGCTGATGGTGGTGCTGATCTCAGGTGTCAGTTTGGCCGGTTATGTGGCGATGCAATTGATCGGCCAGCGCCACGGCGCGATCTTGGGGTTATTCGGCGGCTTGGTTTCCAGCACCGCCACGACACTGGTGTACGCGCGCCGC
>JBDHRU010000175.1:0-5328 GCA_039807765.1 Nitrosomonas sp. | reverse complement strand
CCAGTTGTTTCTTTCGGCGTGGCTTTTCAGTGTCGGATCGGGGTCAACGGCGACCGGGTGCGTGACTTTGCTGAGCAGCGGTAGATCGTTGAGCGAATCACTGTAAAACCAGCTGCGCAGGAACGACAACCAGGTCAAATTATGCGCATCCAGCCATTTCTCCAGCCGTTCGATTTTTCCCTCGCGGAACGATGGGGTGCCGGACACCTTGCCGGTAAATTCGCCGTCTTTCTCTTCAGGTTCGGTCGCGATCAAATGTTCGATGCCGAGCGCCTGTGCGATGGGGGTGGTGACGAAGCTGTTGGTGGCGGTAATGATGATGCACAGATCGTTATCCAGCCTGTGCCGTTCGATTAATTCGCGCGTGCCGGATGTGATCAGCGGTGCGATTTTTTTCGTCATGAATTCCTTGCGCCAGGCTTCGAGTTGCGCGCGCGGATGGCGCGCCAACGGTTTGAGCTGAAAATCCAGAAACTCGTGTATATCCAGCGTGCCTGCTTTATATTGCTCATAGAACTCGATATTTTTCGCTTCGTGCAATTCCCGATCTAACGCTTTTTTCTCGATCAAAAATTGCGCCCATTGAAAATCGCTGTCGCCCGCGATCAGCGTGTTATCCAGATCAAATAATGCTAAGTTCATGAAACCACCTGTAATAATTCTCGTAATAAAGGGATGGTAATGGGACGCTGCTGCGCCAGCGAATAACGGTCCAGCGCATCCAGCGTCATCATCAGCGACGGCAAATCGCGCCGCCCGTGCCGCAATAGATAAAGACAAATTTCCTGCGAAATGGCAAAACCGCGATCCGCGGCATGCGTTTTCATCGCCTGAATTTTTTCCTCTTCGGTTAATTCATGCACCTGGAACACCAATCCCCAGCCCAGACGCGTCACCAAATCCTGGCGCAAGCTCAAATACATCGGCGCGACTGTCCCGCTCAGCAATAAGAAGGTCTGATCACCGTCGCGCAACTGATTATACAAATTGAACAAGGCGATCTGCCTCGCTGGATCCAGACGATCGACATCGTCGATTGCGATGCAATCCATGCCGCTATCGAAAATAAATTCACTGCCGTTTTGGACGCAGCAATATACCGCTTTCCGGTCGCTTTGGGTATAAGCGGCAACACTGGCTTGTAGCAAATGGCTTTTACCGCTGCCCGGACTGCCCCACAAATAGACGAAACGATCCTGTTCCCGTCCCGACACAATGCCGGTCAGCATATGCAGCAACTCGACGTTCCTCCCGGGTTGGAAATTTTCCAGCGTGGGCGGCGGCGGCGGCAAAATGTCGAGCAGCAATTGTTGCATCATCGGGATTCAAGGTAATCGCCGGACTCTAAACCGGCAGCGGCTATGATTTGTAGAAATTGCTGACCAGATAATGCTGGTGCAGATGGCGCAACCACACCAGCAACACGGCGCTCACCGGCAGTGCCAGCAAGATGCCGAAGAAACCGAATAATTGACCGAACGCCATCAAGGCAAAGATCACCATCACCGGATGCAAGCCGATGCGGTCTCCCACCAGCCAAGGCGTAAATAGCATACCCTCCAGTAATTGACCGGCGCCGAATACGATCCAGATTGGAATCACTCCGCTCCAATCTTGAAACTGCATCATCGCAGCCAGCGTCGCCAGCGTCAAACCGACAATCATGCCCAGATACGGCACAAAAACCAGAATGCCGGCGACCAAACCGATCGGCAATGCAAACTCCAGTCCCGCCAACCACAGGCCGGTAATATAACAAATGCTCATCAACACGATGACGGATAACTGGCCGCGCAGGAACTCCGCGAGAATTTGATCCGTCTCGCGCGCCAGCACCGAAATTTGCTGATGCCAGTAGCGCGGAATCATTTCATCGATCAGTTTGATCAGCATATCCCAATCGCGCAGCAGGTAAAACAGCACAACCGGCACCAGCAGCATATTGACCAAAAATTCCACAATCGCCATGCCGCCGCTGGTCAGTGACGGCAGCACTTTTGCCGCCACCCCGCCGGCGCTTTGCCAATGCTCTGAAATTGCTTGTTTCAACAGATTCATATCGGGCTGCAGACTGATGTTAAATCGCGCTTCCAGCCACGGCATCACGTGATTTTTCAATACATCCAGATACACCGGCATTTTATCCATCAGCCGCCTGGCTTCTTTCTCAAACAGCGGTACCATGATAAAAATCAATGCCACAAACATACCGGACAACAACAGCATCACCAGAATCGTACCGACGGTGCGCGACAGTCTGTGGCTCGCCATGCGTGTCACGATCGGGTTGCAAATATACGCAATCACCGCGGCCAGCAGAAAAGGTGTCAGAATCGGACTCAGCAGATAAAGCACCCCACCCGACACGCATGCCAGCGCCAGCCACCACAGATAATGCAAACCGTCGGAATGTTCCGTATTCATGCGTAACTTTAACTTTGCCCGGCCTTCGTTTTTAATGCGTGACTGGCGAGGTTCTTACCGAGCTCCCAGATCGAACCCGGCACTTGATGCGTATCGGCGATGGTCTTGGTCAACGCATTGACGATGCGGTCGCAATCTTTTTGCGACAGAATCAATGGCGGCAACAACTTGATGACATTCATGCCGTGCCCGGCCACTTGCGTCAGGATACGGTGTTCCTTGAACAATGGAATCGTGATCATCTGGCAGAACAATCCTTTGTTGGCCGCTTCCAGCATCATCCAGGCCGTTTTTAGCGAGAAACTGCTCGGCGATTTGAATTCGATTGCAATCATCGATCCTTTGCCACGCGCTTCTTTCAGGAATTCATATTGATTCGTCAGGGCATTAATCCGCCCGATGATATCCGCGCCGATTTTTGCGCTGTTTTCGACCAGCTTCTCGGCCTTGATCACTTCCAGACTGGCCAGCCCCGCCGCCATCGCCATATTGTTTCTCGAGAACGTGGAGCCGTGCACCACCGCGCGATCCATGCGATTGAACACGCTTTCCATGATCGGTTGCGTCATGGCCACCGCACCGACCGGCACGAACCCGCCGGACAACGCCTTGGCCATGCAAATCATATCGGGCTTCACGCCCCAATGCTCAACCGCCCAGAATTTACCGGTGCGTCCCAAGCCGGTTTGAATTTCGTCGGCGACAAACAACGTGCCGTATTTCTTGCATAAGCGCTCGACTTCGGGCAAATAGTTGCCATCTGGAATGTTGACGCCTTTGCCCTGAATCGGCTCGACGACAAACGCCGCGACGTTACGGCCGCAGAGCGCTTGCTCCAAAGCAGCCAGATCGTTGAAAGGCACCGAACCGCAATCCTGCAGCAGCGGCCCGAAACCATCCTTGAAAATCTGCTCGCCGTTCAGCGACAACGCGCCCATCGTCAATCCGTGATAGGCGTGATCGCAGCAGATGATGCGGTTGCGCTTGGTAAAATAGCGTGCGAACTTGATCGCCGCTTCCACCGCCTCAGTACCGGAATTGCAAAAAAACGCACGTTCCAGATTATCCGGCGTCGTGGTTAGAATTTCCTTAGCCAGCAGACCGCTCAGAATCGACACATCCATTTGTACCAGATCGGGCATCTCCAGCGACAATACTTCTTTCAACGCATTGACGATGACCGGATGATTGCGGCCGAAGGCATACACGCCGAAGCCGCTCAATAAATCGAGATATTCGTTACCTTGCTCGTCGTACAAATACTGTCCCGCCGCACGCTCATAATTGCGGTCATAACCGATCGTTTTCAGCACTCTGACCATCTGCGCATTCAGATAATGATCGTGCAAATCAAATTTGTCGGTACGGTGCTGCGATAACAAACCGGTGATACTGAAAGACATGAACGACCTCTGCAAATAAAGCACCCCGCCGCAAGCAGCGGGGTATTAACTGCGTTCTTCAATCTGCTGGTTTTCAACCAGCTTTCGCCCCAAGGGGCGGGGAATTGAACCCGCAGAGATTAAAAACTCCGCCGGCAAAACCGGCGGCTGAAATCCATGGATTGAAACTGATGCCACAGCAAATAAAATCAGCGCTGATCATACCACTCCGCTACTTTTTTTTGCTGCTAAAAATACACAATGTATTTGTTTATCATCGTTATGGTGCGCTAAAGGCTGCATCGTTACCGGGATCAAATTTTGCCGAAAGGGAAATTGAGGAAATCCCGGAAGATTTCCTAGGTTTTGCGACCGGTTTCGGTTACATTGGCTTTTTTACTATTTGAAATGATCAGAACGATGAGCGAGAAAGAAAACGAAATCTCTTCCCCACATGAAAAACCCGCAATTTCAGCGGGAGCCAATCTGGCAATTATCATCGGCACCATACTTTTCCCGTTAATCGGTATCGCCATGGGCTTTACTTATTTTAGAAAAGACGATCCCGTCGCGACAAAAGCTGGAAGAAATTGGCTAATACTGGGCGTACTCATGTTTATCGTCAATATCGCATTAGTGAGTACCATGAAATGAAAATGAACATCGCCGTGGCGAAATCACGGGGAATCACAAACCAGCCGGCTGCGCTCTTATTAGCAACCTGCGGCTACTGACAGCTTGCTGGCCGATTTCTTCAATACTTGCCGACACGCGAGCCATCCGCCAGCAAACCGCTCGGCTGCGGGCAGTGAATGGCATGACCCAATAGCGCCTTAAAAGCGAATTCCGGCCGCTGCCGCCAGGTCAAAAAGAATCGCCGCTTGCTCGCCAGCAGCGCCGGCTTGCCGCCGGATTCCGGAAACTGTTGCACGATATCCCGGTAATACACCGCACGCTGCCAGTAATGGACATGAATGCCATCCAATCCGAACCACCCGGGCTTCTGCTCGAGCAATATAAACTTGCGGCGCGCCGCCATAGCCGCCAATCCGTCATGCACCGCCCACGCGCGGCTGATCGTTTCATGCCAGGATAACCGGCACGTTGGATAAAAAAGATTGCGAAAAAAGGTATAGCGCCGCTCAGACAAGCTCTCAATCGATGCCATCGGCACATTGGTCACGACAATCTGCGCGGACTGCTGCTGCAATTGTTCGACACACCGTTCCACCGACTGCAGAACCTGCTCCGGCATCAAACCGTACACAATATCGTTACCGATATCGCTCAGCAACGCATAAACCGGGCGCGATTCCAGCGCAGCCAACCACTGCCACAACCCGCAGTCCGCAATCCCCGGTAACCCGCGCCACACCGCCTCGCTGAAAATGCCGTACGCCCGCCCATGCCCCACCGCCGCCAGAACCTCACTCGGCCCGCCGAAGCGCTGCTGCATCAGGTGAATGACCAGACGCAACGACAACGTCAGATTGCTCGCGCCGAGCAGGATGAGGCGGTTTTG
>JBDHRU010000174.1:0-5334 GCA_039807765.1 Nitrosomonas sp. | reverse complement strand
CGGCATAAATTGACGTGACGGCATGCAACAATAACTGGCATGAACTGTACTTACTGATAATACCTGCTGCGCCTGGCGACAACGTCTGTGATGGCGGATACCGCTCCCAATTTGAGGATAGGATTAAAACCTTACTTTCTGGGTTTTGACGATGTAAATCGGATAAATTTTCCATGCCATGATCTTCGATCAGCTGTAAATCCATCAAAATAACATCGGGTTGATGGTGCCTTGCCAATAACAATAAGTCTTGCATGCGATCGGTAGTAGCAACCAGATTGACTATAGGATGGTTATCAAAGAACGAGTGCAAGCCCATCCGGATAAGATCGGAATTTTCTATCACCAGAATGCGGATTTTGTGCTGCATTTTTTATTCATTAGCCTGGTATGTTTTCCGGAGTCATCATTGCTAACCGCTTGTTAGTCCTTCTGAATAGAGAGATATGTTATTCAATTGGTAGAAGTATTTCGTCACTCAAATGAGTGATATTGAAAAAATTTAATGACAATTACATTGTTTCAAAATGAAATTCTGCCCAAATCACCTTATCCTTAGATAAAAGGATGTGATCGGCAAAAATTAACCAACTCACGCTGGTTTTTGGTATTGGTTTTAGCAAATAAACTTTTGAGATGAGTTCTCAACGTATGGATGCTGATATGTAGCACTTGCGCGATCTCGACGGTACTTTGCTGCAACAGTAGGTTTTTTAGGACTCGGGTTTCTGCAGCGGTTAATTGATAAAGCTTGGCAAAAACTTCCAGGTTGCCGCTGGAAATGGCTCTATCTGGATCATAAATGACCATCATGACACGTGTAGATATACCCAACAATTCGCCTCTTGCCGATGGAATCGGAGAGAGCATTGCCATGCGGGTGATTTGGTTATGTCTGCCAAACTGCAAGGCACCGCCAATACCTGCTTGAGCGTTGAGTAAAGCAGCCATGAGCGTCCGGTGTTCTGAAGAAATTGAGCTAATCAATCGGCCATTGCGAATTGAAAGGCTGCCATGCCGCAGCAATTTTTCCGCCTGCTGATTAATAAACAAGACTCGGCCAGTAATATCCAACAAAATAATGGCGTCTTTACTCTTATCCAATGCCAGTTCTCTTAATTGCCGCATTTGCTGTTCTTCAAGCAATCTTCTTCGTATGACTAGAGAACGTTGAAAATGCGGTATCAGTTTCCGGATCAATTGCTCGTCTTGCTGGGTAAATGATTCTGCAGAGAGCGATTTATAAAAACTGAGAACCAGTGGCATCGGTTGCTCACGCGTAGCCTCTTCAATCACTGCCGTCAATACGACACCGGTTCCGTTCATCATCGGTTTGAAGAAATCACAGTAGATCTCGGTATTTTGGAATGCGTTGCGTTCAATGAACTGATCGCCATGAAAGATAGCGCCGCGATGCGCCAATCCATGCTGAGCTGCTTCAGCTTTCCAAATATCGTGCTTCCAAAAATGGGATTCGTAGGCAGTCGGAGCATCAATATCGGCATTGATCATCGGAGAGAGCACCAGCATCCGATCATTCCCGATATCCGGTGATCCAAACAAAATGCTGTCTTCTGCATTCAAAAAGCAAGTCAAGTCACGTATTAACAATGCCCATTGCTCATCATCCAGTGCGGCATCGTAGATCCTGAGAATCAGCGCACTTAGTTTTTCATCATTGTCCAGCATCATGTGGGAATATGAATATCAAATAAGAGCCCAAAATTTGAGTATGTTTAGTTGGCGTTTAGGTGTTCAACCGCTATTTTTTATCAGAGTAAAACTTTGCCGGTGAATTTCGCAAGCGCCATGTTGTTGTAAGGCTGCAAAGTGCGCTTTGGTCGGATAGCCTTTGTGCCGATCAAATCCGTAGAGTGGGTAAATGTGGTGTAGTCGCAGCATTTCGGCGTCGCGTGCGGTTTTGGCGAGGATCGATGCAGCCGAAATTTCCGGGATTAAGCGGTCGCCGTTGATGATGGTTTGCACTGCGCAGTCGAGATGCGGACTGTGTTTACCGTCGATGAGCACCCGTTCAGGCGTGAATGGCAGGCTTTGCACGGCGCGCTGCATGGCGAGCAGACTTGCTTGCAGGATATTGATCCGGTCGATTTCTTCGACAGTGGCGAATGCGATTGCCCATGCCGTGGCATATTGCTTGATTTCGAGCGTCAGTATATCGCGTCGTTTTTCGCTCAGCTGCTTGGAATCGGCAAGACCATTGATGGGGTGAGCCGGATTCAGCACCACACAAGCTGCGTATACAGGGCCGGCAAGCGGTCCCCGGCCTGCTTCATCGATGCCGCAGACGAGCGTTTCTCTATTGGTTGTCGGCAGTGACGGCAATCGAAATGGGGAGGGGTTATACTGTTCTTGCGGTACACATCAGTTGCGCTTCGGTGACCAGTTGATCATCCACTTCGGCGCGCGCGGAATACTTCCATAATCCCTTGATCTGGCGCTCGATGGTCACTTTCAGAATCAACTGATCGCCCGGTAAAACGGGCTTTTTGAAGCGCACGCCGTCGATGCCGACGAAATAATAAACCGAATCGGTTTTGTTGGCGATATTCTCGGTTTTTAGCGTCAGCAGCGCAGCTGCCTGCGCCAGGGCTTCGACGATCAGAACACCCGGCATGACCGGATAATGGGGAAAGTGTCCGGAAAAAAATGGTTCGTTGATCGAGACATTTTTCAATGCAACGATGTCTTTACCCTCTTCGAGCGAAATGACCTTGTCGACCAGTAAAATTGGGTAACGGTGCGGCAAATATTTCAAGATTTCGTGAATGTTCATGGTATTCGTTTTTTTCCTTTTTAGCCTGAATCGGAGCTTGCCGGACGTACTTTTTTATTCGCTACTGAGTACTTTGATCACTTTGTCCGTGATGTCGATGCGCTGACTTCTATAAACGGAGTCTTGCAGTTGTAATATCAGATCGTAATTTTCCGCTTCGGCGATTTTGCTGATTGCCCGATTGGTGCGCTCAAGTATGACACTGTATTCTTCATTCTGGCGCACACTCAAATCTTCGCGCATTTGCCGTTGTGCGCGTTGATATTCCCGACTCAAATTGGCCAGGTTTCTTTCCAGGTTCCGCCGTTCGCTTTCTTCCATCTTGATGCTGTTTTTTTCCAGCTTATCCTGCAATGTCTTGGCCTCCACAGCCATTTTCTTGATGTCTTCATCCCGCGGCATGAATTCCTGCTCGATTTTTTTCTGCGCTTGGATCGCCGGTGGCGATTCGCGCAGAATTTTTTCGGTATTCACTACACCGATTTTGATATCGCCGGCCAGAGCGGCAGCGGAGTCGCAGGCAAGAACGGCGGCTGTTATGAGCATCACCAGACTATGTTTGCGTTGATGGTTTTTTTGCAATCTATTCACCGGTCAGAATTTCAATGCAATCAGAATTGTTGTCCAAACATAAACTGGAATCTTTGCAAATTATCGCCGGGCTGGTTATTCAATGGTTCCGCAATACTCACTTTCAATGGCCCCATCGGTGAAACCCAGGTAAGCGCGAGCCCGGCCGAGTATCGCATAAAACTGTGAAGCTCCCCGAACTTGTTAAATACTGTGCCACCGTCTATAAATGTGCTCAAGCGTAACGATCGATCGTCTTTCAAAAAAGGCACCGGAAACATCAACTCGATATTACCGACAATGCGCTTACTGGCGCCTACGGCAAATAAGGTTGAATTGCTGCCTGTAATATTAGTGAACTGATCGCGAGGACCCAAGGAGTTCAAATTATATCCTCGGACGGAATTATTACCACCGGCGAAAAAGTTTTTGAAAAACGGCAACGGATGTCCGGTATAACCATCACCGTACCCGGCTTCGCCATTCAGCATCAGCGTGAAGAAATCGGTTACCGGGAAGTACCATTTTTGACTGTAACTGACTTTGTAATAATTCAAATCGCCGCCAGGTACGCTGACCTCGCCGAATAACCGATGCGTGGTTCCGGAAGTCGGCCAGATGGCGCTGTCACGGCGGTCTCGAGCCCAGCTGACGGTAAATGGAAAATTGTTGGTGGATGTGCCGAACTCCTTTACGAAATCCAGATAACGTTGCGGGCTGTCGTCATAAGTACCGATCTTTGTATTTTCTGCCGCCAGTCCAAACGACACGATATCGCCTTCTGCGATCGGTATACCAAGCCGCAAACCTGCGCCCAATGTTTCCGTTTTGAATGCGCCAACCTGTACTAATTTCCGGGTATTCAAATCCCGCTTGTAGACGTCAAGACCGAGACTGATGCCATCCACGGTGAAATAGGGATTGGTGAATGAGGCGGCATAGGTTTTATTGATAAGGCCGGTATTCACGTCAAGACTGAAAAAATTACCGGTGCCGAAAATATTGTTCTGCGAAACCGAGCCATTCAAAATGATACCTTGTTGTTGTGAATAACCAGCTCCAAACATGATGGACCCGGTTGGTCTTTCTTCCACCTTGACGTTGATATCGACCTGATCGGTTTTATTGGGCACGGCCGGGGTTTCGATATTGACGCTATTAAAGAAAGCTAAGCGATCCACACGCACTTTTGAAAGGTTGATGTTTTTGGTCGAATACCAAGCCCCTTCCATTTGCCGGAACTCACGCCTGATCACTTCATCGCGAGTCCGGTCGTTCCCGGTGATGTTAATCCGCCGGATGTAGACCCGCCGTCCCGGGTCGATAAAAAAAGTAAATGCGGCCTTGCGGTTTTCCTGGTCGATTTCCGGTGATGCATTGACGTTGGCAAAAGCATAACCATCGTCGCCGAGCCGGTCTGTAATCGATTTAATCGATTCGGTCATTTTTTGACGGGCGAATACCGCGCCGCTTTTGAGTAAAATCAGCTTGCGTATTTCTTCTTCCGGTATGATCGTGTCGCCAGCCACTTTGATATCGGAGACGGTATATTGAGCGCCTTCGGTCACGTTAACGGTGATATAAATATCGCGCAAATCCGGTGTTATCGACACTTGTGTGGATTCGATATTGAATTCAAGATAACCGCGATCCAGATAATACGAGCGCAGGGTTTCCAGATCGGCTGCCAGTTTTTGTTTCGAATATTGGTCATTTTTGGTGAACCAGCTGAGTAAATCCGGTTTTCTGAGTACCAATATGCTGCGCAACTCTTTATCGGTAAATTTTTCATTACCGACAAAGCTTATTTTTTTGATCCGGGCGGTGCGGCCTTCTTTGATATCGAAGGTAATCCCTACACGATTACGCTCAAGCGGTGTTGTGGTTGTGGTAATTTTGACGGCATATTTGCCGCGGCTGATATATTGGCGCTTTAATTCAAGCTCCGCTCTTTCCAGCAGCGAGCGGCT
>JBDHRU010000173.1:0-5342 GCA_039807765.1 Nitrosomonas sp. | reverse complement strand
GTCCCGTAATCCATAGCGCTTCACCATTTATAACCTCCTCTAACTGTTTATAAACAGTAAATCACAATCTCTGATTCCCAGGGAAAAATATAAATAATTTAATTGTCCACACGCTCTAATCGATCACTATTACGGGTGTTATTGCCAGTTGCTGACTAATGGTATTGGCTGCGAGTTTCGCGACAGCGTGATCGGGATAAGGGCCTGCGTGTATCTTATATAAGCCATTATTTTTCGTAATACTAACAGTATCCTTGAGCGACGGCAGTTTTCTCTGTATCTGTGTAAGAAAATTACGTGCGTTATCCGATGAACCGAACGCGCCTAATTGCAGGTAAACCATATTCATCACGGCATCGCTATCCATCGCGGGTTGCGCCACGGATGGTTTGACGGCGGCCAGTGTGGCCGAATCATCCGGCACGATGCTTTCGACTTCAACGCGGCCGCTACCGCCCGCCAATATGCCCAATTTATACGCCGCGGTGTATGATAAATCGATCAAACGGTCGGATAAAAACGGTCCGCGATCATTCAGACGCACAATGACAGACTTGCCATTTTCCAGATTGGTTACCCGGACATAACTGGGTAGCGGCAGCGTAGGATGAGCCGCTGTCATGGCGTACATATCGTACACTTCGCCCGAGGCGGTATTGTTGCCATGATAGCGGCGACCATACCAGGAAGCGACGCCGCGTTTTTTATACGGCGTTAATTCCGTCATCGGTTTAAATTGCTTTCCCAATGCGACGTAAGGTTGCATATTGGCCTGCCGCAACGGTTCGGCTTTGGGCACAGCGTCTGGCACCAAATGCAAATCGGGCGGTGGATTATCCTCCGGACCGTCGTCCAGATAGTACCCGCCTCCTTTCCTAGCCATTGAGCCGGAATTCTTTCCCGCTTCCGGCATTGATGCAACCCATTTGTTTTTTTGCTTGGATGCGGAAACACTGGGGTGGTACGGCGTGCTGCTGCACGCGGTCAGCACGGCTAAAACGACTGCGGACGCCATGCCGCTTGCCGGAAAAGTTCTCAGAGGTAAGTATTTGCGTGCTTTTTGGAGTCTGGGATAAAGGCTTGTCATGTCTTTACTAATTTAGGATGTGTCTGAATACTCATCAAAATACCAAAACCGAGCAACATTGTCACCATCGACGTGCCACCGTAACTGATCAAGGGAAGCGGAACACCGACGATCGGCAGGATACCACTTACCATGCCCATGTTAACGACAATATAAGTACAAAAGGTCAGTGTAATTGAACCGGCAATCAATCGGGTAAACTGTGTCGAAGCATTGGCGGTAATCACCAAACACCGCCCGATCACCAGCAAATACAAAAGCAGCAACACAGTATTACCCACCAATCCGAATTCTTCGGAAAAAACGGCGAAAATAAAATCCGTGCTTTGCTCCGGTAAAAAATCCAGTTGCGCCTGCGTACCGTTCTGCCACCCCTTACCGGTAACCCCGCCGGAACCGATCGCGATGGAAGACTGAATGGTGTGATAACCCGCACCCAGCGGATCCTGCGAAGGATCAAGCAAGGTGATGATGCGCTTGCGCTGGTAGTCGTGCATGACCGTCCAGAATACCGGCAAGCTGCCCGCCGCCGTTACCGCCAATCCGACAATGATGCGCCAAGACAATCCGGCCAGAAACAGCACATAAAAACCGCTGGTGGTAATCAGAATGGCTGTACCAAGATCGGGCTGCCGCAGAATCAGTAAAACCGGCAGCAATAGCAACACCGTCGCGCCCAAATAATCTCTCAAGCGCAGCGCGATTTCATGCTTATCGAAATACCAAGCCATCATCAGCGGTATCGCAATTTTCATCAATTCGGACGGTTGAATACGGGTCACGCCGATATTCAACCAGCGCCTGGCGCCATTGTTGATTTCACCGAATAACGCAACACCGATCAGTAGAATCAATCCTAGAATATACATAGGCAAAGCCAGCCGCATCATCTGTTGCAATGGAATATTCGCAACCAGCCACATAACCGCCAGCGCAATCAGCATGTTGATCATTTGATTGCTGACTCTGGCGATATTCGCTCCGGTCGCGCTATAGAGTACGACAAGCCCTACCGCCATCAACGCCAGTATGCCGATCAGCAAGAAACTATCGACATAGCGCGTCAGAAAGTGCCAGATTTTTTTTATTTCGATCATGCTGAAGAAATTTCAAAATGCAGCATTGTTCACAAATGTTCATGGTCATGATCCGCAAGCGGTTCCGTCAATTGCGCAACGGCTGCTTCAGCCGGTTTTCCCAGCAAAAAATAATCGAATACCTGGCGCGCGATCGGCGCCGCGGTAGAACCGCCAGTGCCGGTATTTTCGACTAAAACAGCCAATGCGATCTTGGGATTCTCCGCCGGCGCATAGGCGATAAACATCGCATGATCGCGGTGCCGCTCGTTGATCGCCTTTTCATTGTAACGCTCACCCTGTTTTATCGCGATCACCTGCGAAGTGCCGGTTTTCCCGGCAAAGGTATAAGCCGCATTGGCACCGGCTTTGGCTGCCGTGCCGCCAGGACGGGTAACATCCACCAGCGCATTCTTCACGACTTCCAGATTCTTCGGTTTCATGTACACGCTATACAGCATCCGCGCCGGGATGTCTTCGATTTCCCCGGTCTGGCTGTTTTGTATCTGTTTCACCAGGCGCGGCACATACGCCTTGCCGTTATTGGCGATGATCATGGTGGCAAAAGCGAGCTGCAGCGGCGTCGCCAGATTGTAACCTTGGCCGATGGACACGGAAATGGTATCGCCGGCGTACCACTTCTGCTTATATTGACTCATTTTCCAGGCGGAGGAAGGCAACAGTCCGGCTACTTCGCCTTCGATATCGATACCGGTTCTCCTCCCCAAACCAAACTGGCCAATAAAACTATGAATATTGTCGATGCCGAGATCATTGGCAAGACTGTAGTAGTAGGTGTCGCAGGAGACAACCAGCGATTTGTGTAGATCAACCCGGCCATGCCCACCCCGTTTCCAGTCACGGTAGCGGCGGTCCACCCCCGGTAAGGAAAAATAACCGGGATCGCTCATACTGTATTCCGGCGAACGCTTTCCCAGCTCCAATGCCGCCAGCGCCATAAATGGCTTGAACGTTGAACCGGGCGGATAAACGCCGCGCAACGCACGGTTGTTGAGCGGCCGATCAATGGAACCGTTGAGCAAATTCCAGTTCTCCTGATCGATACCGCCGATAAACAAATTATTGTCGTAACCTGGCTTGCTGACAAACGCCAATACTTCGCCATTATTCGGATCCAGCGCAACCAGCGCGCCACGGTGTTCGCCGAATGCTTTCTCAGCGGCCTCCTGCAATCCGAGATCGAGGGACAGGATCAGGTTATTGCCCGGAATCGGTGTTGTGCGCGATAAAACACGAATTGAGCGGCCTGCCGCATCGGTTTCCACTTCCTCGAAACCGGCGATACCGTGCAATTGCTTTTCATAGCTTTGCTCAATGCCGATTTTGCCGATGTGCTGGGAACCGCGATAGTTATGCAATTCGTCGTTGCGTTCCAGTTGTTCGAGATCCTGATCGTTGATGCGGCTGATATAGCCGATGATATGCGACACGATTTCCTTCTCGGGATATTGACGCAGCACGCGCGCTTTGATTTCAACCCCCGGGAAACGGTAGCGATTCACTGCAAATGTTGCGATTTCTTCATCCGTCAAGCGGCTGCGCACGGGCAGACTCTTGAATCGCTTACTTTCTTTCAGTAATTTTTTGAAGCGCTGGCGATCTGTCGGGGTTATTTCAATAATTTCAGCCAGCTCGTTCAACGTCGCTTCAAGATCCTGAATCTGACTGGGTACGACTTCCAGTGTGTACGCTGAATAATTTTGTGCCAAGATTCGCCCGTTGCGGTCATAAATCAGGCCGCGGTTGGGAACCAGCGGTGAGATGAAGATCCGGTTCGCTTCCGCCAGCGTGTAATAGTGCTCCTGCTGAATAATCTGCAAATAATAGAAACGTGCATACAGAATCAAGAACAGGATCAGCACAAACCCGGCGCAAATGCTGAGACGGAAACGAAACTTGTGTAATTCGGCGGGGTGATTTCTCAGTTCGAGTTCGACATGTTGCTTCATAGCGCATCAGGATCTGGTTTCTGTTTCAGCAGCCATTTTAATAGATAGGAAGCCGGTGCCCATAACAATGCGCCTGTTACAATCGACAGATAGTACTGCCAATCTGGCAAGAGGGCATCGCTCAATACGGCAACTAATACGATAACCCATTGCATCATCAATAAAATCAGAGCAATCTGCGGTGCTTGCCGGAGTGGATTAAACAACCGCAAGCGCCGCCCGAAAACCTGCGTGAGATAAATGACCACACTGTAGGCCAATGCATGCTGCCCCAACACCCCGGCATTGCCCACATCCATCAGCAACCCCATGCTAAAAGCGATGCTCATACCCATTTTATGCGGGTAATTAATGCTCCAGTATGCCAAGGCTAGCACCAGAAAGTCAGGGCGCAGTAATAAAACATCGCCTTGCAGCGGCAAAAAATTCAGAATCAGCGTAACGATCAAACTGGCGGCGACAAACCAATTACTGGCAGGCACACACACATCCTGCGCGATGTAATGTTCCTTGTCCGGCTGAGTATCTTTAATTTTTTCCGGGTTCAATGGCAGACATCTCTTGATTGTCATGAGATTCCGGCTGCACGAGGGCCAGAATCAAAACCTGCCGGTTCCGATCCACACCGGCAACGGGTGTGCTGATAATCTGCGCGAAATCGCCTGTCGGGTCGCGCTCGATTTTCAGCACTGTCGCAACCGGAATGCCGGGAGGATAAACACCGCCGATACCGGAAGTCACCAGCAAGTCGCCCTGCTGAATATCCGTGTTCACCGACAAATAGCGCAATTCCAGTTCATCGTTTTTTCCGGTTCCGGAAACCACGGAGCGCAAACTGTTACGCACCACTTGCACCGGCACCGAGTGATCCTTGTCGGTCAGCAGCGTCACTTCGGATGACCAAGGATACAGTTGGGTAATCTGCCCGACAATGCCTTTTTCGTCAATGACAGCCTGCCCCAATTGAATATGATGCCGACTCCCCTTATTCAAGGTGATTTTATGACTGAACGGATCGCGCGGAGTGAACAGGATTTCCGCCAGAACCGCTTGGGTTTTGGAGGCAGGTTCGATGCGCTGAACCGCACCCAGCAGTTTGCGCAATTGCGCATTCTCGGCTTCCAACGCTTGCGGTTTCAGTAACCGCTCGCGATCATCCAGGTAAATTTGTCTTAATTTCTCATTTTCTTCCAGCAAATAAAAACTGGC
>JBDHRU010000172.1:0-5386 GCA_039807765.1 Nitrosomonas sp. | reverse complement strand
CGCTTTACCGGCAAGAGCCTTGTGTGCTCTCCTTCGAGAATTCGCTGTCATCAGTGCTGCCTATCGACCGCGCTCCGGGACCCGGAGCGCCGGCGGAGAAAGCGCAGATGTTCCCGCTGGAACTCAATATTGACCGCGTCGCTTCCCTGGATGGCCGCAAACGCCTGACCGTACCAACCGGCGACTGGATTTCCGCACACCGCGCCAATCCTTATCCGCCCATCATTTGGGTAGCCGGAATGGGCTATGCTAAAGCCAAAGTGCGGCTCGGCCAAAGCAGCGATTTACTGGTGCAACGCTTTGAAGCGATCAAGCTGGCTTTCCCCGGCTGCGGACCGCAAAAACTCGACCACGCCAGCCAAGTGCTGCTGCACGAACCGATCAGCGCCGATCTGACACCGGGAAGCTGGGAGCCGCAAGCCGAATACCGGGCCACGGTCCGGCAACAGGGCGGTCCTTACACCGAACGGACAAGCTTTGACATTTACGATCTCGGCGCTTTCATTCCACAATCCGATGGCGGCGCTGCGGCAACGCTCTGGTCGGTCAATGCCGGGGCGCTGGCGGCTCCGGCTGGCAGCGGCGGCAGACATTACGCCGCCTGCAGCGAACCGGACTGGGATCATTTACAGGTATTGACCCTCATTGATTTGCGCAGCGCCAGCGCTGCCGGCATCGCTATTGGCGTCGGCGCCGGTAATCCGGTTCCGCAAGCGATACTCGCCACGGTCGAGATTGACGGCGGCGGACATTCACTGGTTCTGCGTGCACGCTCCGGCGGTGTAGAGAGCGAACTTGGCCGTCAGACGGTGCAAATTTCCGGCGTCACGGCCCTGCATGTCACCGCCTTTGACGACAACATCCGCGCCGCCATCGGTGAGACTGTAGTGGAAGCACCGCGCAAAGCCATCCGCGAAGGACGAGTGGCCCTGGTCGCCGCTGGACCGGCTGCGTTTAAGTCGCTGATTATCAATGCTCTGGATATTTTCACGTTCGAATTCATCACCAGCCACTATACGAGCTTCGCTGCACATGTCGCCTCGTACGACGGCAAACTGCCGGTCTCGCCAACCGGTTCTTTTGGCGGAGCTCCCACCACCATCACGGCTGTGCTGGCTGCGCAAGGCGGCGGCATTCCCGAACAAATGAAGCCGAAGGCCGACCCGCAGGCGCGCCAATCGCTATTCGCAGCGATAGTGGCCGCGCTTGGCATCGGTCTGGCTCTGAACCCTCGAGCAGTCACGCTATCCCGCCTCACCGATGCCGCCGGCACAGCAGGCCTGATTCTGCAATCGCCCGAGCCCATCTCGATAACGCGCGACGTCACACTGTCGATGACCCGGCATATCCGGCAATGGGTCTGGGACGGCCCTATCATCGTCTTTCCACTGCCGCCATTGCCTTTCCCGCTGCCGTATCCGGGGCCGGTGATCTCGCCTGCCGTCCGGCCAATACCGGCCGCAACCGTTGTCAACAGACCTCAGATCGGCGCAACTGCCGCGCCCGCTCTGACTATCGACAGTATAGCCCGGGCCGGACTGGCTGCACAGGCAAACACCAAAGTCACTGCCGATATCGAAGCGGCAACGCCGGGACTGGTTTTCACCCAGGATGCGGTCGCGCTGCCGCGCGGAAGCGCAGCGATTCCGGCGGATTCGCAAATTGTGCACGTTATTGACACGCCGGCAGGCCGGCAAATCGAAATCTTTGCAGCGCCTTCCGGTCTGCCCGGCAAAAAAACAGAAGTCCTGACTGTGCAACAGGCCGCTTCAAGGCCGGAACTGGCTGCAGCGGCGAAGCTTCCGCCCGGCTCGATCGGCGTCATTCATGGCGGCGGGTTGCGGTTCGGTCATTGGGAGGAAAAGGATATTGACGCACCCTTATTGCTGCTTAGCAATGGCGACGAGACGGCGATTCTGATTCTGGCTCCCGGCGGAGCCGCCTGGCCAGCCGGAAACTATAAACTCAAGGCCGTCCTTGATCGGGATCGCTGGTCCAACACCGGCACAGCCGATCCGGAACAGCATTACCACGACGAGGCCGTACTGACGTTGAGCTGGTAGGCGTTTGTATTATTCCTTACTGATCGAGGCTGAGAGTAGGTCGGAATTTATAGCTTAACTAGGGCCTGTTAACACTATTTGATATAATATGGCGATGAAAATCACCGAAAGCCAGTATCAACAGATCGAACACTGCATGCCTCGCCAACGTGGCAATGTCAGTCATTCCAATCTACAAATTCTCAGTGCTATTCTGTATGTTACCGAGCATGTTTGCAAGTGGCGTGGACTACCCAAGCGCTTCGGCAATTGGCATACCATCTACACTCGAATGAATCGATGGGAGAAAAGTGGCGTGCTTCAAAAAGTTTTTGAGCAGTTGCAGCAACAGCAAATCATTCGCATCAAAATTGAAGCCGTTTCGATGGATAGCACCAGCATCAAAGTGCACCCTGACGGTACTGGTGCATTAAAAAAAACGGCCCGCAATCCATCGGTAAATCCCGAGGTGGCTGGACCACTAAAATTCATCTGGTTGCCGCAGATGCCAGAACAGTCATAACTTTTGCCTTATCTCCGGGGCATACACATGACGCACCGGAAGGACGACAACTCCTGTTAGCACTCGGCCCCGTCTCTTCACCTATTCATCTGCTGATGGATCGCGCTTATGAGGGTGATCAAACCAGGCAGCTTGCATTGGAGCTCGGTTATATCCCGGTTGTCCCACCCAAAACTAATCGGTTGGAGCCCTGGGAATATGACCGCGCCATGTACAATAAACGAATGAGATCGAAAGATTATTCCGCAGACTCATGGGATTCCGTCGAATATTCTCCAGATTCGACAAACTGGATGTCATTTTTCTTTCATTCATCCATTTCGCTCTCATCGTCGAAGCACTTAGGTAGTGTTAACAGGCCCTAGTTAAGAATGATCAAAATATATAGGATGAGACTTTTGCATGGTCAGGAGCAGATTTAGTTGCACGGAATGATATAATTTTATTTTGAATTATGATGTTAAATTAATTCTATGAGTCTCTCAGAATTTAATGTTACCCGTCGTACCCGGAAAGGGAATTTCTTGAAGCAGATTGATCAACTGGTCGACTGGAACTCGATAGAGAAAGCGATCACAGTTCATTACGCACCGGTATCGAATGCAGCAGGCCGTCCAGCTTATTCGGGATTGCTGCTGTTCAGGATGCTGCTGGTAGGGATCTGGAACGGCGGAGTAATCGATGAATCGGTGGAAGACATGGGGCGAACTCGAATCTGCACGTGATGCGATTTCTGGGATTGTCGCTGGAGGATGATGTGCGGATCATTCCGTGCTATCGCACTTTCGAACCCGGCTAACGGCGGCGGGTGCATGGGATGGGCTATTAAGCCAAATCAATCGGCAAATACAAGCGTACGATATCATGGTTGAGGTTATCTAAGGCTATGTAGTAATTAACTGTTGAAATTGTCTTGTTTTTCCAAGTGACACTTGGAAACAAAGCGTTGGTGTAACGTTTTGACCGAGACGGTCAATCATTCTATGCCACCCCAGATAACTAGCAAGATAGCGTGTTGCTACACCATGGAACTTCGCCATCCATTGTCTGAGCCGACTGCCATAAGCATTAACATGCTGAATGTGATAAACATCGTTGATGACTCGCTGACCTGCGGCAATGTTGACTGGACGATGAACAATTTTTGCATTCCTGGTGATCTGTCTGTAGGCAGGCATTCCATCTGTGCAAAGAATGACATCTTTGCTTAACAAAGGGATAAGCACTGTTCCGATTTGTTCTGCGCTTGTGTCACGCAGTATACGATCATCAGTTTCACCATGACGATCTCGTATCACTAACACGGGTATCTGTTCTCTTGATGTGCCACGCTTGGCAGATTTTCCGCCTCGTTTGCGTACGGCTCTCGGTAAATGATGTTGTCCCTTAAAAGATTCCAGAAAATACATTTCGTCAGCTTCAACAATGCCATTCATTTTGTTAGATTGATGGATTGCAGGCGCTTGCAAAAAACGATGACGCCATTTAAAGCTCGTGTTTTTGGTGATTCCGCACCTCATCGCTGCTTTACGTATACTTAACCCTTGAACCATCGCTTCTTCATAATCAGACCATTTGTCTTTGTGGCGTAATCGGGCCAATGCGGTGCCTGTCAGGGCATTAAACGTGCGATTACAATGGCGGCATCGATAGCGTTGCAACTCACTCGCTTTACCCCACCGATACAGCTTTGTTCCCTGACAATAGGGACAAATTCGTTCATCACTCTGCCCTTGTTCAATCAATTCTATGATCGTATCAGCACCAGCTTTTTCTTTTAATCTCTCTCGAAGCTTGTCTCGCTGACTACGGCTCATCCGCTCAATCGATTTTATACAATCTCTGAATTCAGATGCTTTCATGATACATACCTCTTTTTTGCATTCCGATGCACGTTTGACTCTCAATTCAACAATTGATTGCTACAGAGCCATAATGATTATCTGCTCCGCATTATTGCGTAATTTAAGCCCGATTGCCCTGGATGACTTACCCGCCCATAAATTTGCGGCCTAACTCATTACTGAAAAGTGCACTCTTTTAATATTGAGCATTGCTGACATATCCAGCTACCCTGCTGGCCCTCTGCTTACAATGACAAATGTTCCAACCGTAGATCCTGCTGGCATCCCGCCGAGCTCGGTTTCCGGTTTCGAATCGGGACCACGAACTGCCCATACTGAACCTCTGATACTCAGAACCCTTGAAGCGCCGTTTTCGACTTCAACAGGAAATGCCCAGCCGGTGAGTTGATAGATTGCCCCTTTTGTTGGACCATTCTCTCCGGTACCTGTCGCCTCAAATTGAGCCGGATTGTTTCCTTCTCCAAGAACCCCCTTTGCCGACACCGACAACTCGACTCCCGGCAGGAAAGACAAACGACCATCCACTGTATAACCATCGCTACCATTAACAGTGGATGTGAATGCTTGGCCACATAGGAAATCACCCTTAGCCCATTTCCTCGCAGTGACTACTTTACCTGGCAGATTATCAAGCTCCTCAGACGTTGGAAGAACCAAATAGCTCTGATAAAACCAGTCCTGAAACTCGAAAAGTGGAAACCATAAATTATTTTCAGTTGACATCAATTATTTCCTATTGAAGGGTAATAAAATTACCCACATACGTAAAAAAGAAGGAAACTCTGAATAGAAGTCCACAATACTTTAAAATAACGACTGTTTTTACCACGACATAATTCTTTGAAGATGTCAATTTCTAGCCTCTTCCAATCAAGGCGAATTTAGAGCGTGTGGACAATTAAATTATTTATATTTTTCCCTGAGAATCAGAGATTGTGATTTACTGTTTATAAACA
>JBDHRU010000171.1:0-5474 GCA_039807765.1 Nitrosomonas sp. | reverse complement strand
TAGTCTGAAAAATTCATACTAAGTTCATCAGTCACATTGATTTAAAAAGTAATTGTATCAACTGACCCATGAACTGGAATTGAAATAGTGCAAAGGTCTCCCGATATTTACGCTACAGCAATCGACTACAACAAATCTGCTCCTACAACCCAGGTGTTTTTCGCCAAAGTACAAAATAAGCTGCATTTCGCCATCCACGGCCATACTGCTTCCGAGTTGATCATGCAGCGTGCCGATAGCAATAAGACAAACATGGGATTGACTTCTTGGGAACATGCACCCGAAGGGAAAATTCTCAAAACCGATGTAATCGTCGCCAAAAATTACCTCAATAAAGACGAACTGGAATCCCTCGGCCGCATCGTCAATGCTTACCTTGATCTGGCTGAGGAACGCGCCAGACGCAAAATTCCCATGACTATGGAAGATTGGGCGAAACGGCTTGATGCGTTTCTTGAGTTCACTGATCGCGAGGTTCTGCGTGATAGCGGCAAGATTTCGACAGAAATGGCAAAAGCTCATGCAGAAAGTGAGTTCGAGAAATACCGAATTGTGCAGGATCAGTTGTTTGAAAGTGATTTTGATAGATTGATCAAGCAAATCCAACCAGATCGAGAACCTGATAGCGAGAATGATTAAGGCACCTTGCATAATCTGTATTACACAAGAAAAAATGTAGTCAATGAGTGGCCACCACACTGAACTTGCGGCACTGCAAGCTGAAAACGCCAGACTAATCAAGTTACTGGAATCTCATGGCATTGAATGGCGCTCGCAAATGGAATCATTACAAGCGTACGTTCCGGAATCGCAACCATCGCGATTATCTACTTCCGAAAAAATTGCACTTTTCCGGCAGCTATTTCGTGGTCGCACCGATGTCTACCCAGTGCGATGGGAAAGCAAAGCCACAGAAAAATCTGGCTACGCACCATCTTGCGCCAATGAGTGGCGCGTGGGAGTGTGCGAAAAGCCACGCATCAAGTGCAGCGATTGTAGTAATCGCCTACTATTACCATTGTCCGATGCTGTAATCTACGCCCATCTGGCAGGTGATCACACAATCGGTATCTATCCACTGCTGGAGGATGATACTTGTTACTTTCTAGCGGTCGATTTTGATGAAGCTGAGTGGCGGGATGATGCCTGCGCTTTTGTGCAATCCTGCGAGGAGTTGGGTGTACCGGTGGCGTTGGAAATCTCTCGTTCCGGTCAGGGAGCACATGCTTGGGTATTCTTTGCAAATCGAGTTTCTGCTCGGGATGCCCGTCGTCTGGGCACGGCCATCATCAGCCATACCTGCTCACGTACCCGACAGTTGAAGCTGGCGTCCTATGATCGCCTTTTTCCGAATCAAGACATGTTGCCCAAGGGTGGGTTTGGCAACCTAATCGCGTTGCCGTTGCAAAGGCACCCACGTGAAAACAGTTGTAGCATATTCGTCGATAGCAAATTGCGTCCACATCCCGACCAGTGGGCATATCTGAGGTCAATTAAGCTCATGGCACCACATGACATTGAGCCTACCATCCTCCGCGCCACGGGGGGTGTTCATCCTTTGGACGTTACTTTCATTGACGATGAAGATTTAGTAATTCCTTGGAAACGTGAAGTCATTTCAGCAAAAAAACTGGCGGGTACGATGCCCAGGTTGCTGAATGTAACATTGGCTAACCAGATCTATTTCGAGAAAACAGAACTACCGCAAGCTCTGGCCAATCGCCTTATCCGGCTGGCAGCTTTCCAAAATCCTGAGTTCTATAGGGCGCAGGCGATGCGGATGTCAGTGTGGGACAAGCCGCGTATCATTGGCAGAGCGGAAAACTTTCCGCAGCATATCGCACTACCACGTGGTTGCCTTGATGCTGTACAGGAACTGATGCGCGATAACGGCATTGGCTGCAACCTACGTGATGAACGATTCACAGGAGAGTTTATCGACGCTAAATTCATTGGAACACTGAGACACGACCAGGAAGCTGCAATTGCCGCAATGTTGCGCTACGATACCGGTGTGCTATGCGCCCCAACCGCTTTTGGCAAGACAGTGATTGCCGCAGCGATGATCGACCGCCGCAGCGTTAACACCTTAGTGCTTGTTCATCGTACCGAATTGCTTAAGCAATGGCAGGAACGATTGCAAGCTTTTTTGGGCATTGGCAAAGACGTGGTCGGCACCGTCGGCGGCGGCAAAGCCAAACTCACTTGCAAAATTGATATTGCAGTGATGCAATCGCTATCTCGACAGGGTGAGGTCAGCGCACTCGTTGAAAACTATGGTCACGTAATCGTCGATGAGTGCCATCATATTGGCGCGGTATCTTTCGATGCCATTTTGAAGAGAACTAAAGCCAAATTCATACTTGGCTTAACAGCTACGCCAATTCGTCGTGATGGTCAGCAACCGATTATCTTTATGCAGTGCGGACCGATCCGCCATACCGCCGAAAAACCAACCAATGCGCCTCACGATTTAGAAGTGGTACCAAAACCACGATGTGAGCGCATTGATCTGCCGCCCGGCGCTAGTATTCAGGATGTGTTTCGACATCTTGCCAATGACCGAGCGCGAACGGAATCAATCGCTACTGAGATCAAGACCGCATTCTGGCAAGGTCGCAAGGTGTTGGTACTAACCGAGCGCACTGAACATTTGGAAGCTATCCAGTCTGCTTTAAGCAATCAGGTAACTGAGTTGTTCGTTCTTCACGGACGGATGTCGAAAAAACAGCGTACCGCCTTGATCGCTGAACTTGATGCATTGCCACTGGATGCGCCCCGCATCTTGTTGGCCACGGGCAAGCTGGTGGGCGAAGGCTTTGATCATCCACCGCTCGATACGATGGTGCTGGCAATGCCAGTTTCATGGAAGGGTACATTGCAACAATACGCTGGTCGCTTACATCGAGAATTTGCCAGAAAAACTGCCGTGCGTATCATCGACTTCGTGGATACCAGCCATCCTGCGCTATCGCGAATGTGGGATAAACGTCAACGCGGTTATCGAGCGATGGGCTACCGGATGAGAACTACTGAAGTACTTGAAGAACCGCAGTCGTCTGCACTACTCTAGGGAAGGTCTGAAAAAGCCCTAATCAAGCCCCGATCTGAGCCAGTTTGATTTTCATATTTCTGAGGAAAAATTATGGGTGTAAACGTAAAATGCCTTTGATTAAATCAATTTTGTTTATGTTTCCCGAATACTTATGGCTTACAGTAAATTCACTTGTTCAGGCATACGATCAAGTTCGATTTTCAACGGAAAATAATCTTTTGACAATCCCTCACGTCATTATTGATCAAAAGCAGAGTGTTTTTAATGCCGAGCTACAATTACAATCCGATGGAATTTTTGTGCTAACGAAAATCAGCGATCGACCAGTGTAATAAATTGATCTTGATGAGCTTTTTGTTTTAGAGATGGATCAGCCTATATGGCTTAAGGACACAAATTTCGGGGTTTATCCGATTCGGTGAGTCATAAACTGCTGGAACTGACCTATGTGCTTGATCGGTTTGATACGCATAGTTGATTATCACCGATGTTAATTTGCTGAAAAATACCAATAAATATTACAATAAAATATTGGCAAGTTTTATATGGAGACTTTTATGCCTGTACAAAAAAATACCAGTGTGACGCTGGGTGAACATTTTGAGAAATTTCTGGCGCATCAGATTGAAACCGGGCGTTATGGCTCGGCCAGCGAGGCCATACGGGCGGGATTGCGTTTGCTCGAAGAGCGTGAAACCAAGCTGGAAGCATTGCGCCATGCTTTGATTGAAGGTGAACAAAGCGGTGCGTCCGACTATTCTTTGCAAGGTATTCTGGATGAATTGGAAAGTGACGGTTAGATGGGATCATTCACTCTCACCCAAAAGGCAGAATCCGATATGCTCTCGATTGGCCGCTATACACAGAAGCAATGGGGAAAGACACAGCAAAGGCGTTATCTGAGTCAACTCGATACAGTTTTTCATGATCTTGCCGATAAACCGGATATAGGGCGCGTGTGCGATGATGTTCGTGAAGGCTATTACAAATATGGTGTTGGCAAGCATTTGATCTTTTATCGTCATAAAGGAGAAGATCAGATTGAAATCGTTCGTATCCTGCACGGTCGCATGGATCTAGAGCAGCATTTATAAAATCGCACATTTTGAAGTGGAGTCCATCGTCCGTAATGTGCCCAAACCTGTATTACCGATCACGGCTGCAGTAATGTAATAATTCAGCATAAAATGGACTTCCGGTTTTTATGCAGCCAATCTATCCATCAGTTTAATAATATGTCCAGATTCCATCATCCCCTGCATTGGATGTTCATTCTAAGCTAAAATTTCACCCTTTAACTTATTCAATTCAATGGGTTTGGAATCTACTCTTAACAATACATAGTAGATCAATTCAAATCTGATCTGGTTTAGGTTTTCTGTTATAAACATAAGCCCATCACGCTTCACACAGGCAATCATGGCTCGCCGCTGCAGCCATAAGTCCTTGCCCCACATATCAGGCGCATCTTCTAGGTTTGTTAGTGCAATTCTCCGGATGATTCCAGCATTGCTGTGATGGTTGATGATATATGACAGAGCAAAGGATATCACTGGATATAACGCATCGAATCTATTCCATTCGGCGAGGGTGGTATTATCAATGGGATCCATGATCCCAGTTTGATCCATCCTCTGAAGTGGCTCACTTTTTTCTTTACCGATACCAAGCAGCCACCAGCCATAGTAAAAATTCAGTAATTCCAGAGAATCTCTAAGAATCTTTCCATTATTCGCAATGAACTGATTCCAACACGCTTCAGCGCTTAACAGGTTTATATTGCCGAGTTCCGCTTTGAATATTTCACTGGAACTGGCTTGTCTTCTGGTGAGATAGGCACCAACTGTTTCACAACCAAATCTGTCTTGCAGGATATTGAAAAGCTCAACATCAAAGTCATTGGCAAAGTAATGATCGTATAAACGACAGAATGCCAGATCAATCAGTGGTTCCGGATTGTTAGGATCTTCCAGTTGTTGTATTTCAGTTTTAATATCATCCGATTCCTGGAGATAGCTAAACCGGTAATCTTTTGTACCTCTATGACCAGTTTCCACAACATGCAGCATGATGCCTTCATAACAATATCCACACATATCAACCACCTTTATATTAGGTTATAGAAAAAACAACGTTCTTTCTAAAATTAGTGGAATCGGGATTGTTACTACGGTGTTATTTGTGATTAAGTACCTACCGCCAAATCATTGCAGTAATTGGCCCAGTCATTCATAAGATGAATTCGCTTATCAAACAAATCACCTCTGCGATAAGCGGCTTCCACTTTATTGGCGATCGTGTGAGCAAGTGCCATTTCACAGACTTCTTGCGGATAGGCCGTAGTTTCACTGGCCCAGTCCCGGAAGGTTGATCGAAAACCATGTGCCGTCAAATCAGTTCGCCCCATGCGTTTTAAGGT
>JBDHRU010000170.1:0-5511 GCA_039807765.1 Nitrosomonas sp. | reverse complement strand
TCCAATGCACTGCCTGCTGAAGCCTTAGAAATTTTAGCCGATTTTGCGATAGCTTCGATAAGTTCGGATTTGTTCATGTAATTCCCCTTCTTGGTTAATGGTAATCAAATCACAAGCAAGTACTGCAGCCGTTCTTATATCAAGCCGTTAACGCCCGGTCAAGCACATTAAGCCCCATCCACTGCATCATTTATCAAGCGAATCAATCATCTTAGCGAGAACGACTGAATCAATCCAAAATAAAAATTATCAAAAACAAATAATTAATCTTATTAAACAGAATCAACCTCAAATTCACTCACGAAATTCCATACTAATAAATTTCTGATTTCTGTTCACGATTTAACAACACCTCAACTGCTTTCTTGGCAGATACTACGCCATGCAAAATATCGCATACTGCTTGAGTAATGGGCATTTCAATATTCAATCGATGACCTAATCGCAATACTGAATTGGCGGTGTGCACACCTTCAGCAACATGCCCTAACGTATTCAAAATATCACCCAGTGATTTCCCTTCGGCCAACATTAATCCAACCTGTCTATTCCTGGATAAATCGCCGGTACTCGTCAAGATGAGATCACCCACACCCGCCAAACCCATAAAGGTCTTCATACTTCCGCCCAAGCCAAGCCCCAATCGCGTGATTTCCAATAATCCCCTAGTAATTAGCGCGGCACGCGCATTGTGACCAAAGCCGATGCCATCGGAAATACCCGCCGCTATCGTAATGACATTCTTTACCGCTCCTCCCGTTTCGACACCAACAACATCCTCGCTGGTATAAATTCGCAACTTTGCACTATGTAACTCAACCGCCATTCTACGTGCGAAATCAGCATTCCGCGATGCTAGTGTTAAAGCGGTGGGGAGACCCTGAGCCACTTCTTTAGCAAAACTCGGCCCCGACAACACACCGCAAGGTGGCAGTGAACTGAAAAACTCTTCTTCCGCAATTTGATGCGGCAAATAAGTAGTCTCAGATTCAAATCCTTTGCACCCCCAGACGATAGGCACCTTGAACCTACTAGCAGCAATAATACGTAATGTGTCACGCAAACCGGCAACCGGCACAACGATTAATGCAAGATCCGCAGCTTCCAATGCTTCTTCAAGCACAGAAGTAATCTTCAGAGATTCGGGTAACAAATAACCTGGTAGAAAAGCTTGATTCTTGCGTTGACGATTCATCGCGGCAGCATGATCAGGATCTTTTGTCCACAGATGAATGCAATGACGCGCTGATAGGCTAATTGCTAGTGCGGAGCCCCAAGCGCCCGCACCCAGCACTGCGATTTTCATGACCCCCAGACCTGATTGATTTTGACATAACCGGTTTGACCGCCGGAATGCCGCACTTTTACCCAGCCTTTACTATCGGAATCCAACCATTCCAAAACAATGTTTTCCTCCGCCTGAAACACCAATTCCGAGTTTGTATCGGCAGATTTGTGGATATTGGCCAAAGGTACTATCACGACAACATAGCGCTGCGGGCTTAGAGCTTTCTTCTCAACCCAGGCAAGACCTCCACTACTGTCACGAACTTTTGACCAGCCCTCAACATCCACGACTACCTCGACTGGAAGATGACGATTCGCCACAAATAATTTGCCGGCCCTAAGCGATGGAGCGTCATACATCACAGCGGAATTTTCAGCAATTGATAAGAACTCTCTGTCGGCGGTGGCATAGCTGGAAAAAAACAGAAAAGCACTGATCAGCGGGATACTTATTCTGCATTTTAACCAGTACGAATGAATTAGCGAGCTTTTCTTTATTGCCACCTTCACCTCCGTATTCACAATTCTTCTTAATTCAGCTTTGTTTCCGTTCTTTTCTGCTGATAAATGGCTTCAAAATTAACCGGATTGAGAATGACCGGCGGAAAACCAGCGCGCGTCACAACATCGGACACCACTTCCCGTAGATAAGGAAAGAGAATGTTAGGGCATCCAATTTCCAGCACTGGATCTATTTCTCCCTCTGGTATATTACGGATACGAAAAATCCCTGCCTGTTGTGCTTCAACCAGAAACATGATTTTGTCTTTTATCTTAGCGGTTACCGTTACTGTTAGCAGCACTTCGTACAACCCTTCGCCGATCCCTTGATGCTTGGTACCAAGCTGTAAATTAATTTCCGGCGTATCCCTTTCAAGAAAGATATTCGGTGCGTTGGGAATCTCCAAGGACAAATCCTTCACATAGATTTTTTCTATGGCAAAAACCGGTTGTTGCTCACTCATATTGACCTTATTCGTAGTGGTAGTGAATTAAAAAGTTAACCTAAATAGCGAATTACCAGTGCATCAGTCGAGATCCCAAAGTTTCCCTCAATCAGCCAGCAGAGCGGCCAATTCGCCTTCGCGATCCAGTTGTGCCAGATCATCATACCCACCGACATGCTTTTCGCCTATGTAGATTTGTGGAACAGTACGCCGCCCTGTTTTTCCCATCATCTTGATACGCTGTTGCGGTTCAAGATCAATGCGGATTTTCTCAATTTCCTGAACACCCTTTGCGCGCAATAAGTTTTCCGCCATCTTGCAATAGGGGCAGAGACCTGTTGTATACATAATCACCTTGGGCATTTATGTTTACTTCCTTTAGCGCTTAACCATCGGCAGACCGGCGCGCTTCCAGGAATCGATACCGCCCATCAGATTAACGACTTGGGAAAAACCATTCTTCTTTAGAACCAAGCTGGGATTGTTAGATCGGATACCACCACGATAAATCACCACAACCGGCTTCTCCTTGAATTTTTGTAACTCCACCCAGCGCTCCTCGATTTTCTCAGCAGGAATATGCTTAGCATTGGGTAGGTGCCCCGCAGCAAATTCGCTATCATCCCGCACATCCAATACCAGAGCGTCCTGATAATTTATCAACTGAACCGCTGTACGTGTATCAATTTCCTTGATACCGCGTTGCGTTACCATTGACCATAACAGTATTGAACCACTGATAACAGCCGTAATAGCGAAGAGTAAATTCTCTAGCCTGAGAAGAAAATGATCTTGAAATAATGACAATTCCATATTAGCTTTATTTTGTTCGATTTTTTTGAATTGCTGATTTTATCAGAAACTAAAAAATTAAGGGATTCTCCGGTTTTCAACATTTGATTGCATCTGCATGCATAGTGGCATAGTACTTTTAGGTTTGTGTGCAAGGCGTAAGAATAAAAAATAAAGCCCCATTACCATTTTCATGAAAAAAACACCAATGACTTTTTTCGTGTAAAAGAATCAGTCTAATGCTGTGTTTATCAGAAAAAATATAATAAAATACGAGCATTCTTAAATCTGCTTGACGAAACTCACTCCCCTTTTATCAAAAGGTCAATATGAAGAAAATAGTTCTCCTGCGGCATGGAGAAAGTACCTGGAATCAAGAAAATCGATTTACCGGCTGGACAGATGTTGATCTAACGCCCCAAGGCATACAGGAAGCTCAAAATGCTGGCCGGCTATTACGTGAACACGGATTTGCATTTGATATTGCCTACACATCCGTTCTGAAGCGCGCCATTCGCACTTTATGGATTGTACTGGATGAGATGGATCAAATGTGGATTCCTGTACAGCATACTTGGCGCTTGAATGAGCGTCACTACGGTGCATTACAAGGATTGAACAAAGCAGAGACTGCGACACAATACGGTGACGAACAAGTTCTCATTTGGCGGCGCAGTTACGATGTCAGACCACCCGCATTAACCATCGACGACTCTCGTTATGCAGGTATGGATCCGCGCTACAAAAACTTGGCACATGACGATATCCCCCTGACCGAATGCCTGAAGGATACAGTTGCACGATTTCTGCCTTATTGGAATACAACCATCGCGCCGCAAGTTCAAGCGGGCAAAAGTATCATCATCGCAGCTCACGGCAACTCTTTGCGGGCGCTGGTCAAATACTTGGATAGCATATCCGACGCAGATATCTTGAACTGCAATATCCCGACTGGTGTTCCATTAATTTATGAGCTAGACGACAATTTGAAACCGATTCAAAATTATTATCTTGGGAACTCGACTGAAATTCAGGCAGCAATGCGAAATGTGGCTAACCAAGGCAAATCCACAACTTAAATATTATTCATTCATTTATTCAAAATATGAGCGCTGTCAGCACACTATTTCGAATAAATCTCACCCATCCGGAAGCTCGTACGTTTAATTCAAGCTATACAAAACACATTCGTTCAATACCGACAATTTGTGCTTTGATTCTTTTTTGCTCACCCCCCGTATTTCCAGACAATCAGGAGAATCTCAAACTGCTGCGCGAACGCATCCAATCGTTGCAAAAGGATCTAGCAAATAAGGAAACACTAAAACAAGACACAGCGGATGCATTGCAAGATACAGAGCGCGCAATCAATAGCATTGCGCAAAAAATGAACAAACTCATCGAATATGATCGGCAAGCCATCGAAGGGTACAAGTTGCTGCAAATGCAGCACAAAAAAATCAGCGATGAAATTGAAGTTGAACGCAATCAGCTTGAAAAATTGCTTTACCGGCAATATATCGGCGGACAACAAGATTATTTACGATTGGTATTGAATCAGCAAGACCCTCACCAGATCGCCCGCGATATTTATTACTATCGTCAACTATCGCAAGCGCGAGCAAGTAGCATCCAGAATCTTCAGCACAATCAAGATGAAATTGAAGTCCTGACAAAAACCAGTCATCAAAAAAAAGATGAAATTACCGCTAACCAGACTGAGTATTTCAATCAACGTAAAAAACTTGAACAAGAAAAAGCCAAGCAAAAAATGATACTCGCGCAAGTATCCAATCAGATTGGTCAGCAACAACAAGAAATAAACAAGCTTGAAAAAGATGAAAAGCGCTTAACTAACTTAATCAACGAGATTAATCAATTACTTGTTCAAGAGAAATCCAATAACGCAGTAATTAACAATAAGCTTCCCGATGCTTCTGCTGCTGGCGCAGCATTTTCAACATTAAAAGGCAAATTAAATTTGCCAGTACGCGGGAAACTTGTAAACAGGTTTGGTAGTCAACGCTCAGGTAAACACGTGACATGGAAAGGTTTATTTATAGAATCCCCAACCGGCAGCGAAGTCAAGGCAATTTCTGCAGGCCGAGTGGTGTTTGCAGACTGGTTGAGAGGGTTTGGTAATTTGATAATTCTGGATCACGGAAATAACTATATGAGCTTATATGGCAATAATGCAACACTTCACAGACAAGTCGGCGAACCGATCCGCGGCGGCGATACGATCGCAACTGTTGGAAATAGCAGCGGAAATATTGATTCAGGCCTGTACTTTGAGCTTCGTCATGGAGGAAAGCCGTTTGACCCGTTGACGTGGATAAAAATAGAATGAACACAGCAGCCATTTACATACATTTGACCAGTGCGGAGATAGCATAATGAGTAACGTAATCAAAAAAACAGGTTTAATTCTGATTGGTGCAATCGCTGGCATGATGCTCAGTTTGAATTTCTCCGCTATTGCCAA
>JBDHRU010000014.1:0-25610 GCA_039807765.1 Nitrosomonas sp. | reverse complement strand
AAGCTCAACACCAGTTTGCAGTTCATCCACTTAGCCTTCCTGGTTCTCCTGCTACGAAGATCGTGAACAGGTTCTTAGTCCTGTGAACAAGAGAAACAAAAGATAATCAGCCACTAGTGCAGATTGGTTTGAGATCGGGACAGGCGCAGCCGGGTTTTCATGCAGAATTTGCCGTTGCCATCTTCGTATTGCGCAATGTCAAAACGCATAGCCAGATTGGCGTAAGCTTCGCCTCTTTCTGCTCCGATTTTGTTATGGCATTTTAGGCCATATTCTTATTGATATTGATCATTGGCTTATCTTGCCGGTAATCATACAACGCTCGTTCTTTGAGATTTTTCCGGGTCTTAACGAAATCATCACAAACTTGTTTCAGTGCTGTGCCTTGTAAAGCTTCCTGCTTTTTCTCAGCAACAGGTTGCGGCTAATCGCAATGTGACTTAATGCGCCGGATGAAGTAATACGTACTGCATTAGCTAGTTAATATTTCATATGATTGATTTTATAAAGTATAAAGTAAGTATACGCGGCAGAGCTATGATACTTTGCATCGACCATCGATGCCGATCCCGCTCCCGGCGCAGACAATCGGTCTGCAAAAGATTTTGTGATATTATTCGAGCCCATTCTAGGGAAACTCAGAGAAACTACTGCGCTCGGCCACACTGCGTTGAAATCACGCTCAAAATGCTCATTTACTCAATGTAAACTACGCTTTTTCACCTGATTTCGCCTGGTTTGGCCGTCGCTCGCTATCTTTTTCAGAGCTTCCCAAGAGTTAATTTCCGGTGCATCATCAAAGTTCGCTTAATTAAAAGGTCGCATGCATGATTTTCTGGCGCGTAAAATCACTTGATGCCATCCTGGCTACAGCAGAAAAGAAAAGCCTCCACCGCACCTTGGGTGCATGGCAATTAACACTGTTAGGTATCGGCGCGATTATCGGCACAGGTATTTTTGTTTTGACGGCCGAGGCCGCGCAAAAAGCCGGGCCCGGTATGATGCTTTCCTTTGTCATCGCCAGTTTTGTCTGTACCGTCGCCGCGCTATGTTATTCCGAACTTTCTTCCATGGTACCCGTGTCCGGGTCCGCTTATACTTATTCTTACGCAGTATTGGGTGAATTGGTCGCCTGGTTGGTCGGATGGGCGCTCATGCTGGAATATTCCGTCGCCGCCAGCGCGGTCGCTGTCGGTTGGTCGGGTTATTTTGTCGGCTTGCTGCAGAATTCGCTCGGAATCGAGATACCCTTTGCGCTGGTGAACGGTCCTTTTGCCGGCGGGATCATCAACTTACCGGCGGTTTTTGTTTGCATGCTGGTGATCGCCTTACTGGTTATCGGCACACGGGAAAGCGCCACCTTCAACGCCGTTCTCGTCGCCATCAAAATTACCGCACTGATGCTCTTTATTGCATTAACGTTGCCGGTCGCCGATTTGGCAAACTTCCAGCCGTTCTTACCGCTGGGTGAAACGGGCGTGATTGCAGCGGCATCGTCTATTTTCTTCGCTTACGTTGGCTTCGATGCGGTCTCGACCGCCGCTGAAGAAACCGAGGATCCGCAACGAAATGTACCCATCGGATTAATCGGCTCGCTGGCGATCTGTACTATTTTTTACTTACTCATCTCAGCCGGTGCGATCGGCGCCATCGGCGCACAGCCACTGTTGGATGAAACCGGTAAAAATCTGATCCCAGGTTCACTGAAACTGGCCGAGCAGTGTCAATCGCTGGCCGCTATCGGACAACAACCGTTGGTTTGCTCACGTGAAGCGCTGGCATCGGTACTGCGAGAGATCGGTTGGGAAAAAATCGGCAATTTACTTGGATTTACCGCGTTTCTGGCTTTGCCATCGGTGGTTCTAATGATGTTGTTTGGCCAGACGCGCATCTTTTTTGTCATGTCGCGTGATGGCCTGCTGCCGGAAGTCTTAAGCCGCATTCACCCGCGCTTCAAAACTCCGCATATCGTCACCTATGTTACCGGCCTGGGCGTCATTATCGCCGCAGCTTTCCTGCCGGTCGGAAAATTGGCGGACATCTCCAATTCGGGCACCTTGTTCGCCTTCATGATCGTGGCGTTTACCGTGATGATATTGCGCATCAAAGACGGGAGCCGCGCACGCCCGTTCAGAACGCCCGCAATTTGGCTGGTAGGCCCGCTCGCAGTAATCGGTTGTATCACGCTTTTCCTCTTCCTGCCGGCGGACGCTAAACTGGTATTCCCGATCTGGTCAGGGATTGGATTGATTTTCTATTTTCTCTACGGCTACCGCAAAAGCCATGTCGCCCGAGGTATCGGTACACCTACCGGTGGCGAAGATATCATCAGCCCGGTGCGGCCCCTAGCCGGTTACGATCCGGAAGATACCGCGAAGAAATAAGCTGATCGATCAGATCGGGCTCATTTTAGCCCTGACGACCGGAGTACGCAGCAGAGCCGGCAGAATAATCAGCGTGCAAATGAGCGTAAATGCCAATCCCACTGTCAGCAGAATACCCATGCTCGCCGTTCCCACATGTGACGACAGCATCAAACTGGCAAAATCAACCAACGCAGTCAGTGCGCTATAGAAAATCGCCCGCGCGGTACTGGTATGAATCAGAACTTCACTCACTATCTCATTATTGATGCTGCGGTACACCATGTGCAGACTGCTATCGATACCGAGACCGAGCAGCAGCGGCAAAGCGATAATGTTGGCAAAGTTGAACGGAACATCCAGCAGAATGGTAAACGCGGTGGTAAACAAACTCGATAGCAACAGCGGCAGCAGCACCAGTAAGGTATATTTAATGCTGCGCAACAATACCAGCAAAATAGCGACCACACCGATTAGTGCCAGCGAAAACGCCTGAACAAACGCCTGCACCACGGCCTCACCCGCTTCCAGACTGATCACCGGCACGCCGATGGCGTTCGGCGCCACTTGCTGCACCGCACGGACAAACCGGCGTAGCGCATCGTTATCGTTCAGGTCTTCCTTTGGATAAACTGCCAACCGATAGCCACCGGTCTCACTATACCAACGGTCTCTAAGCGCATCCGGCAAATCCTTTTCGCCAAACACAGTGGCTTCCGTCGCCGTACGCAAGCTTTGCAGAGCCAGCGGCAACATCGCCAGCAGATCGTCCTCCACGGCGTACAATAATTGACTTTTCTCGGAACTTCCGACTTTATCCAGTTCCGTAAACAAACGCGCCAGCGACGACTTTAACGCGCTTGCCGCAGTCGCGGCGGGATGCTCGGGATGTTGGACGGCAAACCGTTCCAATGCGGTAACCAATCTCCGCAACGATTTATATTGTTCGGTCAGAATCGCATCGCTGGCTATCCGGACTTGCGACGGCGGTGTGGCGGCAATCGGCCCGATCGTCAGCGCCATCTCCTGAATCAGCGAAAATTTTTCCTCCTGCTGACCGGGGACGAAATCCAGTATCGTGACGACCTTATTCACTTCCGGCAGCGCCGCTAGCCGTTTGACCAAATGTTCTGTTTCCCGGGGGTTATCAGCCAGCACAGCAATGTGCCAAGGTGAAAGATCAGGCTCGGCCAGCAGTTCACGGAATGTCTTTACTGCGCTACCTTGCGGATCCTGCATATTCAACAAATTGTAATCAAACCGCACCTGCGGCAAGATGATCAGCGCCGCAACCGTAGCCGCCAATGTCAACGCGTAAGTCAGCTTGTGCCATTTCAGGGATAATTCCAGCATCTTGCCAACGGAACTCTTCGCTTCAGGTTTCGCCACCATCTTTCTCGGCAGATAACGTAATAATGCCGGGCCGATGATCAAGGTAACCAGCAAGCTGACGATCATGCCGGTGCCGGAAATAATACCGAGCTCAGCTACGCCACTGTAATCAGTCGGCATGAAGGCATAGAAACCGATGGCGTTGGTGATGGTGCACGCGGTCAACGCCGCCCCGGCGTCGCCCCCCGATATATAAATGGCTTCAGCCGGAGAATGATTGTTTTCCAGCACTTCACGGTAACGCAGCAGAAAATGGATCGCAAAATCCGCGCCGAGACCGATATACAGCACCGCAAAGGCGATGGAGATCAGATTCAGATGACCGACCACGGCAGTGGCGAATGTAGCAGTAAGAATTAACCCCATCAGCAAGCAAATCAGCACATTGAGAATCAATCCACCGTTTCGCATCGCAAAAAACAATACCACGCCGACCAATACGAATGTAATGATCCCGGCGAACTCCATACCGCGCAGCGAACTGTTGAGCTCATCCTCCGCCAGCGCCACTTCACCGGTAATGCGCAGCTTCACCGGACTATCTGCGGTAATACCGACACTTTCCGCCGCTGCGTGCAAAGCGGTAATCGATTGTTCGGCAGGAAACAACTGGGAAAAATCAAGCTTCGGCTTGATGATGATCAGTTCCTGATAAGTGTTTTTCTGCGTTTCACCGCTGAACATGGTCTGCCATGACAATGCTCTGGGTGAGCCACTCAAGCGCGCTTCCAATGTGGCATTGATGCCGTTCAGTACGGGGCGCAGTTCGATATTTCGCCCCTTATTCAATTCATCCACCGCACTGGTCAGCACATCGGCGAAGGCCGTCAGCGACGGATCTCGACTAATGCGCGTGATCAACGGTTGCGCTGCCGCCAGACTATCCGTAATCCGTTCAAGTTCCGGAATACTTTGATAAAGCAGTCCATTTCGTGCGGTAAAATCATCCACCCGAGGAGAATACACATCGTAAAAATGTCCCGGATCCTGTTTCAGGCGCAGCGCCAGACTCTCCGCCGCCACACGCACCTGTTCCGGCGTCGGGGCATCCAGTACGATCAGCAACGTATCGATATCTTGCGGAAACGATTCGTTATAGCGCTTCAGATTAACGCGAAACGGCAACTCTTCGGAGAGCATCTCGGCGGTATCGGTATTCATGCCTAGATTGCGCGCTACATATAAACCGCTGGCAACCGCGACCAATAACGCCGCTAGCAATACCCACAGTGCATAGTGATAGGAGAATGTGGTCCAACGCGCAAAAATGGCATGAATACGGCTATGTGAAGTTTCCGCTGGTGTCGTCATTGTTCTGAAGAGAATTAATTAGAAATGATCAGTAAGATGGTTCATGCAAAATCGGATCGTGTAAAAACCGGAATGCTAAGGAAGCTCTGAAAAACGACTGCGCTCGCTCAAACTGCGTTGAAATCAGATTCAAAATGCGCATTTACTCCATGTAAATCGCACTTTTGCCTTGCCTGATCATCGCTCGCTACTTCCTTTTAAAGCCAGTAATTTTACATTAACAATCCGATGCTACGGCAGAAACTCGCACAGTGTGTTCAACAGACTGGTAGTCGCGCACTTTGATTGCAGCGAAACACAATGCCTATGATTTTTTGTAGCGGTGCTTAAGGTACTCAATCACCGGTGGCGTTATCGAGAGAACGATGATTGCCAGAATGATGAGTTTGAAATTCTGCTGCACCATCGGCAGTTGGCCGAAATAAAATCCGGCATACACAAACGTTCCCACCCACAGCACGGCGCCGATGATGTTGTACACAATGAACGTGCGGTATGGCATTGTGCCGATCCCGGCAACAAACGGCGCAAATGTGCGGATAATGGGAATAAAACGCGCGATGATAATCGTCTTGGTTCCGTGCTTGAGATAGAAAGCGTGCGTTTTATCGAGATACTCGCGTTTGAAAAAACGGGATTCTTGCGAGGCAAAGATTTTCGGTCCCGCCTTTTTACCGATCCAGTAATTGACAGAATCTCCCAAAATACCGGCGATGCTGAGTCCGGCGAACAAGACATGCGGATTCAGCTGAGAACCTTCCAGCGACGCCAGGGAACCCGCGGCGAATAACAAGGAATCGCCCGGCAAAAGCGGCAAAACGACCAGCCCGGTTTCGCAAAATACGATCAGGAAAAGAATACCGTAAATCCATAAACCGTATTCGGAAGCCAGTTGCTGCAAATGCCTGTCGATGTGAAGAATGAAATCAATAAGAAACATAAGATATATGCGGAAAGAACGAAAAAAATCTCCCGGAATCATCTCAGATTACCGGAAGATATTGTATTTACAGCGCGATAAGCGCTTTGTACAGATTGAACAGGCTGATCGCGATGATGAGCACACCCACCAGGATCAGTAAGGTTCGCGCATGAAATTTTTTGCATAAGTAAGCGGCGAAAGGCGCTGCAAACAGACCGCCGAAAACCAAACCGATGATCAACGGCCAATTATCGGTTTCCATCAGCAGTGCAAACGTCGCCGCACTGGCCAATGTCAGAAAAAATTCCGCAAAATTCACCGAACCGATCGTGGTGCGCGGATCGGTACCTGTCCCAACCAGGGTTGTCGTCACAATCGGTCCCCAGCCGCCACCGCCCGCAGCATCCATGAATCCGCCGAAACATGCCAGTTTGCCAACATGCTGAGGCGCTTCTTTGCGGATGGTCAGTTGCCGGAAAGCTTTGCTGAGGATATATGCACCCAGCAGAACCAAGTAAGCCGATATGAACGGTTTGAACAAGGCGCTGTTGACATGCGTGACCAATAACGCACCCAGGATGCCGCCCAAAATACCCGGCACCAGCAAGCGGGTAAACAATTGCTTATTGACGTTACCGAATTTGGCATGCGCCACCCCCGAAACTCCGGTGGTGAAAATCTCCGCGATATGCACGCTGGCGCTGGCAGCAGCCGGACTCGCGCCGGATGCCAATAAAAAAGTCGTGGCCGTGACACCGTAAGCCATGCCTAAAGCGCCATCGACAACTTGCGCGAGAAAACCGACGGCAACGGCGCTCCAAAAAATCCGGCTATCGAGCGTATCGTTGATGATCTGCCAACTAGCGCCCCAATCTTGCGCGAGAAAAAAGCGCGCGATGAGAAATGCGATCAGTAAAACCAATACAATGATGGCAAACCACACGGCAGTCCGCAAAAAAGGATGCGCCTCGAGATGAGAAACGGTGTCTTCAACCGGCGGCAACCCCAATTGCCGGTGCTCTTCGTTAACCGGATTACGGGTCAGATCAAGGTTGCGGATTTTCATGGACTTGGCTTGGCTTTATGATGCTAAAAATGCGCCGAACTATAACCGCAACTGGATATAAATAGAAATACCATTTAGTAATATACTTATATCCGAAAATTCTGGATCTACGGCTGGAAATCATTCCCCGGTTTCAAGACCGACAACTATCGAGAAACACCGCTATGAAAAAAGAATCCCTGGGTTTATTGAGTCTTGCGGCGCTTGGCGTGGTATATGGCGACATCGGCACCAGTCCGTTGTACGTCATAAAAACGGTTTTTGCTCCTGCCCACGGACTCGCTGTTACCGCCAGCAACATCATCGGTGTTGTTTCGCTTATTTTCTGGGCAATTATGATTGCGGTGACGATCAAGTACATCACGCTTATTCTGCGCGCCGATAACCATGGCGAAGGCGGCATCATGGCATTGCTTTCACTAGCCAGTGCATCCGTCGCCGATCGTCCGCGGTTACGCGCCATCCTGTTTATGATCGGCGCATTCGGCGCAGCCCTGTTTTACGGCGATGGTGTGATTACCCCAGCCATATCGGTATTGAGTGCAGTGGAAGGTCTTGAAGTGGCGACACCGATGCTGCAGCCTTATGTGCTGCCGATCACCATCGGCGTACTGATTTCGCTTTTTTTGATCCAGCAACGCGGCACCGGCGGTATCGGCGCGCTCTTCGGTCCGGTAATGCTGTTGTGGTTCGCCACGCTGTTATGCATCGGTGTGGTCAACATCGCATCCGCACCTGAGATTTTGCAAGCTTTTGATCCGCGCTTTGCAGTTCATTTTTGCCTGGACAACGGCCTGCTCGCTTTTATTGCTCTTGGCGCCGTGGTATTGGCACTCACGGGGGGTGAAGCACTCTACGCCGACATGGGGCATTTTGGTGTCAAACCGATCCGCTTTACCTGGTACGGTTGCGTTCTGCCCGCATTGGTCTTAAATTACATGGGACAAGGCGCACTGTTGCTCACTGATCCCGCGGCCATTTCCAATCCGTTTTTTTTTGTTGTTTCCCACCTGGGCGCTTTATCCGGCCGTAGCCTTGGCAACCGCCGCCACGGTCATCGCATCGCAAGCGGTCATTTCCGGTGTTTTCTCGGTAACCCGGCAGGCCATTCAGCTCGGATTCCTGCCACGCATGCAAATTCTGCATACCTCCGATCAAAAAATCGGCCAGATCTATATTCCATTCGTTAACTGGATTCTGCTCGTTGCCGTGGTGCTGGCAGTCGCCGGATTCGGTTCCTCGGCCAGCCTTGCCTCGGCATATGGCGTAGCGGTCACCGCAACGATGGTGATTGAAACCCTGTTGACCTTTTTCGTATTGCGTTTCGCTTGGAACTATCCACTGCTTGCAGCGATCGCAGCAACCGGATTTTTTCTTGCGATCGATGCTGCATTTTTCGCCGCCACGCTATTGAAAATCTTCCAGGGCGGCTGGTTTCCTTTGATTATCGGTGCGCTGATATTTTTTATCATGACGACGTGGCACAATGGACGCAACCTGTTGCTGGAACATTTACAAAGCGACGATATTCCACTCGAGCCATTCTTGGAATCGCTCCTGGCGCAGTCACCGGTCCGGGTCGCCGGCACGGCGGTTTTCCTGACTTCGAGTACCAATGGCGTGCCGCATGCACTGTTGCACAATCTTGCACACAATCAGGTTTTGCACGAATGTGTGGTGTTCCTGAAAGTCAGTTACCGTAAAATTCCGAGCGTCCCGGAAAGTGAGCGGATAACGATAAAACCGCTGACCGGCGGCTGCTATCAGATCATCGTCCGCTACGGTTACAAAGATGAACCGGATATACCCGCCGCGCTCAAAATGTGCGAACAACCGGGGTTGGAATTCGAGCCGCTTAAAACATCCTACTTTATCAGCCGTGAGACTATCGTGCCTAGTCCCGGTGGCGGTATGGCGCAGTGGCGCGAACGTATTTTCGCCGCGATGGCGAGAAATGCCGGTAACGCGGCCGAGTACTTCAATTTGCCGGCCAATCGCGTACTGGAACTGGGTACGAGAATTGAAATCTGATTATCCCATCCGCTGAGGAGAAAATATGGCGACGGATATTGCTTACACACCCAATACCATTATCACAAAAGCCATGTTCAATTTTGATGCATTTGGCTTATCCGATTACAAGCTTAGCGGCGCTATTCGCGTCTCGGTCTCCGATGACTTTAGCTATAACGATTATTTAAATCCAAATTATTCGCACTTCAATCCGATTCTTTACACCGCGGGAGCGAGTGAAGTCACTTGGACTCCCCAAATGACAAGCAACATTCAAGACATTCTGCAAACTTATTCACAATTCGCGAACATCACCTTTCAATGGGTAGGTGACTACAATACATTTTCCAGCGGCACCGATACGACGCCCAATCCTGAAGATGTCGGAAGAGCCGGTGTTTCCGATATCAATATCAACTGGATCTATCGTTCCGACGTAAATTTTGCCGGAATCTCGGGGGGCAGCTCCGATGATTTCCTGTTCCACTATACCGGCGCGGCCAATGATATTTTTCTCAATGCTTATGCGCCAAAATTCAACAACGATCTTTCCCTTGATCTAAACACGCGCGCCCGGCAAACCTTGATGCACGAATTGGGACACTCACTCGGTCTTTCTCATCCGCACAGCGCATATAACGCCAGCACCGGCATACCCACCATCACCGATGATTACGCCGCCACTAAGGATCTGGGATTTTCCCAGCTTGGTTTCCGCACCAATACTGCGACCGACATGTACAAGGAATATTTCACCATCATGTCGTACGATGATCAGCACTCCTTATTAGCCGGATCAAACGTTGTGTATCAAGCTTACACACCAATGATTCTGGATGTGATCGCATTGCAACAAGCCTACGGCGAAGGAAGTGGCACCAGCGGATCGGGCAATGACACCATCACACCGGGAATCGCCGGCTATCGGACCTATTTTGATACCGGCGGGATCGATACCGTTGATCTATCGGAGTACACCAGCGGTGCTTATTTCAATATGGGCGTCAACATTACAGGCGCCGCACATTTGGTTGGAGTATCGATGAGCACGCTCGACAGTCAAAATATGATTGCATCCGGTAAAGACCCGGCCAATCTGCGCTGGTTCTATGGGGAATACGAAAATGCCACCGGTTCGGCGGCAGCCGATCAAATCATCGGTAATTCGCTCGATAACGTGATCGAGGGCAAAGACGGTAACGACACACTCTTCGGCGGAGGCGGCAACGACAACCTAAACGGCGGTAGTGGAGACGATATTCTCAATGGTCAGGACGGTACAGATACAGCAATTTATGCAGGCAACCATGGTACTTTCACACTCACCCGCAACACTGATCTCAGCTTTACAATCAGCGACAATACTCATAATGAAGGAACCGACACACTCAATAGTATCGAACGCATCAGCTTCAGCGATGAGAAACTCGCATTAGACATTAATGGCAATGCCGGTATCACGGCTAAAACACTCGGCGCGGTATTCGGCAAGGATGCATTAGCAAACAAAGAATACGTAGGCATCGGACTGAAACTGCTGGACGGCGGCATGAGTTACAGCGACCTCATGGAGCTGGCGATAAATGTCAAGCTTGGCGCTCATGCCAGCGATACGGCGATCGTAAACTTGCTGTATACCAATATCATTGGCACCGCACCGGCAGCCAGTGATCTGAATTACTATGTCGGATTATTACAAAGCGGCTCATACACTGAGGCTAGTTTTAGCATCCTGGCGGCGGATTCAACGGCTAACGCCGATCACATCAACCTAACTGGATTGGCCGCTACGGGACTGGAATTTATTTGAACCGCAAAGAAAAAATTTGTTAATCATCCTTACTGACATCTTCAGCCATTTCAACCGCATCGCAGTCAATTGGCCAAGAACTGAATGGGAACGGGCATTGCTCGCTGTTAAAAGTCAGGAAGTTGATGATCTGATAGATATAAATGCTTAAGCTACGGCTAAATTCAAGCAAAAATTTGTTTGTTTTTCCGGTTACTATCAACGTAGTATACTGGAAAAACAAAATGCAAATGATCAATGAATTAGAGAATCCGTAAGCAAACGTGAAAAAAAGCATAAAAAGGCCGCGCTGCCAGATTTCCTTTGTTTGCAATCTCTGTTTAATCTCTTCGTTCATTCTATTTCCCTGAGTCAAGTGCAATCACATTCACTATAACCGAAGCGCAAAGATAATTACGATGCCGAGGGGTGCTTTACTTGTTAATACGTCAGCGTGAAATAGCGCTTTCGCGCTTGGGTATATTTGCGTGGAATACGCAGTTCTGTTCCTTAAATACGAACGGCTTTCCAATAATTGGATTGCCAATAAACATGATCAAGCCGGGATATTGTGACGCCCTTTTTCTCAGAGGCATGCAAAAACTTGTTTTTTTCCAGATAAATCCCGACATGTTTCGAAGCCGGACCAGTTTTAAAAAAAATCAGGTCACCCGCTCTTAAATCGTTCTTCCTGACTTCTCTTCCGGCCATGGACTGCATCGTGGTTGTTCTGGGCAGATGCATCCCAAGCTTTGATTTGAATGTCAGATGCACGAAACCGGAGCAATCTATGCCGCGTTGGCTGAGTCCGCCACGCTGATAACGCACCCCCTGCCATTCATTAAATTGAGAATAAAGCGCTCTTCTAATATGGCTGGAGTCTGTTGATCTATTGGCGTTAGGATAGGAATCCCGTTTAAGTGAAGATCTTTCTTGAAGTGATCCGCAACTCACTAAAAATAAGCTGATGCCAATTAATATAATAAATCGAGAAACATTTTTTTTCATTGACAATGTACTTTTTTATCCCGAAGTAAAAAGTAAACATTAATACAGATTAAACGCGATTACCATGTGATCCCATGCTTGCAATTTTCGACAAGACACTTCTTGCCATATCTTTTAATGAAACGACTTCATTTACTCCACCCGCCGCTATCGCTTCTTTAGGCATCCCGAAAACAACACAGCTCGCTTCATCTTGAGCGAAATTATAGGCCCCCGCTTTATGCATCTCCAGCATACCGGCAGCGCCATCTTTTCCCATTCCGGTCAGAATCACACCAATCGCATTCTTACCCGCACAATTTGCGGCTGAGCGAAATAGTACATCAACCGATGGGCGGTGTCGACTAACGAGCTCACCTTGATTTAGTTCTGTCATATAGTTTGCACCACTACGTTTCAGCAATAAATGTGAATGCCCAGGAGCGATAAACGCATGTCCTGGCAATACTCTTTCTTCACCTTGCGCTTCAACCACTGATATCTTGCATAAACTGTTTAAGCGGTTAGCAAATGATTTTGTAAATCCTTCCGGCATATGCTGAGTAACTAAAATTCCCGGCGAATCAGGCGGCATACGGATTAGAAATTCTTTGATCGCCTCCGTCCCCCCCGTAGAAGCACCGACTATGATTAACTTCTCTGTCGAAGCAATACGATTTGAAATCGATGGCAATACGACATCGGCTGTTGCACTCTTAACAATCGGTAGGGGCGCCACTCGTTTGAGTCTCGCTGACCTAGCAATGCGGATTTTATTGGCAATTTCACTGCCATACTCCTTTAGTCCAGTCGCGATGTCGAGTTTCGGTTTGGAAACGAAATCCACCGCACCCAGCTCAAGCGCACGAAACGTAACATCTGATCCCCTCTCGGTTAGAGTCGAAACCATAACCACCGGCATAGGTCTCAATCTCATCAGTTTCTCTAAGAAATCAAGTCCGTCCATTTTAGGCATCTCAACATCCAATGTCAGCACATCCGGATTCAATTCCCGGATCATTTCGCGCGCCGCCAGCGGATCAGCGGCTGTTCCAATGACTTCCATATCGGGCTGACCATTAATAATCTCGCTCAACAGCTTACGAATTAGCGCCGAATCGTCAACAACGATAACTGTTATTTTTTTCATGGTAAAAGCTCAATAAAATCCAGGTAACAACAACTCAGGAAAATAACTCTACCTCACCACCGCTATCAACATGGTGCAAACGTTGTCTATAGTCCTTTTCACGCTGCGAAATTGTTGTATTGTGTATATTGCGTAATTTCTTCACCATTACTTTGCTGCTCTTGGGAAAAAAGTAAACTTTACGCGGAAATATATCAACCAGATCCTGCGCTACAATCCTTATTTTCTCGGTTTGTAAAAATTTCAATACAAAATCCGCATTCCGCTGACCGACATTTGCTACAGTAAGCCCATCTAAAACATTACCACCACCAAAAACCTTCGCTTCCAGATTGCATCGGCGAGCACCTAATTTCAACAATTGGTTAATCAATATCTCCATGGCATAAGTACCATAACGAGCCGATGCATTCAGAGGACTACCGGTATCTCCCCCTCCATCAGGCAGCATAAAATGATTCATGCCGCCAATACCGCTGTAACAATCTCGAATACAGGCCGCAACGCATGAACCCAGTACTGTCACCAGAAGTAAATCCTTGTCTGTCACATAGTATTCACCTGGCAACAGCTTAATAGCTTGACTGTTAAAGTTCTTGTCAAAATATAAATTGGTTGCAATCTGATCATCAATGATCTCAATCATATGATCACCTCGGCTTATTAGCTAACTCATAAACAGTTTTCTCACGCAACTTAAACAAGTCAACTGCATGCTGAAAGCTCTCGGAATGCCCGGCAAATAACAACCCATCCGGCGCAAGCAATGGCACGAATTTCTTCAGGATTTTATATTGCGTCGGCTTATCAAAGTAGATCATAACGTTACGACAGAATATTGCATCGAATGGACCACGGATCGGCCAGTTTTCATCGAGCAAATTCAATTGCCGAAATGTAATCATATTTCGTAATTCAGGACGCACTCTTGCTGTCCCTGCATGTCCTCCTTTTCCCTTGAGAAAGAATTGCTTAAGTTTTTCTTTGGGAATTTTCTCTAGCTTATCCAAAGAGTAAATACCTAGCTGTGCCTTCGCAAGAACATTGGTATCCAGATCCGTTGCCAGAATATGAACAGGAGGCGAGAATGTCTTAAATGCTTGTACCATCGACATCGCCATTGAATAGGGCTCTTCACCCGTTGATGAAGCACTGCACCAAAGTTGAATCTTGTTATGATTCTTGCGTTTTTCAATATGTTTTTTGAGAATGGGAAAATGATGTTGTTCACGAAAAAAGGCGGTCAGATTTGTTGTCAGTGCGTTAGTAAATGCTTCCCACTCTTCAGGATTCCCATGCTCCAGGAAATTTAGATATTCATGAAAACTCGTCATACCGTTAGCACGCAAACGCCGGGCGAGCCTGCTGTACACCATATTTTCCTTACCTTTCGAAAGGGAAATACCCGCATACGAATATATCAGCTTTCTAATGCGCTCAAAGTCAGCTTGGGTAAAAGCATATTCACGTGTTCTATCAATGTTTTCATTACCTATGATCAGTTCCATAATATGTCCATTTGGATTTCAAGAGACACTGCATTACTACCACCTCTTACATTATTAGAGTCCAAAGCTTTACTGCTGCATTGATAAAATAATAATCTCGAAACTGTGAGCTTCAAATGATTGTTAATACGAGGCGGATATTAAGAGACTTCGTTTTAATCAGCAGCAAATCCTATATTTCGATACTGCTTCGTGATTCGATAACTCATACGATCACCGATCATACGAGTTACTTTTAAAATACTTAAATAAAGCACCCCGCCGCAAGCAGCGGGGTATTAACTGCGTTCTTCAATCTGCTGGTTTTCAACCAGCTTTCGCCCCAAGGGGCGGGGAATTGAACCCGCAGAGATTAAAAGCAATCCGTTTACTGTTTTAATTAATAGTGTGCTCGATCAATCCCATATCGCTACTACTCATCAATTTTTCGATATCGATCAATATCAGCATACGTTCATCAACGGTTCCCAGTCCGATAATGTGTTCGGTATCAATTACCGAACCCAAGCCGGGAGCAGGACGAATTTGTTCAGCACTGAGTGCAATTACATCGGATACGCCATCCACTACAATTCCCATAATTCGCCCAGCCACATTTAAAATAATCACTACTGTAAATTGGTTGTAATCTACATTGCCCAATCTGAATTTGATTCTCATATCAATGATAGGAACGATAATTCCACGCAAATTAACAACTCCTTTGATAAACTCAGGCGCATTGGCTATTTGTGTAATGGCGTCATACCCACGAATTTCCTGTACTTTAAGGATTTCTATACCATATTCCTCATTACCTAAACGAAAGGTCAGAAACTCATCCGCCATGTGACTGGCCTGCGGATTATTTGAGCCAGAGGATGCAATTGCTATTTGTTGTTGAGACATTTCGGTTTACGCTCCTGATTAATTGGATACTTATAGAGAGTTTTTAAAATATTTTCTGCTCGATCTATCTATACCATTTCTTGTTGGCATGCCAATACGAGTGCAGCTGTATCGAGAATAAGCGCAACTTTACCGTCACCCATAATAGTCGCACCCGAGACGCCTTGTACTCTGCGATAATTACTTTCCAGACTTTTAATAACTACTTGATGCTGTCCAATTAGGTCATCCACAAACAATGCTGCTTTGTGACCCTCGGCTTCAAGAATGACCAGAATTCCTTCGTGTACCGCGGTCACATTGGGATGCAAGTTAAAAACCTCATGCAATGCAACCACAGGCAAATACTCTCCGCGTACCTGCACCACCCGTCCATGACCGCTGACTGTTTTAATATCGGCAGCTGTCGGTTGCATAGATTCGATAATGTAATTAAGCGGCACAATAAACATTTGGTCTCCGACCGCGACAGACAATCCATCCAGAATTGCCAATGTCAGTGGCAATCGAATCGATATGCGTGTGCCTACCCCGAGCGCCGACTCAATATCTATACGCCCCCCCATACTTTGAATATTGCGTTTTACAACATCCATGCCAACACCGCGCCCAGACACATCAGTGACTATCTCTGCGGTAGAGAAACCTGCTTCGAAAATCAGTGACCAAACTTCTTGATCGGACATTCCATCACTGACCGGCAAACCACGTTCCTTAGCCTTAGCAAGAATTTTTCCACGATTTAAACCGGCGCCATCGTCACTAACTTCAATAACAATACTGCCTCCCTGATGAAAAGCACGTAACGTAATCGTACCTTGCGCAGGTTTACCTGCCGCAATACGTTTCTCGGCCACTTCTATGCCATGATCAAGACTATTTCTGACCAAGTGCGTCAGCGGATCGGCAATTTTTTCGATCAGACCTTTGTCGAGCTCGGTGTTCTCACCGACAGTTCTCAGTTCAACGCGTTTATTTAATTTCGCTGCCAAATCACGTACAACCCGCGGGTATCGGCTAAACACAAAACTAATCGGCATCATTCGGATCGACATTACAGATTCTTGCAAGTCTCGCGTATTTCTCTCCAATTGACTCATCCCGCTCAACAACTTCTCAAAAATTACCGGATCGAGCTGTGAAGTGGTCTGGGCCAGCATTGCTTGTGTAATAACTAACTCACCAACGAGATTAATCATTTGATCAACTTTTTCTATGCTGACACGTATCGATGAAGTCTCGCTCGTGGAAGTGGTAGTAGCAGCACTTGCCTTGGTCGAAGGCTTATTCACTGTACTCTGTATTTCATTCTTGTCGCTTCGTGCATTATTCTGTTGTTGCACAGAATTCGATCGCAGTTCAGAGCCATCAAGTTCTTTGGGTGCAGCTGGCGCACCGGGAAAGAAACCGTAACTCGGCGCTGATGACAATTCAGTTATTGGAGATTCATCTTCATTGATGAAGCGATCTGAGGAATTGCTGACATCGCTTGAGAAATTTTCTTCAATTCCAACAGCTTCTGCAGCACGATTTGTTTCTACTTCAATTTTCAGGTTTGCTGGATCAACAACAAACGCCAATGTTTCCCAAACATCCTCTTCACCACTCTCTGTTGAAAGTTTTAACTTAAAATGATCTCTTTTGTCTGTTAATGACAGATTCTCAAGATCACCCATACGCTTTAAATTAGTAAGTAAATTTTCTATTGCAGCATCACCCATACCTACGCTGGAAAACTCAATACAATAAACTTGCTTCGGCGAATCATTTTTCGGTTGAGATACATTAACGGCAACTTCAGATGCTTTACCAATATCGGCTTTTATCGTTACCATATCCATCTTAGTATTTGCAACGATCCTTTTCTCATCAAGTAACCGGTCTTGTGTCTCATCGCTCAGTTTCTTTAACTCTTCACATACTTCAGCTGCAATTGCCGGATCCGCCTCGCCCTCTCCCCGATGCCCTGCTAGTTGTGCTTTAATGACGTCACCAGCTCTCAAAAAAGCATCTACCATTTCGCTACGAACTGTGAGCTCCCCTTTGCGCAATCTATCCAGCAATGTCTCCAACATATGCGTCATCTCCGTCATATCTGTAAAACCAAAAGTGCCCGCCCCACCCTTGATAGAATGTGCCGCACGGAATATAGCGTTCAAATCTTCCAAATCTGGCGAATTTACATCGAGTCTTAGCAAGCATGCTTCCATATCTGCAAGTAACTCGGAGGATTCTTCAAAAAATATTTCATAAAACTGTTCGAGATCTGTACTCATAGGTAACCTTGTTTTACGTTGAGTTATTAGGCAAGCACCTTAAAAAGATGAGCAAAAAATAAATGGCGAGAATTGAGATTCACTCTTTGAGATAAAATAAGTCATTCACAGCGCATCCATCTAACGGGTTACTAATATCCACTAACCAATAACCTTACCGATTACTTCCAGCAACCTCTTCGGATCGAATGGCTTTACCATCCAGCCGGTAGCGCCCGCTGCCCTACCTTTTGCTTTTATTTCATCACCGGACTCAGTCGTTAAAATCAAAATAGGAATATTTTTGTAGTGCGCCAACTTGCGTAGCAATTCAAGTAACTTCAGCCCATCCATGCGCGGCATATTGATATCAGTCAATACCAAATTAACTTGATGATCATTAGCTTTATCTAAAGCATCCTGTCCATCCACTGCTTGAATGACTTCATATCCGGCTCCTTTTAGTGTAAAAGCAACCATCTGCCGAATAGAAGCAGAGTCATCCACTGCAAGTATTGTCTTAGCCATTTACCTCGCTCCTCTTGCCAATATTATTCGTTTGATTGATAAAAATACGCACGCCAGTCAATGCGCTAAAAAAGCTCAATATCACCCATTTGCATACCTTGCTGCACAACCGGCTTTTTTTTACTTTTAGTTTTTGCTATCTCAGCTGCTTTAGAAATTCCATTCTGAATTGCACCCAATGCATTCTTCCCGGCATCCTCTTTCCATACTCCCTTTCTATCAATATGTTGCAACTCAACATTCAATGCCTCTACTTGACCGGCAGTATGTGCAAGCAACTGCGCCACTAGATCGCCAAACTGTAATGAAGTAATTGCCATTTCCAGTTCCTGTTCTATCTTGTCGGCAATAATCATCTGCTTCTCCAGTAGCTCCAGTATGGGTTTGCTCCCTTCTGGAGCTGCCATTTTTTCAATTGCTAAGACCATGTCGTGATGAGATTTAGTTAACTTACTGATATACTTAAAATTGATAACCAAATTATTTACCGCGTCACTCACGAGCCGATCGACCTGGCCTAACTCCCCTTTAATATTCATAAAGTACTCATCAGCTTCAGCAGTGCATAACCCTTCATCTTGTTCTATTACTACCGGTTTATGCGTAGCGTAATCGTAATTACTGTTCTCACCATCAGCTGCTTGCATCTCAGCCATAATTTTCTCCTTGGCGCTTTCTCTTGTGTGGACCCAGCAAAACATTAACTCATAACACCATGATTACTCACACACTTTGCAGAAAGGAGCTATAGCGGTGGGTTCGCTAAACACATATCAGAGACTCTCACTTCACTACAAAATCATTTCTATTAGAATAGTTAGCGGCCTGATAAAAAAATAACTTTAGTTCATCAAAATAAAAACCGCGACACAACCCACTTAGAAACTAGGGAAGCGCTGATTAATTCGGTGGACGAGATGAAGCACGAGGCGCACGAAACACAGCAACCGAGACATATCAACAAGATAGGCGAGGATGCGAGTACCGCGCAACGAAGTGATTCGCTCGTATAGTCAATTAATCAGCGCTTCCCTAGCATTAATTGAAATAGATCCTGAATCAATTCACCACCTCACCGATTCTATTCGCCCATGCAACAGCTTGTACCTCAATATCCGCTAATTCACTTAAACGTAGAAAACCCAATTCAATCAGCATCGATTGAATTGCGGCAATTTCACCTTTTTCGTTCACTTCAACTAATTTCAATTCCTGACCTAAACGGCCTTCCCGAATCAATAAAGCTTGACTCATGTCATCAGGAATATCCAATTTATCAATTATTTGATGAATATCAATACCGAGCAATACATCCAGTAACGATAGAATTCCTACCATAAACGCTCTTTCCTGGTAGTTTTTGTCATGAGGCCGTTCCACTGTTGCGATTAATTCCATCAATTTCCCACGAGCCGCCGCCGTTTGCATTAACGCGTTTGACATACTATCGTCGGACTGATTGGCGGTATAAAGCAGCAGCTGTATCCATCGTTGCAGTTGCTTACGGCCTAATATCAAAATTGCATGTTTGATTGAATTGATTTTTTGCGGCAAACCGCTAGCAACAGAATTCACCATACGTATCAGGTTGTAACTCAAACCGGGTTGATGTTTAAATTCCTGCTCTAACTCTTCGATATCACTATCCCCCATGACCAATGTCAATAGTTTCAGCAGCGAAAGCTTACCCGGATCGGCGCGTTTCACCGACAGTACCTCAGGTTTTGCGAAATAGTATCCTTGGAACATCTGGAAGCCCAATTGCATGCACCGCTTCTCTTGCTCTCGGTTTTCCACTTTTAATGCCAGCAACAATACCGGCCATCGGTTCAATTCGGTTACTAACTTAGTAAGTGCATTCTGCTCAAGCGCAAGTACATCGACTTTCACAACACTGACAACTGGAAGCAATTGCTCTACTTTGCTATTCATTTCAACAATATTATCTAGCGCAAACTGATAACCTTTTTGCTTTAACTCATTACAGCGCTGCATGAATTCTGCTGTTACGGTTGCCGTTTCTTTTATTTCCAATACGACATGCTTACTAGGCAATAAATTGATAATGTCACTCATCACCAATTCGGGGTTTGCATTGATAAAGCCGCGCTGCTTTCCAAGCACATTCTGGATTCCCAGTTGGCAATAGGCATTGATAATGACATTTGCTGATGCGGATAAATCGTTTTTTATACTGACCGATTCTTCAGTTTCTTCTTGTCTAAACAGTAGCTCAAATGCCACAAGATTTTGATTACGATCTAGAATTGGCTGGCGCCCAAGAAAAAAGCCTTCCATTTATTTCCTCGCATTAACTCATCTTTTGATACAAGATGGTTTAATTCATCGGCTTCATTGTGTGTTTCTTAAGTAACTTTAATAGCTTATTAGTGGCAGCAGAACCTACCGGCAAGAATTTTTGCTTAATCCGATCAGATCAAAGCGGGAATTGCTCGATTCTTTCCTGTGCGCTTCGCCTGATAAAGCGCTTTATCCGCTCGGCTCAGGACTGAATTTTGATGTTCGCCGAATGACCGTAGCGCAACACCTGCACTAAAAGTTATCGGCAATGTTTGGTTATCTGATTGGATTGAGAAATTTCTTGCCAAATTGTTTTGTATCCGCTGAATAATCGTCAGCGCATCCTGCATCTCAACATCGGGTAACAAGACTACAAATTCCTCACCGCCGAACCGCGCAACGATGTCGGATGGCCGTAGCGTCTCTTTGGCAACAGCTACTAAATTGATCAACACGCTATCACCGTATTGATGACCGAAGTCATCATTGATTTGTTTGAAGTTGTCCAGATCGATCAGAATCACACCCAGAGATTGCGCATTCCGGTCTGCACGCGCTGCCTCACGTTTAAAAATATCTTCTAAACCGCGGCGATTGAATGCACCGGTCATCTGATCGGTTTGTACAAGCTCGCGCAACTGTTCCAGTTCACACTTCAGAGACTCAATCTTCTGTTCCGCGAATTTCACTTGCTCCTGCGCTGCAAAAACTTCATCGCTGAATCTCAGTTCCCGTGTTTCCGACAGCACGATATCAAGAATCCCGATGATCTCATCCGCATTACTTGTTTTGCGAATCTGTTCAGCGTACCGTTCTACTTGCTTGTAATAGTCCTCAGAATCAATCATAGGCTTCTGCTCACTTTTAATAGCATTTGTCGATTTAACCAATCTCAGCATTCTTTTCTGTTTTTGTTTAATAGCTTCTTGCATTGCTACTCTCCTCAATTGACATCATTTAATGTCAGACTAAACCAGTCCGGGAGATAATTTGTTGGATCGCGAAGGAGAACCCATTCCGGTCAGACTGCTATGTCAACAACATTAACAGAGTAGTTCGCAGATGGATTGAATGAATAAAAAGGGAAACCGGCGTTATTTACCGGAAAAAAGGGGTAGCTATTTATTAGAAATAGCTAAAGAAGTTCTGAAAAACTACTGCATTCACTCCAGTTACGTGAAAATCAGACTCAAAATACTTATTCAATATAAGCTGTGCTTTTCAGCTGATTTCGCCTGCCTGACCAATGCTCGCCTTTATCAGAGCTTCCCAGAAATTATTCAGCCATAAAAATCTGATTTTTTCCACCTTGCTTTGCACGATACATCGCTTCATCCGCACGCTTGAAAATGCTTTCCTGGGATTCATCCGCTTGCAGCTGCGCAACACCTGCGCTAAAGGTAATCAGCAAGCGTTTATTCTCGTGCAAAAAAAACTTCTTGGTTAGATTCCGCCGTATCCTGGACAAAATTTGAGTAGCTTCTTCAAGACTTGTGTTGGGTAGTAAAATCACAAATTCCTCGCCGCCATAACGTGATACGACATCTTCAGGGCGCGTTGTATCCTTAACGGATTCAACCAGATAAACCAATGCATCATCACCCACCTTGTGACCATACATATCGTTTAACTGTTTGAAATTATCGATATCCAGTAATGCAAAACACAATGGCGACCCATACCGTATTGAGCGAGAAGTTTCGCGTTTAAAGGCGCTATCCAAACCGTGCCGGTTCAATATACCCGTCAGATGGTCTTCATGGATTTCCTCATCCATTTCCTGCAGCTTGCTTTCATGTTGATTGGTTTTATCTTGCACCACACAGACTTCAGCACACGCTGCAAGAAAATCATCATGATAATCGAGCATACTTTTTTGCATCTGCTTGATTTCTTCCATAAGTTGCGCCAGCAGCTGATTAAGTTCTTTTATATTATCCGTTTTGCCGATTCTTGCAGAGTACTGTTCTAGCTTTAGCTGATACCCTCCGGCCGTATCGCTTAGTTCCTCAATATTGGCGATCAAAGAAACCACCTTCCGTTTCAATTCCGGAGTGGATTCCGCTGCTGTATTATCCATTGACACTGCCGGATTTACGGTTGCAACAGCAACCAAATTTGCTCCGCCTTCTGCGCCACCTGAGATCTGGTTATATAATTTATGATAATTGTCGGGTGTCGGGGTGATTTTGAGCGATGCGAGTTGCCGTAATGTTTCACGTGCAATAACAGTCGGATCGGAGTCTTTTAATTGCTTCATGGAATTGGTCAAAATTAATTATATTATCAGTAAGATCAAATAGTTAGAAAGTATCGGCTGAGTGATATGAATTTTAATCCCGATCCGATAAGAAAATTAACTGATCGCAACGACAATCCAGAAATCAGTCGACCAATTTATTCTTGATTGCATAGCGAATAAGTTCGGAATTGTTAGTCAATTTGAGTTTTTCCAATAGCCGTGCCCGGTAAACACTGACTGTTTTAGGACTCAAAAACATCTCGGCCGATATCTCCGACAACGTTTTTCCTGCGGCAATAAAACACAGCGTCTGATATTCCCGGTCGGATAGCGTGGTGTGCAACGGTTTATCGACATCGGAATTAATGATATTGGCGAGCTCTTGCGCCACAACTGAACTGACATACTTATCGCCTGCCGCCACCTGGCGGATGGCCACGACCAATTGCGCCGGCGCACTCTGTTTGTTGAGATAACCAGATGCACCCGCCTTTAATGCGCGAATCGCAAACTCATGTTCGTTATGCATGCTGAGCATGAGCACAGCCAAGCCTGGTCTATCTTTTTTTATCTGTTTCAAAATTTCAATACCATTTCTATCCGGTAGTGAAATATCCAGCAACATGACATCGAAATCTTGTTGCCGTGCAATTTTGATTGCCTGAAATCCTGTCTCTGCCTCACCCGTTACTTTTATATCATCAGTTTCACTGAGTATCTGTTTCAAACCTTGACGAACTATTGCATGATCATCAGCAATCATCACACTTATCATGAGTACCTCCGGCTTTCAGAGCCGCGAAACCTTCTTTTTCTTTTTTACCGTTGTCTGAAGCTGTGCAAATCCCTTAAGCCTGTCTTCCAACTCAACTACATGCCCTGACTGATAATCCAAGTCGCCGGTGGGTATAAGTATAGTCACTTTCGTTCCCTTCCCTGGCTCTCCCGCGATATGAAAATTTCCTTTCAACTGTTGGCAACGTTCGCGCATACCCCGTATCCCAAAAGAATCCTGCTTTTCCATATCGATATTGGTAATACCGCACCCATTATCCATTACCTCAAGAAAAATCAGCCCTTCCAATTCGATAAGTTTGACCTGTATCCGGGTAGCATTGGCATGCTTGGAAATATTCGTCAACGTTTCCTGGAAAATCCGGAAAATAGCGATCGCCAGATCAGAATCCAGCAATATTTCATCACTTGCACATGAAACTTTACAAACAATACCGTTTCGATCACTGAATTCTTTAGCCTGCCACTGCACCGCAGCCACAATTCCACAATCCAAAATACCCGGACGTAAATCAAGAGAAATTCGCCGTGTGCTATCAATTACGCGATCCACGAGCGATTCTATTGATTTTGCCTTCTGTTGATAAAACTCCGGCTTCCTTGCCGTTACATCCATGCATGGATATAACTCACATTTGATAGCAGTTAAAGTTCCACCGATATCATCATGAATTTCGCGCGCAATTCGGGCTCGCTCTTGTTCCTTTACTTTCTGCAAATAAGACGACAGTTCCGCCAACTGCTCACGGGAACGCACAATCTCTCTCTCGGTAAGCTTGTTGCGCGTAATGTTAATCATAATCCCATCCCAAAGAGCGGCGCCATTCACTACTCTCCTAGGTGTCGCACGAAGGCTGATCCATTTGATATCGCTGTCCCCCTTTACCTGAATACAACCTTCCCAATTCCAGGTTGAAAGCTGTTCGGCGGACGTCATCATCAACTGGTGATATGAATTTTTGTCTTCCGGTAAAATTAAAGCGGGAAACAACTCAGGCCTTTCCATCAAAATCTGAGGAGATAATCCCAACAACGTCTCACTGGCATCGCTCACATAAGGAAAGCTTGCTTGACCAGTATTCGATAATAAAAATTGAAAAACTACCCCGGGGAGGTTGGAGGTAATCGCCCGAAAAAGAGTTTCGCTCTTTTGTAATGCAGTTTGTGCAGTAATGAAACGCTGATAATTCTCAACTTCGCGCAAGCTGCGCCGGATCGCTGGAACCAACCGGGCCAGGTTCGATTTCATCATGAAATCGTAAGCACCTAAGGCCATAATATGCTCAGCCGCTTCTTCATCAACATCACTGGATATAATGATCAGCGGTATATTGAGACTTCTTTTTCCAATGATCTGCAAAACTTCCTCAGCATTCAACTGGGGTGAGTGGTAATCGGATAACACTATATTCCAATCCCGGCTCTTCAAGGCCTCATCCAAAGCCACTGCCGTACCGACACAAAGGTAATCAGCATCAAAACCGCCTTGCGAAAGTATTTGCAGTACTTGATCGATAATCTTCTCGGAAGATTCGATTATCAATAAGCTCAGCTTCTCTTCATTAATCATTTCAGCATACCATCACTTGAAGTTGACACTGCATTTTTTAGCCAATCAGATTAACCAACTGAATATATTTCAGATTTTACAGGATAATTTCACAAGAGAAAATTATTTTCTCATAAGATCAGCTCATACTTTTTCCTCAATTAGACAAAAATCATGAAAGCAAAATCCTAAACTTTTCAGAATGATTTCCGATAACTGCAATCAACGGTGGTTACACACCCTCTGAGATCATAGGGCGACCAACGTCGTAAATGGCAATTATGCCAAAACCAATAGTTATCAAAAAGGAGAACCCAAATGACAGCAACTATTAACTCAAACATTGCCTCACTGAATGCGCAACGTAACTTAAATACTTCACAATCTGCACTGAATACAGCTTTGACACGCTTATCATCCGGCTTACGCATTAATAGCGCTAAAGACGACGCTGCAGGTCTGGCGATTTCAGAAAGAATGACCTCACAGATTCGCGGCTTGAACCAAGCTGTACGTAATGCGAACGATGGCATTTCTCTCTCGCAAACCGC
>JBDHRU010000169.1:0-5548 GCA_039807765.1 Nitrosomonas sp. | reverse complement strand
ACATTGCCGAAGGTGCGTCGGCCTTCGATGACACCGGCGTGCAGTACCTTGAGATCGTGCTCCAGCATGATCATGGCAGCCGCTTGCTTGGCGACATCCACCGCACCGGCGACCGAAATGCCGATATCGGCGGTATGCAAGGACGGTGCATCGTTGATGCCGTCTCCCAGATATCCCACGACATGCTTGCGCGCCTTGAGCGCCAATAACACGCGGTTTTTTTGCGCCGGGTTGACACGGCAAAACAGATTGACTTCTTCCACGCGTGCGAGCAACGCATCGTCTTGCATGGTGGCGATTTCTGTTCCGGTCAGCACGCCGGTGACGGGGAGACTCAAGCGGTTGCACACATGGCGCGTGACCCGTTCGTTGTCTCCCGTCAAGATCTTCACTTGTACGCCACTGGCTTGTAGCGCGGCCAGGACCGGGCCGGCGCTGACTTTGGGTGGATCCAGAAAAGCTGCGAAACCGCAGAATACCAGCTCGCTTTCATCGGTTACGACGGCATAGGCATGATCCGGTGCAACCTTGCGCCAGGCGATGCCGAGCACGCGGAAGCCGTCGGTTCCCAACTGGTCGAGCAGCCGATTGATCGCTTGCTGTGCGGTTTCATCCAGGGGAACGATAACGCCTGTTGCGTCTTCATAGTGCGTGCACAGGCTGAGGATATCCTCGGGCGCGCCTTTCACCGCCAGCATGCGGGTTTCTGCGCGCTCTACCAGCACCGATACGCGGCGGCGCTCGAAATCGAAAGGCACTTCGTCGATTTTTTTCCAGCCGCTGACGGCGATTTCACGGTGCAGCAGAATGGCGTCGTCCAACGGGCTTTTCAGTCCGCTTTCAAAGTAACTGTTCAGGTAAGCAAGCTCCAGAACCCATTGTGTTTCCTGGCCTTGAGCGTTGATATGGCGTTCCAGGCGGATTTTCGCTTCGGTCAGCGTGCCGGTTTTATCGGTGCAGAGGATATCCATCGCGCCCATATCCTGGATCGCCGACAGCCGTTTGACGATGACTTTCAAAGCGGCCATGCGCAATGCGCCGCGCGTTAGCGTAACCGACACCACCATGGGCAATAATTCCGGTGTCAGGCCAACCGCCAATGCAACCGCAAACAAGAAAGATTCAAGCAAGGGGCGGTGCAGGACGACATTGACCAGTAGCGTGAAAAGAACCAGCAGAAAAGTAAAACGCATGATCAGCATGCCGAATTGGCGTATACCGAGCTCAAACGCCGTGGGCGGCGGTTTTTTTTCGAGGCTGCCGGCAATTTGCCCGAGCGCGGTTGCTTGCCCGGTGCGGGTGATGCGCATCCGGGCGGAGCCACTGATCACGGTGCTGCCCATGAAAACTGCAGACTTCGCCTCGATGTCCCATGGATCGGGATGCGCCGAGGTTTCTGCAAATTTTTCCACCGGATAAGGTTCTCCGGTCAATTGCGATTGATTGATGAAAAGATCTTTGGCGTCGAGCAACTGGCCGTCGGCCGGAATCAAGTCCCCGGCTGACAAGTAGACGGTATCGCCCGGCACCAGTTGGGTAACCGGAATCTCCGATAACTTACCGTCGCGCAGCACCGTTGCGGTAACGGCAACTTGCGCCGCCAGTTTGGCGGCCGACTGGCCGGCGCGGTATTCCTGAGTGAAATCCAGTGTGACACTCATCAGAATAATGACACCGATGATCAGTGCACTGATTTCATCGCCGTTCAGCGCTGATATCGTAATGGCGAGCAGCAGCACCAAAACAAGCGGATTGTAGAAATGTGCGAGAAATTGCAGCACGATGGAGCGTTGCCGGACGGGCTTAACTTCGTTCGCGCCGTATTGCTTTAACAGAAGCGCTGCTTCGGCGTTACTTAAACCGGTATCTGTCGGATCGTTAACCATGTTATCTCGAGTCGTGCCCGTTTCGATCGATTATAGCGGCTTTATACAGATTTACCAGGAAAAAATATGTTTAAATATAGATACTTGTACTTCTCATTTTACCGCAATAGTTTCTGATAAAAAGCTAACCGTTTAGCATGGAGAATTCCTTTCTCCACTGCAGCCAACACAGCGCAGCCAGGCTCCTTGAGGTGACGGCAGTTACTAAACTTACATTGCCCAATATAAGGATGAAATTCGACAAACCCCCATGCCAGATTTTCTTCTTTGATATGGCTCAGGCCGAATTCCTGAAAGCCGGGGGAATCGACGATGGTGCTGCTTTCATCGAGATGGTAGAGCTGCGAATGCGTGGTGGTGTGTGTGCCGGAATCGAGTGCCGCCGATATTTCCGCAGTGGCGCGGTTAGCTTGTGGGATCAGCGCATTGAGCAGTGTGGATTTGCCCATGCCGGATTGACCGGCCAGCACGCTCAAGCGGTCTTTCAGATAGGGGCGTAGCGCGGAAACATCCTGCAGCGCGCTGAGCGGCAGGATGCGATAGCCAAGGCTTTCGTATAACGAGAGTGTATTCAGTACTGCCAGCGTGGGTTCGACCAGGTCGGCTTTATTCAACACGATTAATACATCGATATTTTCGTTCTCGGCAGCGACCAGACAACGATTGATCAACTCTTCGCTAAAGCTCGGAATCGCCGCAACCACGATAATGATTTGCGCCACATTGGCGGCGATGATTTTTTCCTTGAAAGCATCGCTACGGTACAACAGTGAAGTGCGCGGGCGAATCTTTTCAATCACCCCTTGCTCAGCGGTAGAGCGCTGGTATTCAACCCGGTCGCCGCAAGCCACACCGCCTTTCTTGCCGCGCATGACACAAGAAATGATTTCACCTGTTTCAGTTTCAACCGAATAGTGCCTGCCGAAAGCGGCGATTACTTGCCCGGTTAATAATGCTTCCCGGCATTTTGAGTTTTGCGGGTGAATACTCAAATGGTAAACAACTTGTCGATTTTTGCCGCACAGATGAAATCATTTTCGGATAATCCGCCGATGGCATGCGTGGTGTATGTGATCACGCATTGATTGTAGCCAACCAACATATCCGGATGATGATCCTCGCGATGCGAAACCCACGCCACGGCATTCACAAATGCCATCGTTTGATAGTAATTCTTGAACACGTAGGTTTTGCTGATGCACTTGTCTTGCAGTTGCCAGCCTTCGATTTGCCGCAGAAATGTGTCGACTTCCGCACCGGAAAGCGGCGGCACGCCGCCTTCGCATGGTTTGCATTGCTTGGATGTCAAATCGCAGACGGTCGTGTTCATGCTTGCCCCTGGCTTTGTAAATGCGCCACGCGGATCGATGCAGGCGGATGAGAATCGTAAAAAGCCGAATGCAGCGGATCCGGCGTCAGTGTGGCCGCATTATCCTGATACAACTTAACCAGCGCGCGCACCAGATCGTCCGCGGAGGAATTTTGGGCTGCATAGGCATCGGCTTCAAACTCGTGCTTACGTGAGTAAAAGCTGGAAATGGGGTGCAACAGGAACGTAAACACCGGCATCACCAGAAAAAACAATAAAAGCGCCATCGCCGTCGACGGCACGGTGACGACATCCACACCAAGGCCTTGGTAAAACCAGCTTTGCTGCATCAAATAACCCAACAGCCAGAAAAATGCCAAACTCATCGCAAACGATACCACGATGCGCTTGATGACATGGCGATGCTTGAAATGCCCCAGTTCGTGCGCTAACACCGCTTCAATTTCGCTTGGATTCAGGCGTGCCAATAACGTATCAAAAAAAACGATACGCTTGGTTTTGCCGAATCCGGTGAAGTATGCATTGCCATGATTGCTGCGGCGCGAGCCGTCCATGACGAACAAGCCGCTGGCCTTGAAACCGCATTTGCTCATCAGTTGCTCAATGCGCGTTTTGAGTGTGGCATCTTCCAATGGTGTGAATTTGTTAAACAACGGCGCGATCCAGGTTGGAAAAATCGCCAGAACAAACAAATTGAAGGCGATCCAGGCAAACCAAGCATATAACCACCAGCTTTCTCCCATTTTTTCCATCAACCACAATACACAGAACAACAGCGGGGCACCCAGCAACAAACCGAGCGTGGCTTGCTTGATCAGATCGGTGAAAAACATGGTCGGTGTCATTTTGTTGAAACCGTAGTGTTCTTCAATCACAAACGTACGGTAATAGCTCAACGGCAGCTCAGCCAGACTCATCAGCAAAAATGTGCTGATGATCAGTGCCATGCCATGCATCAAAGGATCGCTCAACCAACCAGCCCAGAAATCACTCAAGGCATTCAAACCGCCGCCCAGTGTAAAAACCAGCAATAACACGACATGCAACAATATACCCGGATAACCCACACGCGTTTTGGCACAAGTATAATCCGCTGCTTTGCGATGATCGTTCAAGTTGATCTGACCGGAAAATTCTTCCGGCACCCTGTCTTGATGCGCACGCACATAGCGGATATGCCGTGCCGACAGCCAGATCTGGGTTAATGTCGTAAGCACTAGCGCAATCAGAAAAATCAATGTAAATGTTTGCATAATCAACTAATTATATCGAGTTTGGAAGTTTAACTTCACGTGACATTAAATGAGCATCACAAAATAAACCGGCATTTCCCTCGTCGGTTTAAAAGTGACGGACAGATGGCGATATGACACAATTAAACGCATTACATTCAAAAAAAAGAAATCATTATGGCACAAGATGGCAATAACCTCATCTGGGTCGACATGGAAATGACCGGATTGAATCCCGATACCGACCGCATCATCGAAGTCGCTTTGGTTATCACCGATTCGCAGCTCAACACCATAGCCGAAGGACCGGTTCTGGTCGTGCATCAGCCGGATGAGGTGCTGAATGGCATGGATAAATGGAATCAATCGACACACTCCAAATCCGGCCTGATCGGCAAGGTGAAAACTTCACGACTCAACGAAGCGGAAGTGGAAACGCAACTGATCGAATTTCTGAAACTGCATGTGCCGCCCGGCGCATCCCCGATGTGCGGTAACTCCATTTGCCAGGACCGGCGCTTCATGGTGCGCTCGATGCCGCAATTGGAAGCCTATTTTCATTACCGCAACCTCGACGTCAGCACCTTGAAAGAATTGGCCAAGCGTTGGAAGCCCGGAATTGCAAGCGGGCTTAGCAAAGAGAGCAAGCATGAAGCGTTGGCGGATATTTATGATTCCATCAATGAATTGAAGTATTACCGCCAGCATTTTATCGTCGCTTGAAACAACAGTGGCGCCATGCTTTGCTTACTGCATCGCGAAATGCCGCCATCGCTTTCCGAACTTTACCGTTAGTGCCGTTTCTAACTGCCGGAAGGATTTTTTTGATCTTTCATTCACTCACCCTCTCATTTAGGAGAAACAAGATGAGCCTTAAAAGAAATGTGCTTTCTGTCGCTGTTACAGCAACCCTCTTACTCGCAGTCAGCGCAACAACGGCTTTGGCTGCCGATGCCACGCAAAGCGGACATCAACACCAAAGTGGACAAGCATCCGGCCATAGCCATGGGGGTGCGAAATCCAGCGATCAGCACGGTCATCAATGTGAGCACATGTCGGCTGTCGACACGAATAAGGACGGCAAAATCAGCAAGGAAGAG
>JBDHRU010000168.1:0-5590 GCA_039807765.1 Nitrosomonas sp. | reverse complement strand
GGTGTCAAATGTCCGATGGATCTGTCCACGTATTTCCGTATTAATACCGAAGGATCCGGGCAATTTGAAAGAACCTTAATCATTGCGGAAGAAGGCGCTTCCGTCTCCTATCTTGAAGGCTGCACTGCGCCGCGTTTCGACACCAATCAATTGCACGCAGCCGTTGTCGAGTTGATTGCATTGGATGATGCGGATATCAAATATTCGACAGTACAAAACTGGTATGCCGGCGATGAGAAAGGTGTCGGCGGCATCTACAACTTTGTCACCAAACGGGGATTAGCAAAAGGTGTTAATTCACGAATTTCCTGGACGCAAGTGGAAACCGGCTCGGCCATCACATGGAAATATCCGTCGTGTATTTTGCGCGGCGACAATTCGGTCGGCGAGTTTTATTCCGTGGCCGTCACCAATAATTATCAACAGGCAGATACCGGCACTAAAATGATTCACATCGGAAAAAACACGCGCAGTACCATCGTCAGCAAAGGCATTACCGCAGGTCACTCAAATAGCAGTTATCGCGGACTGGTGCGTATCGCGCCAACCGCCGAAGATGCTCGTAATTATTCGCAATGCGATTCCATGCTGATCGGCGATCAATGCGGCGCGCATACTTTTCCCTATATACAAGTGCACAACAATAGCGCCACAGTTGAACATGAGGCTTCCACCTCCAAGATCGGCGAAGATCAGCTTTTCTATTTTTCGCAGCGCGGCATCGGCGCGGAAGAAGCTGTTTCGATGATTATCAACGGTTTCTGTAAAGATGTATTCCAGCAACTGCCGATGGAATTCGCCGTTGAAGCCACAAAGCTCCTGAGCTTCAAACTGGAGGGAAGCGTCGGATGATTATTGAAAATAGTCCAACCATTCTTTCGGTTCAGGGATTGCGTGCCAGTATCAATGGCACTGAAATTCTCAAAGGTATCGATCTGACGGTCAAGAGTGGCGAGATACACGCCATCATGGGTCTGAACGGTTCGGGTAAAAGTACTTTTTCGAAAGTGCTTGCGGGGCACCCATCCTACGAAGTAACCGGTGGAACCATTCAATTTGAGGGCAAGAATTTGCTGGAGTTACCGCCTGAAGAACGTGCACGCGCCGGATTGTTTCTCGCTTTCCAGTATCCCATTGAAATTCCGGGAGTCGCCAACACACAATTTTTACGTCTTGCTTACAACACAGTGCAAACACAGCGTGGCAAAGAAGAATTGGATCCGTTGGAATTCGATGATTTTGTGCGTGAAAAAATGAAATTACTGGAAATGAAGCCTGACTTTCTCGATCGCAGTGTCAATGAAGGTTTTTCCGGCGGTGAGAAAAAACGTAATGAAATCCTACAAATGGCATTACTGGAACCTAAGTTGAGTGTACTCGACGAAACCGATTCAGGTCTCGATATTGATGCACTCAAAATCGTCGCCAATGGTGTCAACCGGCTCACCCATAAAGACAATGCCACAATTCTGGTAACCCATTATCAACGCTTGTTGGATTATATCGTACCCGATTTCGTGCATGTCATGCAGGCAGGTCGCATCGTCATGACCGGCGGCAAAGAACTGGCGCTGGAACTGGAAACACGTGGCTATGATTGGATCAGCGCCAATAAGCAGCAAGCAATGGCTGGAGTTCGCGCATGAGTGAAGCAGCCCATTTGGATTATCTCGAGTGCTTGCTGAAATCCTGGCAGGCAAAACCTATCGAATCACCCTCTTGGTTGAGTCAATTACGGGCGCAAGCCATTGATCGTGTCGGTACGCAAAAACTACCGACCAAGCGCGATGAAGAATGGCGCTTTACCGATATTTCACCGCTGACCGCCCTACCCTGCCAACCGTCTCAACCGGACGCTAGTCTGCACATTCAGGATATTCAGCATTTATTTCTAGACGAAGCAAAAAACCGCCTAGTGTTTGTTGACGGTCATTTTTCCCGGCAATTATCGGATATCGCCAATCCTGCTCTTATCATAGGCAATTTGCCTGAGCTATCATCCACGCACGCACCGATTCTGGAATCTCACCTGGGTCAGTATGCACAGTTTGACAACAACGTGTTCACAGCATTAAACACTGCTTTCTTGCACGATAGTGCAGTGATTATCGCGCCCAAAAGCACCGTCATCAACGATCCCGTTCACTTATTGTTCATAGCAACACAGCGCGAAGTTACCAGTTATCCACGTTGTTTGTTAATTGGAGAAAGCGGGAGTCAAGTCACATTGATCGAAGATTACGTGGCGCTGCAACAGGCGTCCTATATTACTAACACTGTCACAGAAATCAGTTTGGCCAGCAACGCCCGCGCGCAGCATATTCGAGTACAGCGTGAAAGCAAGCAAGCTTTTCATTTTGCAAACTGCACCGCTACGTTGTCGCATGCCAGTCATTATCAATCGATCAGCATCTCGCTGGGATCGAGGATTTCACGTTACAACCTAGATGTTCGCTTAACCGATGAAGCAGCCGAATGCACGATTGATGGATTAACTCTGATCTCAGATCGCCAACTGGCGGATACGCATACTTGTATTGATCACAGTAAACCTAACGGTATGAGCCGTCAGCAGCATAAGTGCATCGTCGATGACACAGCGCATGCGGTATTCAATGGAAAAATCATCGTGCACCCGCATGCGCAGCATACCAACTCATCACAATCCAGCCGCAACTTGCTGCTGAGTAAAACCGCACAAGTAGATACCAAACCGCAATTGGAAATTTTTGCCGATGATGTCAAGTGTGCGCATGGTGCAACAGTTGGGCAACTCGATCCGGAAGAAATTTTTTATCTGCGCAGCCGGGGTTTATCGGAGAAGGTTGCTCGCAATTTATTAACCTATGCGTTTGGCGCCGAAATTATCAGCCGTATTCCGGTAACATCACTCCGCCAGCAACTTGAACAAGTGGTTCTCGATCAAACGCAAAGCAACTCACTATGAATTCAACCAATATTTCCTTGAAGCCCGAAATTTCTTCCAGCCTTAATTGGGATAGAATTCGTGCCGACTTTCCGATTCTGCAGCTCAAAATAGACGGCAAGCCACTGATCTACCTCGATAATGCAGCTTCGAGTCAGATGCCGCAGCAGGTTATCGATCGATTGGTACGGTATCAAACAACACAACACGCCAATATCAACCGTGCCGTTCACTATCTATCCGAAATCGCCACACTGGAGTATCACAACGCACGCTGCAAGCTGCAGCAGTTCATCAATGCCCGTGAAGACCGGGAAGTCATCTTCACCAGCGGCACAACCGATTCCATCAATCTGGTCATGCACGGTTACGGGCGGAAATTTATCAAAGCAGACGATGAAATCATCCTGACAACGCTGGAACATCATTCCAATATCGTACCTTGGCAAATGCTCGCAGAGGAAAAAGGTGCGAGAATTCGGGTGGTTCCGATTAATGACAAAGGTGAACTTGAGGTTGATGAATATGAAAAACTATTCAATGAACATACCAAATTTGTCGGCTTAATCCATGTATCCAATGCACTCGGTACGATCAATCCGATCCAGCGCATGATCGATTTTGCACACCGTCACGGTGTGCCGGTATTAATTGATGGCGCTCAGGCAGCGCCGCATATTCCCATCGACGTGCAAGCACTCGATTGCGACTTCTATGCTTTTTCCGCGCATAAACTCTGCGGCCCGACCGGGGTTGGCATTCTTTATGGCAAAGCAACTTTGCTCGAAGCGATGCAGCCTTTTAAAGGCGGCGGCGACATGATTGCCTCCGTCACATTTGAAAAGACGGCTTACAATACCATTCCACACAAATTCGAAGCTGGTACACCACCTATAGCTGCTGCGATTGGTTTTGGCACTGCGATTGAGTATTTGACAGATATCGGAATCGAGCGCATTGCTGCTTACGAGTCCGGCTTGCTTGCGTATGCAACCGAATGCCTAAGTGAAATACCCGGCATCAAAATCATTGGCACGGCTGCAGAAAAAACCGCGGTTATTTCCTTTATCATCGATGGCGTCCACCCGCATGACGTCGGTACCATTCTGAATCAGGACGGCATTGCCGTCCGCACCGGACATCATTGCGCGCAACCCATTATGCAGCGCTTCAATGTACCGGCTACTTCGCGCGCTTCATTCGCTTTTTACAATAAAAGAACAGAAGTCGATGCTTTGGTTGCCGGTATTAAAACCGTACAAAAGATCTTTTTATAATGCATACGAATTCACTGTATCAAGAAGTCATCCTTGACCATAACCGCAAGCCGCGCAACTACGGTAAGCTGGATCACGCCAATCATCATGCCGTCGGGCATAATCCATTGTGCGGCGACCGCCTGGATATTTCGTTGCAACTGGATAACGACCAAATCAATAACATTGCATTCCAAGGCGAATCCTGCGCCATCTGCAAAGCATCAGCCTCAATGATGACAACTGCAGTCAAGGGAAAATCCCGTGCGGATGCGGAAACACTGATTCATGAGTTTCGTGAATTAGCCACTGGGAAGTTGGATATCAGTCAGCCAAATCATCTAGGCCGGTTGACGGTTTTTTCCGGCATACGGGATTTACCGACACGTGTCAAATGTGCCATTTTACCTTGGCATACGCTTCATGCCGCATTGAATTCACTCGCCAGTGTATCGACCGAGGCGGATGATTCCGCACAATCGATGTCCAATCATTCGTAAATTACAAAAGACATTTAATGTCAGGTTTGCATCATGATAATTCAACTGCATATTGCAACCGCACATCTTCGCTAATTAACTAACTGCTGGATTCAATATTACTACCGATCAAAATGCCAAAAATTGCTGATATTGAAGGTACACCCAATAAAAATGCCTTAAAGTTTATCCTCAGGGAACCACTGACGTGGGGAGTTGCGCGCTCGTACGACAACGCTGAAGCTGCCAAAGATGATCCGCTGGCTTCCGCATTGTTTGATATCGATCACGTCACCAACGTTTTCTATATCGACCAGTGGATTACCGTTACACAAGACGGAGAAGCCAACTGGCAGGATTTGGCGCGCGAAATTGCCGATCCTATCCGCGCAGCACCGGCAGCTGCGGCCCAATCTGCCGAAACTGTCACAGCGGCCAATAGCGCACTGGCTAATCTCAGTCCGGAAGATCAGCTACGTCTGGAAAAAATTAATGTCTTGCTGGATGAAGAAGTACGTCCGTATTTGCAGAGTGACGGCGGCGACTTGCATATTTTAGGATTGGAAGGCAATATTCTGCGTATCCATTATCAAGGGGCGTGCGGCACGTGCCCGAGCTCGATATCCGGTACATTGCGAGGGATTGAAAACATGCTGAAAACCGTTGAACCCGATATCCAGGTTGTTGCTGTTTAATTCCCAATAAAAAAGGTGGCATAAGCCACCTTTTTTACCGATCCAATCCGGCGATCAAACACGCTTCCTGAATTCATTGTTGTGCGGATCAATTTCAATTTTGTCGCCGATTTCCACAAAAGCGGCAACCTGGATTTCAAAACCAGTTCCCGCCAGTTTCGCCGGTTTCATAATTTTCCCGGTCGTATCCCCTCGCACCGCAGGTTCGGTATATTCCACTTCGCGCACGATCGT
>JBDHRU010000167.1:0-5613 GCA_039807765.1 Nitrosomonas sp. | reverse complement strand
TGAATTCCGTTAAAAACAAAGATACATCCGGGAATTATAGCGCAAAGCCATCCGCATGCCATGAATCGGCACCGGATACTATTGAGCTGACAATTCCTTCCGGTTATGCCGGGCAACGTCTGGATCAGGTTCTGGCAAAACTACTGCCCAGTTGGTCGCGCAACCGGCTGCAAACTTGGATCACCGCGGATCGCGTCAAGCTGGATGGTCGGAAAACCACTGTCAAACAGAAAGTGTGGGGGAACGAACAGGTCCGGATCTCGCCGCAAGACAATCCCGCGGAATCCAAGCATGCTGCCGAAGCGATCAGCCTGCCGATCCATTATGAAGATGAAACGCTCATCGTCATCAACAAGCCCGCCGGTCTGGTTACCCACCCGGGCAACGGCAACTGGCAAGGCACTCTGTTGAATGCGCTACTGCATCATGCGCCGCAATTGGAAAAAGTGCCGCGTGCCGGTATCGTTCATCGTCTGGATAAAGATACCAGTGGATTATTGGTCGTGGCCAAAACACTCGAAGCGCAAACCAGTCTCGTACGGCAGTTGCAGCAACGCACAGTCAAACGCGACTATCTGGCATTGGTGCTGGGAGAAGTTAAACAAACCGGTAGCGTCGATACGCCCATAGGCCGCCACCCGGTTCACCGTACGAAAATGGCGGTCACAGCCAAAGGGAAGCCTGCACGCACGCACTACCGGGTAATCGAAAACTTTGCCGGTTGCACGCTGCTGCAGTGCAGTCTCGAAACAGGCCGCACGCATCAAATACGGGTGCATATGCATTCCATCGGATATCCGTTGGCAGGCGATCCGGTTTATGGTGGCCCTCTCCATAATATCAATCCAAAATTGAAACAAACATTAACCGGCTTTCCCAGACAAGCACTGCATGCTGTACGGCTTGCGCTGATGCACCCGTATAGCGGAGAAATCGTACAGTGGGAAAGTGCTATTCCGAATGACATGAATCACTTGTTGCGGGAATTACGGTATTACGACAAACCAGAGGATGCGGAATAAAAAAATGCGCCCGTAAGCGCATTTTTGTTTTACTAATAAATTCACACATCATATTTCCATTCCTCAGAAAGGCAAGATAGCATCCAGTGAAAATAAAAATTGATCCTTATTCCCGCCAAATGGTCTGTATGTTGCCGTATGCAGCGATTCCGCCCGATCATAGCGGAAATTGGGACGAATATTCAGATTCCTCAATCCTTTCCATTGAAGATTCAGTGTCTTAGCCGCTTTCCAATTTGCACCGACGGTAACCGCATAATAATCAGCCGGCGTACTGGCAGCCAGTTGAGTTGAACCGCCCAATGCATAGCTATTGCCAAGGTAATTAGTTGCCAAACTCACCCGTCCCGGGGCAAAAACACGAAAACCATCGCGGTCACGAAACCATTCACCACGCACGCCGATCGATAGTTCCGGAGTCAAATCGTAATAAAGATGCATATTAACGCCATACCACTGCGCATCTTTGACTACACCGCCGTACTTGAGATTAGCCAACAGCACATTATCAGCAAAACCATGATCATGTTGCACGACTAAATGCGTCTTATTCGTCAGCATATGTCTCAGAACTATACTGTACATTCCCCAAAAACTGCTGTTGCGTGTAGAAGTTGTACTGCCAGTGCCGCTGATGTTGAAAGAAGTTTTGCGATCATCGCTGGTCCAGATTACGCCACCAATGCCGCCCCAATTCTCCATTTGCTTATCAAAGTTACCATCCCAGCCACCCGTTCCGCTGCCGCCAATCGCGCCTGCCATCGCAGTGAAATTTTTATTAATGACATAATTGCTTAACACACCCGTGTGAGTGAAGGGCTCACCATATTGCATGGTATAAGCATGCGTATAAAAAAAGTTGTTCGGTGCCGGCACCGATTCATATCCGATAGGCGTATAAAAATGTCCTACTTTGATATTCAGCCCATTACCGACAGGCGCATAGACTTCCGCATAGGCTTGAGGAATTGCGATACCGTAAGTACGCAAGGAACTACAGCATATCCCCAAATCCCAATTACCCCGATCGGCTAAGGGCCGGCCATCGTTTACATCGAATGGGGGGTTACCATAGGCTTGGGTAAAGATCGCATCCGTTCCAAACATAAAATCGGTGCGAAAACCGATATCCCAATCTTTTCCTTCTGTCCTGACCGGGCGCTCCAGAAAGAAATTCAATTGATTCATTTGCACTCTGTTTGCTTGATCGGCAAATGTTACCGGACCGTTAAAACCATCCGTCTGATACGGATTGAACGTCGCTCCGCCATGAACCCAGCCGCCGAATCTGATCCCGCTATTCGTTATTGCATTTATAAAAGCGCTACTACTGCTTCCGATATTGCCCATCACATTATTCGTATTCGCTTCAGCACCAAATGAACTCATGCCAAGCAGTAAACCACCCGCAACGGCATGAGTCATTTGGTTTTTGTAGATCGTTTTATATATCATTCTTCCTCCTCTCTAAAAAAGACTATAAAAATACAAGTAACAAAAACCATAATTTACATAGGGATTGAACTCTAACACTGAACAGTTTGGAGGGTCAACGCAAACCGCCGGGATATTTAACTTATCAGAAAAAAATACACCTAGAGAAGCTCTGAGAAGGGTAACAAGCGATGATTAGGCAAGGCGAAATCAAGTGAAGAAGCTCAATTTATATGAAGTAAATGAGCATTTTAGCCTGATTTCAACACAGCTTGAATGAGCATAGCCGTTGTTCAGAGCTTTGTCGTTTATGCATTACTTGCTATCAAAATACCGATAAAAATACACACCTAAATTTTATTTCCTGCAATCCATAAAAATTTTTCAAATTTTCCTACGCATCTTTACACGTATCACATCTGCCGCAGTTAAAGTTTTGATACCCCACTCCGTTAAAAACAATTCTGAGGATGCTCTGAAAAAAATAGCAAACGACGCTCAGGCAAGGCGGAATCAGGCAAAAAAGCACGGTTTAGGAGTATCAATAAGCATTTGTCTGATTTCAATACAGCATAACCGAGCGCAGTAGTTGTTCAGAGCTCCCCTAATAAATAAAACAACGTTCCTTACAGCCGATTCTCATTATTAACTTAACCTTAAGTATGCGATTATGGAATTAATACCCATACAAACAAAAGACTTGATAGTTGGTCAACCGCTACCGTGGGATTTGTTCGATCAAACGCATCAACCCATACAAAAGCGCGGCTACATCTTTAAAACCGAGGAAGAGTTAAAACAACTGGAAGAATCGCCAATTTTCCGCACACAAGACTTGGAGCAATCCGAGCCCGATACGAATTCACCGGAAAAAATCAGCTTTGAAGATATGCACCTCAAAGTAGGTCATAAAATGTATCTTACTTTAGCGACATATTCAAAAAATCCCGGTGAAATCAATTCGTATGCCGTATCCATGATCGGTTATGTGCAAGACAGCACTTTAATCGTTACCATGCCTATGTCCGATCTGCTTATTGGTGAACCCTTTATTGAAGGTGAGCAAATCAATGTCCGTCTAATTACCGGCCAGTATGCTTATAAGTTCACTGTTTTCATCAACAAAATCATCCGAGTACCTTTTAAATACCTGCATTTATCTTTCCCCAAAGACATACAAGGTCAAAGCATTCGTAAATCACGAAGAATCAAATGTAATCTTCACGCGACCGTTGCCGAAAAGGCCATTCCGATCACGATCAGCGATCTCAGTATTTGCGGCGCCGGGATCACTTCCAATCTTCCTTTAGGCACATTAGGCTCAGTGATCACCTTGTCCTTCGTCATTACCGTTCATGATCGGGAAATACCGCTATCCATCAAAGCTTTCATCCGGTCCGCCAAGCAAAATACAAAGAAAAATCAGAAAATAATCTGTTCCGGCGTCGAGTACACTGAAATCAAGCCAGATCAAGTTTTCGCGCTGCGCCACCTGATTTATCAAGAAATCGTCGAACATCCCGAAAACGTCATTTAATTTGAAAAGCCGGTGAGAAAAAATTCTCATTGGCTTTTTTCCGCTACCAGAAGCCCCAGCTACCGGTTATCACAATCCACACCCCCAGTATCCCGTTGGTAACCGCATGCGCCAGAATCGGCAGCCACAAGGTTCCGCTGCGCATATACAGCAAGCCATAAACGATACCGGCAAACAATCCGGCCAGCCATAAACTGTGCGCAAGCGCAAACAAGGCCGCACTAATGCCGAGCGCTTTAATTCCTACTTGCACCGGATTAACCGTCAGGAAATTGGGATTCTCAATCCAGCGCATCAGAAACGACCGCCAGAACAATTCCTCCATCACCGGCACCACTAACGCCGCGCCGATAATTCGCACGGTCACCAGAAACCAGTCGATTTCACCGTTCTCACGCGGATCGAACCCCACGGATTCCCCTATCACCATCCAATTCACCGTCAGATTAATCCATGCAATAAATACCACGACACCCGCTGCCAATGCGGCAACCCAAAGACGCAAGCCTGCCCCGGACGGCCAGCGCAATTCACTGTAAGCGCTGCGCATCGCCCATAGCAAACCGGCGACCACCGCTATTTTTATCGCGTAGAGCATACGCAACTCATTCGGCTCCCAACCGAACTTTAATAACACATCCTCCAGTACCATGAAAAAAACATACGCGCCGAAAGGCGCTATCCGGTATAAATTGGCGCGGTCAATCATTGATCAATTCCTTATTAAAATTTTTGTGATGATGCGATTGATGATCAAAGCAGCTATTCGATCCATTGGTGCTATTTTGCAGTGTATAAGAGCGGGCAAGAATCGAAGTAGGAAATATAACTGCTTACCCGTCCTTTATCGTATCTGAAAGTAAACGGTATGACGATGGCTTACAGCACCAGCGGCAATTCCTGTTGACGGGAAGCCTCAGCTGCCGGTACCGCGGCCTCGGCGCAAAGCGCACTAACCTTCACACCCAGCAAGCGGATCTTCTTCTGTAGTGGCACCCGGCGTAAGCATTCCCCCGCGGCGCGGCGTATCAGAATCGCATCAGCCGTGTACGCGGAAAGAGAAAAATCGCGTGTCACGGTGCGGAAATCCTCGAAACGCAATTTGATGCCGATGGTTCGCCCAACATAGCCCTTGCGTTTCAAATCATCGGCAACCTGCACACACAACGCGGTAAATGCTTCGGACAAACCGGAGCGATCCTGGCGCGGGTGCAAATCGCGTTCAAACGTGGTTTCCCGGCTGATCGATTTGGGTTCCGCATCGGTAATAACCGGCCGCGCATCGATACCGCGCGATACTTCATACAACCAGACCGAGTAACTGCGCCCGAAATGCATGTGCAGAAAACCCAGCTCGACCTGCGCCAGTTCGGCGATCGTGGTGATGCCCAACGAAGCCAGCTTGTTCGCAGCCTTCGGGCCGATGCCATTGATTTTTCGCACTGGCAGCGGCCAAATACGCTGTGGAATATCGGCCATATCCAGGATAGTTAATCCATCCGGTTTCTCCAGATCGGAGCAGATTTTCGCCAGCAATTTGTTCGGCGTAATACCGATCGAACAAGAAAGTCCGGTGGCCTTCTTCACCGCCTGCTTGATACGTTGCGCCAGCGGCAGCGT
>JBDHRU010000166.1:0-5653 GCA_039807765.1 Nitrosomonas sp. | reverse complement strand
ATTTCGGATTCGTATCGATCCAGATAACCTTTCACCGCATCGAGATAATCTTTCGATAATTTGCTGATCTGCGGATGAAAATAAGTGCGCAGTTGCACCGGTTTCTGTTTGATGTTGTGATGCGCCAGCGTGTCGATCGCATACGGCCCAGCCATCAAATCGATGCCTTCGGCCGGGTGGGAAAACTCAAATGTGGCCCGGTAGCCTTGTTCCGAATCGCTTTCTTCGATGAGCCGGCCCGCCACCAAACCTTTCTGTCCGGGCGGCAACTCAATGCTGACTTTATAGCGCGCCAACTGCCCGGCAATGCGCGGATACCAATCCGAATTATCCGGCAGGAAAGTACCGTCCACGCCGCTCACCGCGACTGGTCTAGCGAGCGTCTGGCGATGATCGAGCGCAGTATCCAGCGGCGCCAGCACGCCTTTCCACTGAATCAGAAGCTGGATTTGTTGGCGGAAATGAAATGGAATGTTCCAGATATGCGGCTGATTGGTTTGCTCGCGCCCGATACCCAGCGGCCCATCGTTGAATTCCGCTTGCGTCACTTCATACCCGGCTCCCAGCGATAACTGCAATTCTCGTGGCCTATTGACGGTGACAAGGCTTTTTCCTTCCAATGTACGATTCGCTGGGTCGATTTTGATCGTGATGTCGTATTCGACATCGTTCGACTTGAGCGGCGGAGGAGCCGATAAAACGGGTGCAACAGCAAGACTGACCCAAAAAAGAAAAAAACAATGTCGGATAATAGTAAAAATAGCCATCGCCGGGTACTAAATAAGAATTAATGCTTTGCTGCGGGAAATTTGGCGACAATCAGCATTTCCTGATCATCGCGTTTGATTTTGAGCGGCAACCAGGTTCCCGGCGCCTGGCGTTTCACGATAGCCGTCACATCTTCCAAAACTTTAACCGGCAAACCGGCCATTTCGAGAATCACATCGGAATCCTGTAGCTTGGCGGCATCGGCAACGCTGTTTTTTTCTACTTGCAAAATCACCGCACCGCCTCTGCCCATCTCGTAACGGATGCCGAGGCGCTGAAATTGCGGGCGGATGGAATCGGAAACATGCGGCAGCACACCGAATACCGCATCGGCCACACCGGCAACCAAGTTCTTGCAAGACTTGTCGCTATCCCACGGCAGCAACGCAGCGACCGACTTGACACCCAAGTCATGCAACTGGTGCGTGACGCCGAAGCCATGCAGCACATGTCCCGTGCCCATCACCCCGACCACCAGCGGTTTTTCCTTATCCGGCGAACGCGTCAGCGCTTCCTGCAGAATTTGCGCCATGGCACGGTCCCATAATTGCTGTCCGGCGATAAAACGGCGGAAATCCGGATCATCCTGGGCGGTTTCATCGTCTTTTTTAGGTTTGCGGTCATGCTGTTTATAAATCGGCAGCAAATAATCGATGTACGCCTGACTGGGCTCCGCCGGGCGCGTCAAGCCTTCGCGCTCTTCCAACGGCACGCCGTAAAATCCCTTTTCCGCCACTTGACGGCGCAAGCTCGTTTCAATATTCAGTGCCAGCATCGGAATGCGATTCATGCGGGCAAAGTGAAATAGCGGCAAATACAGATTGGCGTCGGTATTCCAAACATGATCCCAATCGGCCGCACGCAAAAATTCCTTTTCACTCAATTCACCGGCAATCCATTTATCCAGTGCAGGCTGCACACGGCGCGGAAACATTTCAAAACCGATCACCATATTCGGGCGCTGCGCGTGCAAAGCCGCCAGTGTCTGCAATTGCCAGCGGTGATGATCGGCGTTGATGTGCGTTTCACCGAGCAACACCACCGACGCTTTGGCGGCGCGCGCGATCACTTCCTGCTGCGATACCTTGCCGGAACCGGGAATAATCCAATCCCCCAGCGGTACGCAATTATTCGGAGTTGGTTTTTTCGCCGGAGTAATCACCGCACCAGCAGCAGGATTCAGCGTCAGGCTCATAAGCACAGCAACCACACATATCAAGCCGTTGCGCCAGGTTATTTTGCAATTTGTCATGTTATTTATTTTTCTCAGTATGAAATTGATCACAACGAACGCTACGCTACCCACTTGCGCGCGTTACGAAATAAGCGCATCCACGGACCGTCTTCCGCTTTGTCCGAGCGTGTATCGGGATGCCAGGAATGTTGCGTCACACGAAATACCCGTTCCGGGTGCGGCATCAAAACGTTGAAACGCCCATCCGGCGTCGTCAATCCCGTTATCCCCCGGATCGAACCATTCGGGTTATACGGATAATTTTCAGTGACTTGGCCATGATTGTCGATATAGCGCAGCGTTACCAAGCTATCGGCTTTTTCCGCATGACCGGAAGCAAATTCCACTTTGCCCTCGCCGTGCGCCACCGTGATCGGCATCCGACTGCCCGTCATACCGTCAAAAAGCAGCGACGGAGTTGGCTGCACTTCCACCATGACAAAGCGCGCCTCGAATTGCTCCGACAGGTTGCGCTTAAAAAGCGGCCAGGCTTCAGCGCCGGGAATGATTTCATGCAGGTTGCTCATCATCTGGCAACCGTTGCAAACGCCCAGCGCAAACGTGTCGCTGCGCTGGAAAAATGCTTCGAATTCATCGCGTGCACGCAGATTGAACAAAATCGATTTGGCCCAGCCTTCGCCGGCGCCGAGCACATCGCCATAAGAAAAACCGCCGCACGCGACAAATCCGGTGAAATCTTTCAACGACAATCGTCCGGCGATGATGTCGCTCATGTGCACGTCAACCGCGCTAAACCCGGCGCGATCGAACGCCGCCGCCATCTCGACATGACCGTTGACACCTTGCTCGCGCAAAACCGCCAAGCGTGGACGTATGCCGGTTTGAATGAATGGTGCGGCGATATCGTCGCTGGCATCGTAGCTGAGTGCGAATTGCAAACCGGGATCGGCGGTGTCGAGCAGCCGGTCGAATTCCTGCTGCGCACACGCCGGATTGTCGCGCAGCTTCTGCATGTGATACGTAGTTTCCGACCAAGCGCGCTGCAGATTGACGCGTTTTTCCGCCAGTATCGGCTTGTTGTTGCGCATCACGCGGATTTCACCGGATTGATTCGGGAAACCGATGATAAAACTGCAATCGCGCAACCCCGCGTCCGCCAGAACTTGCATGACTTCCCGTCGCTGGGCAGTGGCAATCTGTATCACCGCGCCCAATTCCTCATTGAACAGCACGGCGAGAATGCGTTCGAGAAAACGCCCGCCCAGCCGCTTGGGTTGCAATTCCGATCCATCGATATCGCTGCCTTGCGCATCGAAACACAATTGATCCAGGTTGACCGTCAAGCCGGTATGTCCAGCAAACGCCATTTCGCACAGCGTTGCCAGCAGGCCACCGTCGGAACGGTCGTGATACGCGAGTAATTGATCTGCTACATTGAGCTGCTGAATCGCGCCGAAGAAACGGCGCAGCAATTGCGCACCAGTTTCACCGTCGATATCCGGAGCGGAATTGCCGACTTGCTTATACACTTGCGCTAGCGCCGAACCACCCAAGCGGTTGCGCCCTTGCCCGAGATCGATCAGAATCAATTCACTGTCGCCGCAATCGGTGCGCAGTTGCGGCGTCAAGGTTTTGCGCACGTTGGTCACGGTGGCGAATGACGAAATGATCAACGACAGCGGTGCGGTGACTTCCTTGCGCTCCCCCGCTTCTTCCCACGCGGTTTTCATCGACATCGAATCTTTGCCGACCGGGATGCTGATACCCAGTTGCGGGCATAATTCCATACCTACGGCATGCACCGCATCATACAACCCGGCGTCTTCGCCCGGATGGCCGGCCGCCGCCATCCAGTTGGCGGATAATTTGATTTTTTCGATGCCGCCGATCGCCGCCGCAGCGATGTTGGTGATCGCTTCGCCCACCGCCATACGCGCCGCCGCTTTGGGATCGATCAACGCCAACGGCGTGCGCTCGCCGATGGCAAACGCTTCGCCCAGTACGGTTTGATATCCCATACTGGTCACCGCAACATCGGCGACCGGAATCTGCCACGGCCCGACCATCTGATCGCGTGCCGACAAGCCGCCGACACTGCGGTCGCCGATGGCGATCAGGAAAGTTTTGTCAGCCACTGCGGGTAACCGTAAAACGCGGTAAACTGCTTCGACCAAATCAACATCCGACCAATCGAGCGGCGGCAAGATCCGGTTTCCGTGCACCACATCGCGTGTCATTTTCGGCGGCTTGCCGAGCAGCACCGGCAACGGCATATCGACCGGCGGCACCGGCGATTGCGCATCGGCCACCACCAGTTGTTCATCGCCGGTCGCTTCGCCGACCACGGCAAACGGGCAGCGCTCGCGCTCGCAAATGCTGCGGAACAATGCCAGCGATTCCGGTTTGATCGCCAGCACGTAGCGCTCCTGCGCTTCGTTGCTCCAGATCTGCATCGGCGACATGCTGGTTTCTTCGGACGGCACCGCACGCAAATCAAAACGCCCGCCGCGGCCGGAATCGTGCACCAATTCCGGAAACGCATTGGATAAACCGCCCGCACCGACGTCATGAATGAACAAAATCGGATTTTCCTCGCCGCTGCGCTGCAATTGCCAGCAGCGGTCGATCACTTCCTGCGCGCGCCGCTGCATTTCCGGATTGCCGCGCTGCACCGAATCGAAATCCAGCGCTTCGGTGTTAGCGCCAGTATCCATGCTGGACGCCGCGCCGCCGCCCAGACCGATCAACAGGCCGGGACCGCCCAATTGAATCAGCAGCGCGCCCGGCGGGAATTTTTCCTTGCGCACATGGCAGCCGGAAATCTGCCCGACACCCCCCGCCAGCATCACCGGCTTGTGATAACCGCGCATTTCCCCGCCGACGCGTTCCTCAAAGGTACGGAAATAACCCGCCAGATTGGGGCGACCGAATTCGTTATTGAACGCCGCGCCGCCGATCGGACCTTCAAGCATGATTTGCAACGCCGACGCGATGCGCCCGGGCTTGCCATAGGATTGATCACCACTCCAGTCGATTTCCCACGGTTGCACAAAATCCGGAATATTCAAATTGGACACCGAAAAACCGCACAAACCCGCTTTCGGCTTGGCACCGCGGCCGGTCGCACCCTCATCGCGGATCTCTCCACCGACACCGGTCGCTGCGCCTGGAAACGGCGAAATGGCGGTCGGATGATTGTGCGTTTCGACTTTCATCAGCATATGCGTTTTTTCCTGCGCGTAGCCATACTCTTGTCCATCGCCCGGATAAAACCGGTTGATTTCCGCACCCTCGATAACACTAGCGTTGTCGGCGTACGCCACCAATGTGCCTTGCGGATGCGTTTGATGCGTGTTGCGGATCATGGCAAACAGCGATTTATCTTGCGGCTTGCCGTCGATGATCCAATCAGCGTTGAAAATTTTATGCCGGCAATGCTCGGAGTTGGCCTGCGCGAACATCATCAACTCGACATCGGTCGGATTGCGCGCCATTTGCTGAAAGTGATGCGCCAGATAATCGATCTCATCCGTCGACAGCGCCAATCCCATGCTTTGATTCGCTTGCCGCAATGCCTCGATACCGCCGCCCAGCACATCGATGGTGTGGAGCGGTTGCGGCGGAAAATGCTGAAACAACCGTTCGGCATCGGCAAACGATGCAAACACCGCTTCGGTCATGCGTTCGGGC
>JBDHRU010000165.1:0-5700 GCA_039807765.1 Nitrosomonas sp. | reverse complement strand
TCAATGTCGCATCAAATCATTATTCAGCCCAGCGGGCATGCTTTCCGGGTAGAACCAGGAGAAACGATTCTTGAAGCGGCCTTACGCGAAGGATACTCACTGCCGTACGGTTGCCGCAACGGTTCCTGCGGGATTTGCAAAGGGAAAATCATCCAGGGGACGGTGCATTATGGCGACTATAGTGAAGAAACCTTGACCGAAGAAGAAAAACAAGCCGGTTACGCATTGTTTTGCTGTGCTTCTCCGTTGAGCGATGTTGTGATTGAATGTCACGAGATCGGCGCAACCAAGGATATTGAAATCAAAACGTTACCCTGTCGCGTGCAAAAACTTGAGCTTGCTGCTCCGGATGTCATGATTATTTCTCTCAAGCTGCCTGCGAATCAACGGCTGCAATTCCTGGCGGGGCAGTATATCGATATTTTGCTCCAAGAGGGTAAGCGCCGCAGTTTCTCTTTGGCAAATGCACCCCATGACGACGAGTTATTGCAGTTGCATGTGCGGAATTATCCGGGCGGCGCGTTCACGGAACATGTGTTTACACACATGAAAGCCAAAGACATGCTGCGTTTTACAGGGCCGCTGGGCTCATTCTTCTTACGCGAAGCGCCGGATGACACGGCGATTATTTTCCTGGCAAGCGGTACAGGATTCGCACCCATAAAAAGCATTCTTGAGCATATCTTTTATCAAGAAAACAATCGAAACAACAAGAGAAAAATAACCCTTTATTGGGGCGCTCGCACTAAGGCTGATTTATATCTGATCGATTTGGTGGAAAGCTGGCAACAACAGCACGGCAATTTTACTTTTGTCCCCGTGCTGTCGGAGCCGCTGCCGTCGGACGATTGGCATGGCAGAACAGGATTGGTGCACGAAGCCGTGATGCAAGATCATCAGAATCTGGAAAAGTATCAAGTGTATGCTTGCGGCGCTCCCGTCATGGTTAAAGCCGCTTATCACGATTTTACCAGCTATCGCAATTTGCCCAAGGATGCTTTCTTTTCCGATGTGTTTACTCCTTCGGTTAGTAATCCCCAAATTGTTCAGAAATCTTAGCCGCAAGAATGTACTATAAGAGTGATTCAATGAGTTGACGGTAAGTCCGGTTAAGTAGTCTTACTTAACATACAAAAGGGGGTAAATTCATGACAACCTTTTTGAGTGCCAGAAATTTCACAACCCGCTCGAGTGAAGAGCAACAGTTTTTGTCGAATGCCCTGGACGTTATTCTTAAGAACGATTTTCGAGGCAATTTCTTTGTATCGCTGGGCATGTACCAGCGTATTCTAGCCGATAACCAGCAGCGCCAGCGCTGGCCGGAAATTCATAAAAAGCTCGATACCCTATTTAAATGCGGCACAGCCGAGGTCATCAGCGGGCCGATGATCGGTATCCCCATTTCCATTCGCGACAGCGATTATTTCAAGGAAGCCGCTCAGTTGCTCGGCAAGGAGCGGTCCCTGATGGCCAATATCGAATGGATGGCGGTCGCCTGGAATGCGACGTATGCCGACACCGGTTTGTGGATGGGAAAAACATTCGAGCCGGTATCGCGTGACACGGTGGCGAAGAAAACCGCCAACGATACGAAAACAACGGGTAGCTATGATCCGGCCACGGTACGCATCGGCCGCAATTTTTTTCGTGAACCGCCCGATCCCAATGCATTGCAAGCGATCGGGCTGCCAGCGCTGACGAAGTTATGGAAGCTGAAAGATCGGCCGATGCGCCCGGATACGACGGGATTCGACAGTGAGTTGCTGACGGAAAATCTGGCCAAGGAAAAAGCGATTCCGTATAGCAAAACGGGCGGTTATTTTCTCTGCAACATGGGAACCTCGGTGGTTCCGGAAATGAACGGCAAGCAAGTGTATCAGCTCAATTACCGCTGGCCCGGTCTTGGTCCAGTGTATCCCATGACGCGCCTGATCGACGAGATTGTCCGCATAGACGATGGCATTTATCTAGGACAATTGGTTTTCGCCACACATCATTACAGTTTGGGAACTTTCACTTTGCCAGATGGCCATGTTCTATCGATCGGCGATAGCTATCCCTACCGTTCGATGATCGACAATATCAAACGGATTTTCCCCGTGGGCTGGATCGACGACAGCGATCCGTATGGCTATCAGAATAACGGGTTTTTCCTGATGGTCGATCCAGCTTATGCCAAGGCATTTTATGCCGACGGCGCATTTCCGCAATTGCGTCCGCGCCCGGGCGAAATCGGCTTCAATGAGCTGGGATATGCGCAAACGGCAGCCATTTCAAGTAAGCCGGAAGCAGCCAGAACGGCAACGGCTGGTGTGCAGAGCTGGCCGGAAATCACCGATTGGGTTGAAGGTTGGAAAAAAGACGAAGCGCTCAATCGCAAATTCACCACGTTCATCCTGGAAGAATCGCCGAAAGGCGCTGCGGATGGCGATGTGAGGCAAATGCGGCAAGACGGTGAATCGATTCTGCAAATGTTGCAGCGGATCAGCGCGGAAATTTCTGCGCAGAGCAATCCGCAAGATAACTTGAAATATTTTGAGAAGCTCAATCGCCTGTTTCGCTGCGGTATAGCGCCAACCGTACAAAAGGGCTTATTCCAGGGGCATGGCGAGCGGGGGTATAACGTGCGTGTCGACAGCCAAGAAACGGCCGATTGGTATGGTGAAGCAAGCCGCACCACCGGTTTTGATTACTATCATGGCGCCACGCTCAATCTGCATTGCGGCTTTATGCAAACTTTTTGTCCCGATCCTTGCGCCACGCCGGGTGATGAACAACTTTTCCCCGGCCAGCTTGCCGGTCTGGCGCTGGGACACAGTACACCTAATGTGCTCAATCTGATTTGGCACAGTATCGGTAAGTATATTTTTCCGTGGGCAGGTAAGTCGTATGAAAAAATTTCCGGGCGGAAATTGAGCATGCTGCTCGACGAGAGCGACGATTTAGCCGAGCGCTATCCCGAACGAGTGCATGCATTGAAAACGCATATCGCCAGCGCGCCCCATTACGCGTTGGTGGAAAAAAACAAGGCGCATTATTGGGATGCGGAAGGTGTGTACGCCCAGCATTTGAAAAGCGGCGCCTGGGATCGCGGTATGTCCGATGAAGACAAGGCATTCTGGGAAAATGAAGCCGCGCAGCATTGGGTAGATGGCAGCAATATTCAGGATAAGCGCATCATCGCCGCCGATGCGCTGATGCGTATCGCCGATATGAATTACCGCGTACCGGATGCTTCACTGCAAGCGGTGTCGGAAAGCGGGCCGTCGCCGTTTGCGCGGCAAAGCTACATTTTTCTCGGTGTGGACGACCGCGAGTCCATATTACCGATGAACAATGGCGACGCAAAAAAGAAAAAGGTATTTCAGTTTCACTACCGCTTCCCAATGATCGGCGGGCCGGTTCCGATCGGTTTCTGTCTCGATGAAATCGTTGAGATCGCCGACGGTCTTTATCTGGGACAGCTAATCTATTCCACGGCATTGGATAAACCGTTCCATTCATCGGTCGATCCCGCGGAATACCGCTACCAGTTGTTCGGTTATTTTTTGCTGCTCGATGACGCATGGCAGCATCACAGATTGGCGATAGGGCTGGATACATTGAGTTAATCAGCGCGGAGGATGAAATCATGAGTAATGACAGGCACAATCGAGGCGGTATCCGGATCGATTTGGAACACGGCACCGCAGATATTTCCGCATTCAGCGATAACGTCGCTATTTTTCCGATTCCCAATACCGCACCGGATAAGATCAAAACATTGCACGATCTGACGTTGAGCGATATCAAGCTCAGTGATTTCCCGGTGGTGCAAGCGTGGCGCAATCAGTTGTTCGATCCGGAATGGATACCGGAGGTATGCGATGAATTGCCGCGTTTGTTAACCGAGTTTCTGCGCCAGCCCGATCATGCGGTGCTGTCACCGGTGACGCGTCGTGCGCAGGCGTTGAAGTATGTGTTCAGCCATAAAACACCGCTGGTGCGCAGCACCGATCTGCTGCCGGGGCAAACGACCACCAGCTTTGTCGGGCCGGTTGTGTATATGGACATGAGCGGGTATTGCATTTGGCCGGAATTGGAAACGCTGGCAAAACGGCCACAAAATCCGTTCAAGATCAAACCGGAAGTCGCCAAACGGTTGAATGAGGAAATTTTCCCTTTCTGGCTGGAACGGCGCACGGTGCAAGAAGTGGCGCGCTACAGTGACTACGATACGGCCAATTATGCCAACGATCAGCGCGATGAGGTCGACGGTGGAATGTGCGAAGGCAAACCATCCATCGATCCGCCGCTGAAGAAAAGAGCCGGTGAAACGCCCAAATGCCAGGAATTATTCGAACGAGTGGCTTTTTACTTGTCCGATAAAGCCACGGCTGTTTCCCACACTACACCTGATTTCAGCCGGGTGTTGCAATTCGGGTTTGATGGTCTGATCGCGCAGTTACAGAAAGATATCGCGAACGGTACCGCCGATACACCGGAAAAAATAGAATTTGTCCAAAGTGTCATCGCGGTATACGAAGGCGCCAAGATCTATGCGGACCATTTGGCTGATGCCGCCGGGAAAGCTGGAAATAATGAGCTCGTTGCTATTTGCCGCAAGGTTCCGGCGCAGCCCGCCAGTACCTTGGCGGAAGCGATTGCCGTAGTTTGGATTTGCTACCACTTGCTGTTGCAGGAGAACACCAATTTTGGCCTCTCGCTGGGTCGCTTGGATCAGACGTTGAATGAATTCTATCTGCGCGATTGGCAGTCGCAACCGGATGAAACAGCGAAAACAGCCTATACGCGGCGGGCAGTTGAGCTGATGTGCCACTTCTTTTTGCGCTGTTCCGATCATGTGCCGTTGTCGCCGGAAAGCGCGGAGGTGCTGTTTGCCGGTAGCGGTTCAAACCAGGCATTAACCGTGGGTGGTACGCGTTGGGAAAATGGCCGGACGGTCGATGCGGTCAACGACATGACCTACATCATCCTGAAAGCAACCGAAATGCTGTCTATTCGCGATCCGAACGTGCATGCCCGCTATCACAAGGATGTTCATCATCGTGCGCCGGACGGAAGTCCTTTGGCGGCGGATGAGATTTCTCCCTATCTGAAACGCATTTGCCAGGTGAATCTGGTCACCCGTGCGACGCCCGCGCTGCACGGCGATGCGCCGGTGATCCGCAGCATGGCGAATTACTATGTCAAGCATGATCGTGTCACGGCGGACGAAGCGCTGGCGGATGCGCACGATTACGCGTCGATCGGTTGTATTGAACAGAATGCCGACCATAAGCATTATGGCCACACCGGCTCCACCCTGCTGGTGCTGCCGGCGGTGCTGGAGCTGGCGATGTTCGGCGGCAAGCACCGCAGCGACGGCACCGGCAAGAACGATCCCAATTTGTTCTATGGCAAGCCGGACTACACCTCCCCGCCATTAACAGCGATGACATCGATGCAGGATTTCATCGCTAGTTTCCGCTTTCAGCTCGATGAAATGGCGCGGCATTGCGTGCAATTCAACAATTATCTGGGACGCACGCTGGAAAAAGTCCGGCCTTCGCCCTTACTGTCGGGCTTATTCGACGGCCCCACGAACAAACCAGGAGAAAGTGGCGCCAAATTCCGCGATGTTGCTTCCGGCGGTGCTAAATATAATTCTTCCGGGGTGGCTATTATCGGGCTTGCCGATGTGATCGATTCGTTTTGCGT
>JBDHRU010000164.1:0-5714 GCA_039807765.1 Nitrosomonas sp. | reverse complement strand
CGCGCCGGATTTTCGCATTTAAACTTGCTGCAAGTCTCAAAATGTAGGGCAAGAATTGAAGCGAAAAATCCCTAAAAGTAGGGCGCGCCCTACTGGTTCCGATGGAAATATCAAAAAAGTAGGGCAGCTAGAAACCAATGACCAAGCCGTTCTTGACGATTCCGCCCTACTCGCCCTACTTGCCCTACTCAAAAATAAGGGGGTAGGATAAAAACTCAAAAAGGTATTGAGAAAATCAAACCGGTTTTCCGAATAGCGGAATGACTTCCGCACCCTTTTCCAATGCTTCGATATGGTTACTCCACCAGATCATAATCCGCTTTCTTTCCGGCAAGTATTCCGCCCGGTTATATGCGCCCCGTACTTCATTCCGTTCACCGTGCGCCAATTGCCGCTCAATGGCATCGGGGCTGAATAAGCCGGATTCATTCAATGCCGTAGACGCAACCGCCCGGAAGCCGTGGCCGGTCATTTTTCCTTTATAGCCAAGACGGTATAAGGCAAAAAGCAAAGTATTGTTGCTGATGGGCTTATTCGGGTTTCTACCGGGCAGCAGATAGCTGCTATCCCCGGCGATGCATTTCAATTCAGCCAGTATGTTCAATGCTTGATGGGTAAGGGGAACTACGTGTTCATTCCTCATTTTCATGCGCGTAGCTGGCACGATCCATAGCGCATTGTTCAGGTCGATTTCTTCCCATAGTGCGCCTATCAGTTCATTGGTGCGAACGAAGGTTAACGCCAGCAATTGCAAGGCAAGCTGTGTTTGCCGGTCGCCTATGCGTTCATAGGTGGCGATTGCCCGCAGCAATTCCGGAAGTTCTTCCGGTTTGACGGCGGCCTGGTTTTTCTTTTTGTGCGGTGTCAGTGCGCCGCGCAGATCGCCGGAAGGATCGCGAGTGCATCGGCCTGTTGATATGCCATAGCGGAATACTTGGCCGCATACTCCAAGCACCCGGTGCGCCAGATCGTAAGAACCCCGTTGTTCAATAATGCGGATCATGTTGAGTAATTGCGGTGCTTCAATCGTGCTAATCGGGTACATGCCGATAAAAGGGAACACATTGCCTTCCAGCCGTCTTATTACATCCTTTGCGTGGCTTTCTGCCCATGTATGCGTTTGCTTTGTGTACCATTCGCGGGCAGTGGCTTCAAAGCTATTGGCGGCGGCTTCCTTCGCTTTCTGCTTGTTCAGCTTGCGGTCAATGGACGGGTCTATATTGCCATCAGCTTTGCACGCTCAGCCTGTGCAAGCTGCCGTGCCTGCTTCAATCTCACAACAGGATAAACGCCAAGAGATAAGGATTTCTCCTTGTCATGAATCTTATAGCGCAGCCGCCAATACTTGCGGCCATCTTCATAAACCCAAAGATACAGCCCTTGGCCATCGTGGAGCTTGCGTATTTTGGAACCTTCAGCGGCCGCATTCTTGCAGGCTAGATCAGTCAATAATTCCTTGATAGCCATAATGTGGTAACTTTTTATGTGGTAAAAATTGTTACCACGTTTTTTACCACACTTTTTTATCGGATTCTAGCGGATTATTTTGGACTGCTACGGAAAGCAAGATGCTTGTGGATAAGGTGTTTCGTTGTGTTTTGTGGATTGGTGTGGAAGTGCGTGGACATGGAAATGGCGGAGAAGGCGGGATTCGAACCCGCGGTACGGTTTGAGCCGTACACACGCTTTCCAGGCGTGCACCTTCAACCACTCGGTCACTTCTCCAGTAAAGTTCGACAAGCGGGCAAAGAATAAACCAGATCGAGGTTTCGGGCAAATTTGTTTTTTCAATGCACATCAGCAAAATTTCCCAAGGTATCAATCCGTAGAAATTTCAGGGTTTTTAATAAGGATATTGGGCAATGACAGTGGCATGAGAAAGAAAGCAGCGCTGTGCTGGGTTTTGTCAGGAGGAATATCGGCATACTTGAGTTAAAAATCTATCGCTCCAAACCCGTGAGCCGCAGTTCTTTATCCCCGATGAAGTTGCCAATATTCTGAGTGAGCTTGCAGAACAAGAAAAAAACCTGGAGATCTTTGCGTGATCCTCCGGGGTATGGAATCAGACATTACAATAATGTTTTAGAAACTTGATATATCAAATATAGATCAAGGTTCGAATCCCGCCCTCAAAAAATATTTTCGACTAAAATGTTTTGATTATCTATCTAAAATCAGGGCGGTCGCGAAAATATTTTTTGTTTTCATAATATATTTCATGGTCATTGCCTTCAATCCAGCCTGGATAACCTAAAAGCGGAATCGGCGCAAGGTCGGTCGTGGCCGTTAAAGCTTGTAATAAATGAGATTCCAGCATTGAATCAACAACGTGCAATTGAGCTGATAAGTTCTGCGCAAAAAAAGCTTCTGTCACTTTAAAAATTATTCCTTTACCCGTCATACCGGCATACGGATTCAGTGCTTTCTCATACAATCCATGTCCGAAAATAAAAAACCGCATGGATGACAGCACTGCGCTACGTTGTCGCCAAAATAATTCTTTCCATTCAAACTTCTTGATTAATTGAGCTAATGAAGCCTGACTGCAGATGACGATGATGCCTGATTCATCAAAGAGCGTTGCGGCGTCTCTCAATCCGCACCGGTTTTCATTCTTGCTAGATAACTCCGCTTGCAGCGCCTGAAAATGCAGCTGGTTGAGTGCCGATTTGGCGCGTGGAAATACTTTCCATACCAATGCATTAAAAAAATCGTGCCAGTTTCCGACCCTTGTTGGTACTTGGCCGGTCAAATAAATTTTTGACTCATATTTCTGCTTGAGATCCTGCTTCCCGGGGATTTGAGATACAAAGTGAACAACTTTTCCCGAGCGGGTAAAAATATGACGGTTTTGTGGGAAATTGAAATTATTGAGATTATCCGGATCCGGCCAGCATTGTTGGTTTTCAATATATCCCCTCAGATAATGAAAGGGTTCAAACATGGGTGAAAGATCAATGAAATTAGGATTCCATTGGTGCGTCCCCATGTTCAATTTCAATCTGATTAACGTTATTTTTGTTTCAGGGTGCAGAAACTATCACTATCAATGGTCGATAGTTAAATCATTCTTTACGTTATCATCAGTCCGCAGTAGCCTTAGATGATCCAAACCAAAATGAATGAACGCCAGGGCTGTATAGATCGGGGCCAGCAAGTTGAGTACCGGCACGAACTGAATTAATCCCGTTAGCAATCCCAATCCCCATAGCGAATACCGGTTTTGCGCACAGATCAGTTTAATTTCTTGCTTAGAGGCATGCTCGGATAGCGCATCGTAGCGGAATAACTGTTGATTCATAAATGCCGCTGCAACAAAAGGAACGATAATACCCGCTCCTACCGCCCAAAGCGGTACAGTGACAACCCAGATCAGTATGAATACGCCGCTGGCGAGAATCGCATTCATGATACTGCCGGCGATACTACCCCCATATTCACGCTTAAGCTCGGGATAGTCGCGGCTCGCTACCAGATTGATCAGCGCTGGCATTATAAAAATAGCCGTTATAATCAAAGTAGTTGCTATTACAAGTGGTATATATACCATGATGTAAATCAGATTCTCAATGGCAGCGGAAACCCAATCAGAGCCGTGATTTTGCAACCACTCACCGATACCGGCTTCATTCAAAAACAAAGTAACCAGTTCGGAAAAATTTTCGCGAAAAACAAAACCGATAACAAGCCACAAAAGAGTCGAAACCAGAATTGGCCAAACTATAATCCAAGCAATCTTGAAACGTATCAGATCGCGGAATGCACTTGCAATTGCTTTTAATATAAAAGACATTTGATTATCAGTTGGTTAGAAAAATTACAAATATGATCTCATGACGAAATTATCTATGATATCCATCGGGTTTACTAGGGTCTGTTGATATTTTGGGATAAGTAGTCCATAGATCGAAGCCGGAGAAGATTCTGCTTCAAGAGGCGATTAATAGCAAAACAAGCGCAATCTGCGCATGATAGTGGAAGTGCTGTATCGAATGCGAGTGGGTTGTCCGTGGTGAGGCATTTAGATTGTTCTTTCAGCGCGGAAAGCTATTGGTATCAAAGTGAGCGAGTTTACCCGGTAAGCACTTTGTTTGAGATGAATGGCGTTCTTGGTCGGTCCACGTATTCAATAACAAACGCGCTACCGCAATCACTTCCGATGCCGCCATCCCCAACATTCCCCGGTTTTGCCGCACCCAGCGATCCGCCGCAGCGCCGTGCAGATAAACTGCCAGCAGCAACGCACAATCCGGGTTCAAGCCTTGGGCGATCAGCGCACCAATGATGCCGGCCAGTACGTCGCCGGTTCCAGCGGTGCTGAGCGCGGGATTGCCGCTGGTGTTGAGATACCGTTTGCCGTCGGGAAAGCAACAGATGCTGCCTGAGCCTTTCAGGACGATGTAACAATTGAAGTGTTGCGCGATTTGCAATGCCGCGTTCATGCGGTTTTTTTGCACGGCGGTGCTGTCGGTTTTCAACAAGCGTGCGGCCTCGGCAGGGTGGGGTGTCAAGATGGCGGCGGCTTTGCGCTGGCTGAGGTTTTCCGCCAGATCGGGATGCTGTGCAATCAGGTTGAGCGCATCGGCGTCGAGCACCAGTGGGTAGTTGCTATCCAAAGCCATGATCAGCCACAACCGGGCTTGCGCCGATTGCCCCAAACCGGGGCCTGTGATCAGGCAATTCAGTGGCTTCACTGCGAATAATTCGGATGGCGGGCGCAGCATCAGTTCCGGTTGCGAGAAGTCGACTGGCGGTGCATTCTCCGCCAGTAAACCCACATACACACGGCCGGCGCCCAGATGCAGAGCCGCGCGGCCCGCCAATAGCGCAGCGCCAACCATGCCGGTCGAGCCGCCGAGGATGGCGACATTACCGAACGAGCCTTTGTGGCTGTTAGCGGAGCGGGGTGGCGGTAGCAATGTTTGCGCGAGCGCGTCATTCAGCAACCAAGCCTGCGGTTCGGGTGGCGAGGTTAAGTGAATATCCAAATCGCGCAAGATGACTTCACCGCAACATTCCGGGCCAAAGTTGGTGAACAGACCGGGCTTTAATCCGATGAAAGTGACTGTGATGGTGGCGCGGGTGGCGATGCCGTAGATGCAGCCGTCGTCGCTGCCCAAGCCGGATGGAATATCCAGTGCCACGATAGGAGCCGCCATGCGATTGACGGTTTCGATCCAGTCGCGGTATTGACCTTCAATCGGGCGATGGTGCGATTGATCCAGACCGATGCCGAACAGACCGTCGATCACGACATCCCAGTTACGCTCGCCGTCGGGCAGATCGGTGCAAATAGCGCCGCTGCAATCGAGCCAGGCTTGCAACGCTTGCTTGGCATCGGCTGGCACGCGGTCGCGCTCAGCGGCGAAAACCACTGTCACCGCGTTACCCCATTCCTGCAGATAACGCGCCACGACGAAGGCGTCACCGCCGTTGTTGCCCGGTCCGGCGAGCACCAGCACGTTATGGTTGGGATTCTTCAGCAGCCGGTCGCGCACCACCTGTGCCGCCGCCAAACCGGCTTTTTCCATTAATTGCGGCGGTTTGGGCAATTGCAGCGCCTGCTGTTCCATGGCACGGATTTGTGCGGTAAAGAAAACAGCATCGGAATCGGTTTTCGGCATAATTTTCGGCGATACGGGATGATCAGCGATAAGTACATCTTCTCGTGTAAAATTGCAATCTTTTAATCTACGCACTGCACAGCCTACGAT
>JBDHRU010000163.1:0-5715 GCA_039807765.1 Nitrosomonas sp. | reverse complement strand
ATCAATAGCGCTATCTAATGTTTTAGATGAATGATAGCTAAGACCTAATGTAGTAGTTATGTTTTTTGGTAAATTCCAGTTTGAATACGTATAAGCATTATTGCGTTCGTTTATTCTGTCTATTTGTAGATATCCCAAATCAGAAGAAAAGGCGGATGAGTTATGATCTGTCTCAATTCGGGATGTCCCTCCTCCTGTTGTTATATTAAAGAATTTCGCTCGAAATAAATGCTGAGCTTCTACTTGATAGGAATGGCTATCATTTTTGCTATCTCCGAAAGATTTATCAGATTCAGGATCATCCGGAGGGAGAATATCTTTTATATTTTTATTCGCATACACGGTAGAGATAATAAGGTCTTGATTAGACGTAATTGCGTATCTAGCTCCTATGCGCACTGAGTCTTCTTTCAATTTTCTTTGCCTAACAGATGAATAGGATCTTGGATTAAAATCTAATTCAATGTCCCCATGTTCTTTTTCACGCCTGCGTATTTCCGCCTGAATATTGAACTTGGATGTGACAGCATGCTGAATAAACGCATTGTAGATATTATGGTTCTGGTCATTGTTGGGACGAAAACCGTTGGTTTCATAATGGAACTGACCCAAGCTAATAGATGTACGTTCGTAGAGCTTGGAAAGTACTATCTCATTTCCCAGTACACCATTGTTTCCAGCGATTCCTGAAGCGACTACTTGAGATTTATTGCGCTCCATCAATGGCGCAAACTCATTAAATCCTGCTGCAGACGGACCCGTGCTGGTAATGATATTAAGATCGGCTACAGCTAGATGTGGCTGTACTGGATTCACATTAATCGGCTGCAAAAGTTGAGCTTGAAGTAGTTCACTTACCCGGGCAATTTCATGTCGAGGGGTGCTTGCGTAGGTGTCAGATAAAAACCGGTGTGCCGAATGATTGGATGGGTCGAAGCTCAGTGACTTTGCGGTTTCCATAATAGCGCGCCGCTCAAACCCCAGATTTTCAAATATACGTGCCAAGCTTGAACCGCGCGCTGCTTCATCGCTATCCAATAAAAACTTGGATCGGTACACGGCGCGGTTATCGTTCAGTTCGATTGATTTCTGAATATCTCGCAGCGCTTCCACCGGTCTATTCTGCGTTTGTTTTTGAATCGCATCATAGAACCACGGTGTCGGATCTTTGGGGTCGCGTTCCTTGGCGAGATCGAATTGGGTGTTGGCAAGCGGATAACGTTTTTCCTCGAAGTAGGCTTTTCCCAGATAACTACGGATAAGAGAGTTTGCTGGATCTAGGCTGGCAGCGATTTCCAGTTCAATGCGTCCGGCTTCCAAGTTGCCTTCGCGGATCAAAGCAATTCCTAATCCCAGTCTTGGCATGGGATCGGCTTGGTCGAGTGCAATGGCTTGTGTGAAGAAAGTTTTTGCTGATTGGGTATCGACCTGCAGTAAATGTGCAAAACCCAATACCATCTGGGTTTTAGCCAGATCCGGTTGTAAGCTTACGGCATGTTGTGCCGCATCTAATGCACGGTCTAGGTAGCCTGCCGACATCTGCAATTCAGCCAGCCTTGCCCAAGCCAGTGCGTTTTTTGCATCCAGTGCGACCACTTTCTGCACACTTCCAAGTGCTGAATCAATCTCGAATTGTGCTTGTTGCACATAGGAGAGCGCTAAATACGCAGCAGCAGAGTGTTGATCCAATGAGACTGCCTTGTTGGCCAGTTCGAGTGCCTGATCTTTTTCATTCTGCACCACAGCGATAATGGCCAGTAGTGCATACGCATCACTGTGATCACCTTTGAGCTGGAGAATTTGCCGGATAACTTCCTTGGCTTCTTCAGCTTGCCCGACAGCGAGTAAACGACTTGCTTTGCTAATCAAGTCACCACTGCTGTTTTCATTACGCTGCCAGTAATCTAGGATCGCAGGATAATATATTGCCCACTGTACGGCATCGATCGGGCGAATGATAATTTCTTTGTGCGGCACTTGTTCTTTTTGTGTAACAGCCGCTTCATGATCGTTAAGAAGTAAGCTTCCCAGTTCATTGTTTACAGATACCCTGCCTTCATATACAACAACCTTTGTACTGTCCTCTGTTAGGCCGACAAAAAATTCCGTTCCCTCTACACTGGCGTTGGCAAAGGGTGTTCTGATTTTAAAGGGGCTGGGTGTGCGTGTGATGATGTGGATTGCACCTTCCAACAAATCCAGAAGTGATGTGCCTTTTTCTTCTTGCGGTTGCGGAAATGTGATGCTGGTTTTCTGGTCAAGGCGCAGCATGCTGTCGTTACTTAAGCGTAGTGCTGCGCGGCTTTGTGGCCGGGCGCGGATCATATCGCCTGCGCAAAGAACGATATCCATGCCGGCTCGTTGCCAGGCATTTTCTTGAGCCCGGCGTATTTCGATTACTCCTTGTATTGATACCACGCGCGCTACTTCTATTTTGCAAACCGATGCTGCATGCGACTTGGTCATTAAGGCCATCCAGCAGATCACTGTAAGGACCGTGAGCACCATCGCTGAGAGTTTTCTCCGATATAAACAAATCGCGATAGCCCAGCCTATTTTCATTCTTTGTCTTTCTCTCTATTCGCCGGCCCGATTGACGAATAATGAGCGAGTGTTTTTTTATAAAAAACCAAGTATTAATCAATTTACTTTATGTATATCTTTATTATAAAAAATAAATGACACTATAGCTAGCCGGGAGATTTGATTTTTATCAATCACCGATAAAAATTCTAATTATGGGTTTATTTTTTGTCTGTGATATTTCTCACAGACAAACTCTGTTTGCCGGTCAGACAGGTTGAACCCATTTTCCATCCAGCGCTATCGGCAGATGGTTCCGCCGTCCTCTTTTGAGGTAATGCGGCTCAACGTGTGGTAGCAAAACTTGATTGGTGTGTATATGGCGTATTTAGAGAGCTGTCAGAAAATGCCATTGTCACAAACTTGGGGATTTATCAGCGATTTCCTAAAGTTTGTCTAAATTGTAGCCGCTAAAATCTAGCCAGTAGTTAGCTGCAAATCAACTTAAAAGATGGTATGGAATATTTAAATGAGAGAGAGATCGTTGGCTGATCAGCTATACCAAAATGGTTTTACTTTGATCGAATTGCTTGTCACATTGAGCGTGGCTAGCATTCTGCTATCGCTTGCTGTGCCAAGTTATCGCACGTTTGTGCAAGACAATCTGTTGATGATGCAGAGCAATAGCTTTTATTCCGCATTGGCTTTAGCGAAAAGTGAGGCCATTCGCCGCAGTAGTTCCGTTACGCTTTGCCCAAGTACAAACGGCGCCAGTTGCACTGGTGGAGTCATCTGGTCGAATGGCTGGCTGGTTTTTTCGGATATCAATAACAATGGTGCGGTTGAGGTTGGCGAGGAAATTTTACAAGTTGGCACTGCTTTTAGCAGTAGCAATATATTTACTGGAAATAAGGCAAGAGTGACATTCACGGCTAATGGCTTTTCTATGATGTACAACGGTACTTTTTCACTATGTGACAGCCGGGGGGCATCGTATTCCAAAGCCATTATCTTAAATAATCAAGGCCGCTTTCGTACTGTGACAGGTTCTGGAACATGCTGATAAATAGGGTTTCTTTGATAAAGAATCAAATGCGAGCCAACGGTTTCAGTTTAATAGAAGTGTTGATCACAATTCTAATCGTCTCATTTGGTTTATTGAGCATGGCGGCATTGGTTATATCAGGTGCGCGCGGCAACAATGTCGCATACTACCGTTCGATAGCAAGTAAACAAACAGAAGATATCGCCGATCGCATGCGTGCCAATATAGCCGGTGTAGTTGCCGGCGCATACGATGGGCTCATAGCTGGCATTCCAAATAGCTCGGATTGTGCGGCTAGCGTATGCAGCCCGACACAAATGGCTGCTTATGATCACGCACAATGGAACACAGCAAACGCACGATTACTTCCTGGTGGGGTTGGAACGGTGAATGGAAGCTTAGCAGCGGGATACGTAATTACCTTGATGTGGACAGAGAAAGAAATGAATGGCGAAGCTGATCCCAACTGTCTTGGAGGAGTTGTGAATATGCGATGTTTTGTCACAAGAATTGCGCCATGATGACTTCATCAATCAACCAAAATAGATTCACGGACTATTGGGGAAAGGGTGTGTCGGGGACTCAGCATGGATTTACTCTGGTCGAATTGATGGTTGGGATGACGATAGGCTTGGTATTGCTGCTTGTTATCGGCAGTGTATTTGTCAGCAGCCGGCAAGTTTTCCGCGAGCAAGAAGATAATGCGCGCGTACAAGAAGGCGGACGTTTCGCATTGGAGATTATTGGGCGCAGTATTAAGCAAGCCGGATATGTGGAAATGCCTTTCACAGGCTTTAAAGTGGCTTTTGCTGGCACTGCTATTAGCGGTACCAATGGCAGTGCCGGTGTAGCTGATACATTGACTCTGCAATATGAAGGAGCGGTTGGAGATAGCGATTGCGGAGGTGCCGGGGTAGTTGTTGCAGGTACGATCATTCAAAATTATTTCAATATTGATGCCGCTAACGCGGAATTGCAGTGTGCGGGTCAAATTTCCGCTACACCAACCGTACCGGGAGCGCCGCCATCAGGGCAAGTTTTATTAAGCAACGTAGAAGATTTACAAATTCTTTATGGAATAGATAACGACGGTGATCAATCCGTTGATCAGTATGTCGTGTTACCTGCGGATTGGAATGATGTTATTACCGCACGTGTTTGCGTTTTGGTTCGCTCGGAAAAGATTAATGTTGTTTCTGCAGGTAATTACTTGGATTGCAGCGGAACATCAGTCGCAATTCCAGCCGATAGGCGACTTAGAAGAGCTTTCGCAGCGACATTTAATTTACGTAACCGTATAAATGGCACGCCATGAATAGAGACTTATATCGTCATCAGCGGCAGAGTGGAGCGGTATTTGTGACGGGTTTGATTTTTCTGCTGGTTTTATCGCTTCTTGGAATAACAGCTGCAAAAATGGCAACGGTGGAAGAGCGGATGTCCGCTAATATACGGGATCGCATGCTCGCAACCCAAGCGGCTGAAATGGCGTTGCGTTATGCCGAGCATCATATTCGCGATAATGATCCTTCCACGAATTCCCCTAAATCAATCGAAGGAATGAGTGAGTTCGATACAAACTGCACGGACGGATTTTGTTATTACGGTTCCGGTGTCGATGCTCCGAGCGTGCCTTCATGGATCACGTATTGCACGCCGACCTGCCCTATTAATTATGTTGAAGGCAATATTTTTAGAGTTGACGATATTGCATATACAGCACCCGTCTTGCCGGTTGGTGTGCCCGCACCCACTTATTTGATCGAGGGGATTCAAAAAACACCGCCAGGTAATTTTTTAAGATATTACTACCGTATTACTGTTCGAGCTCAGGGAGTTAAGCAAGGTACAGTGGTTTGGTTGCAAGAAATTTTCAGGCCATAGGAATATAAAAGACTATAAAGGTGTAAAGATCATGAAGAGGAAATTTTTAACAATAGGAAATGCGATTAGCTTTTCTCTGATTTTTTTAGCAAGCAGCGTTCAAGCGTTATCGCCGCTTTCAAATACTCCCCTCTTTCTGGGAGGTAATATTTCTCCCAATATCATGTTTACACTGGATGATTCCGGTTCGATGCAGTTTGAGATTTTGCCGGAGAATTTGATTCTTCAGAATGTATATTTCATGTTCCCTCGTGCGTCAGGGG
>JBDHRU010000013.1:0-26572 GCA_039807765.1 Nitrosomonas sp. | reverse complement strand
GCTGAAGACAGTGATTTAGAACGAACGGAAGAGGCGACGCCGAAGCGCTTGGAGAAAGCGCGAGAGGAAGGCCAGATTGCGCGTTCACAAGAACTGACGACATTCACACTCTTGCTGGCTGCCGCGGCTGGCATCTTGTTCATGGGTTCCGGTTTGATGGATAAGCTGTTGAAAGTCATGAAAGCAGGCATGCATGTCGAACGTGAATTGGCGCATCAATCGGACTTGATGCTTAATCGCTTGTACGAGCTTGCTTTTGAGGGATTGCTGGCGATTGCCCCCTTATTGTTTTTACTTCTGATTGTGGCGTTTTTTGCACCAATGTCGTTGAGCGGTTGGATGTTCAGTGCTCATGCAATTATGCCTAAATTCAGCCGGATCAATCCGATGAACGGTTTGGGGCGGATTTTCTCGGTGCACAGTTTGATTGAGCTGGCCAAAGCGATTCTCAAGACAGTTGTGATCGGCAGCGTTGCGGCACTGGTCATTTGGAGCAATAAAGATGCGGTGATGATGCTGCTGACGGTGCCAGTCGATTTGGGCATTACCCGGACGGGTGAATTCCTGACGATGAGTTTTCTGCTGATCGTCGGTGTGATGATCCTGGTCGTTTTGATCGATGTGCCTTACAAACTTTGGGAGCATGCCAAGCAATTGCGCATGACCAAGGAAGAAATCCGCAAGGAATACAAGGAAAGCGAAGGCGATCCGTTCATCAAAGCGCGCATTCGCGGCCTGCAACGGGAAGCCGCACGTCGCCGCATGATGGCGGAAGTACCGAAAGCCGACGTGATTGTGACCAACCCGACGCATTACGCCGTAGCACTGCGTTACCAAAGCAGCATGCGTGCGCCGAAAGTCGTCGCCAAAGGCGTGCATCTACTGGCGGCGCGTATCCGTGAAGTTGCCGCTGAGCATCGCATTCCGGTTCTTGAAGCGCCACCGCTGGCGCGGGCGTTGTACCACCATGCCGAGCTGGAAAGCGAAATACCGGAGAAGTTGTATACCGCGGTTGCCGAGGTGTTGGCGTATGTCTTTCAGTTGAAGCGCTATAACCAATACGGCGGAAAAGCGCCGCAACCGCCGGTGGATGTACCGGTTCCAGCGGACTTGGATCCGGGTGTAGCCGAGCTGGGCAATGCGTAAACCGGCAATTTTAATGATGAGTTTTTACTGACGTGCTATGAATAATGCAATCACCCTGTCATCGATGGGAACACTGAGCAACCTCAGGAATCTGGCTGGTCCGATCCTGGTTATCATCATCCTGGCTATGATGGTGTTGCCGTTGCCGCCGTTCGTACTGGATCTGTTTTTCACCTTCAATATTGCAGTGTCGATTATCGTCTTGATGGTGAGTTTGTACACTCGCAATCCGCTCGATTTTGCGGTATTTCCGACGATTCTGCTGCTGACTACGTTGTTGCGGTTGTCGCTGAACATCGCCTCAACCCGGGTGGTATTGCTCCACGGTCATACCGGACCGGATGCGGCCGGTAAAGTGATCGAAGCGTTCGGACATTTTCTGGTGGGCGGTAATTACGCGATCGGGTTGGTGGTGTTTATTATTCTGGTGGTGATCAATTTTGTTGTGATTACCAAGGGTGCGGGGCGTATCGCCGAAGTCAGCGCACGCTTTACCCTGGACGCCATGCCCGGTAAGCAAATGGCCATTGATGCCGATTTGAACGCCGGCCTGATCGGTGAAGACGAAGCGCGCAAACGCCGGGCGGTCATTTCACAGGAAGCCGATTTTTACGGCTCGATGGATGGTGCCAGCAAATTTGTGCGCGGTGATGCCATTGCCGGCATATTGATTATGCTGATTACCATCGTCGGCGGGTTGATTGTGGGTGTCATGCAGCATGATCTTGATTTGAGTGTGGCAGCCAAGAATTACACTTTGCTGACCATCGGCGACGGTTTGGTCGGGCAAATTCCCGCACTGATTATTTCAACGGCCGCCGGTTTAATGGTGAGCCGTGTCACTACCGACGAAGATCTCGGCGAGCAGGTTTTGAATCAATTGTTCAATCAGCCGCAAATTTTGATTATTACCGCTTCTATTCTAGGCGTTATGGGCTTGATTCCCGGCATGCCGAATTTTGTATTTCTGTTGATTGCCTCCATTTTGGGCGGGATCGCTTATTTCAAATTGAAAAATCCGGTTGTTCAACCGGTTGAAACGCCTGTGGTGGAACTACCTTCGATTGAAAAAGCAGATGCAAGTTGGAGTGATGTTACACCGATCGATACGTTGGGATTGGAGGTCGGCTATCGCTTGATCCCTTTGGTCGATAAAGCGCAGCAGGGCGATCTGCTCAAGCGGATCAACGGCATTCGCAGGAAATTTGCACAGGATATCGGCTTCTTGCCACCGGTCATCCATATCCGCGATAACCTCGAGCTGCGGCCGAATGCTTATTGTATTAAGTTAAAAGGTTCGATCATCGGGCAAGGTGAATCGTATTCCGGGATGTATCTGGCGATCAATCCGGGGCGTGTCACAATGCAATTGCCCGGCACTGTAACCAGCGATCCGGCATTCGGTCTTCCTGCTGTGTGGATTGAGGCGAACTTGCGCGAGCAAGCGCAAATCAACGGTTATACCGTGGTCGACGCCAGTACGGTGGTGACCACGCATATCAATCACCTGATCCATATGCACGCCGCCGAATTACTGGGGCGCCAGGAATTGCAGAAGCTGCTGGATCATCTCAATACGCAATTTCCTAAACTTATTGAAGATCTGGTGCCGAAGTTGCTACCGCTATCGACGGTGCAAAAAGTTTTGCACAACTTGCTGGAGGAAAATGTGCATATTCGCGATATGCGCACCATTATTGACGTATTGACCGAGCATGCGGCGCAAACGCAAGACGCCGTTGATCTGACCGCTGTTGTCAGAGCTGCTCTAGGGCGTGCGATCGTCGATCAATACTATCCTGCCGGCGCGGAAGTACAAGCAATGAGTTTACATCCCGAGCTGGAAAATATTCTGGCTCAGGTCATGCAAACCGGCGCTGCACAAAGTACCGGTATCGAACCGGGGCTTGCCGATACGTTGTTGCGGGAAGCCCGCAGCGCAGCGCAGCAGCAGGAAAAATTGGGATTGCCGATGGTGCTGCTGGTGCCGGGCGCGATCCGCTTCTTATTGGCAAGATTTCTGCGTCGCGCCATTCCGCAGTTGCGCGTATTGGCGCATTCCGAAGTTCCGGATTCACGAAAAATTAAAATCACTTCCGTGATTGGAGGTAACAAATGAAAGTAAAACGTTATATTGCGTCCACACCCCGCGAAGCGCTGCGCCAAGTTAAAGAGGAACTGGGTGAGGACGCCGTTATCCTATCGAACCGGAAAACCCGGGATGGCGTGGAGATCATGGCATTGGCGGATTCCGATATGAGCAATCTGGTGCGCACGCCGGTACCGCCGCCGCTCTCAACCCCGCTGCCGCAGGGAATTTCACACTACGAGCAGAATAAAATGCTGAACGCGGAAGAATATTGTTCGATCCCGGCGCTGCTCGCCAGTGAAACGGTAGAAAGTCAAAAGAAACCGGATAATGTGTTATCTCCGTCCCTGGCTAAAGACATTATTGCCGAGATTCAAGCAATGAAAGCTACGCTGGAAGACCAGCTGGCGACGGTGGCTTGGGGAAATTTCACACAACGCAGGCCGGAAAAAATGAAGCTGTTATGCACGTTGCTGGATAACGGTTTTAGTCCGCTATTGGCGCGTCGTCTGATCGATAAATTACCGGATAGCCTCGATTACGAACATAATCTGAAACAGGCCATGTCCGCACTGACAGCCAATTTACATATCGCCGCCAGTGACGACATGATTGAAAAAGGTGGCGTATATGCTTTGGTCGGTCCTACCGGCGTCGGCAAAACCACGACAACGGCAAAAATCGCGGCGCGTTGCGTCATCCGGCACGGCGCCGGTAAAGTCGCGCTATTGACGACTGACAGCTACCGGATTGGCGGGCATGAACAACTTCGCATTTATGGGCAATTGCTGGGTATCCCAGTGCGTAATATCAAAGATACTGAGGATTTGCAGTTAACGTTGTCGGAGTTGGGCAATAAGCACATGGTATTGATCGATACCGTGGGTATGAGCCAGCGCGATCAAATGGTGGCGCAGCAGATTGCCATGCTCAGTAACTGCGGCGCAGATGTGAAGCGCATGCTTGTCCTTAGTGCGGCATCCAACGGCAGGACGCTGGATGAGGTGATTTCCGCTTATCAGAAAAACGGTATTTCCGGATGCATCATCACGAAAGTCGATGAAGCTGCGAGTTTGGGTGTGGCGCTGGACGTCGTCATCCGTAGAAAATTGCCGTTGCACTACGTCGCAAATGGCCAAAAGGTGCCGGAAGATATTCATATCGCCGATGCGCGCTACCTGTTGCATCGCATCTTTAAATCGGCGCCGGGCGATAGTGCTTTCACGCTACAGGATGCGGAATTCGCTTTGATCATGGCAACTAAGAATAACGCCGAGTTGCCGCAGGCAGAGGAAAAATCGTTTGCTGGATTGATGTATGACTAGGCTAATTTTACAAGACCAAGCGGCGGGTTTGTGCAACTTGATGCCGTACCGGGAGCATGATCCGGTGCGTGTTTTTACCATCGCCAGCGGTAAGTCGCGTGTCGGTAAAACAAGTATTGTTGTGAATCTCGCCGCCGCATTGGCGCAAAATGGCCAACGGGTTTTATTGATCGATGAAAATCCTTGCCACAACAATATTTGCACAAATCTGGGATTGCAAGCACGTTTCGATTTGTTGCATGTGATCCGCAAAGATAAAAGGCTGGATCAAGTGCTGCTGCAAGGTCCGGAAAATATCACCATCCTATCTGCGATGCGCGGTATTCATGCTTTAAGCACATTGAATCCGCTGGAACAGGATTGGCTGATCAAGAGTTTTTCCGAACTGACTGAGTCGATCGATATTGTGCTGATCGATACCGCGATGACTGGCACGACACATGTTCTACCACTTAGTCTGGCTTCGGAACAGGTCATGATCGTCATTTCCAGCTCGGCGGCGTCAATCACGGGTGCTTACGCGCTGATCAAAATCATGAATCAAGAATACGCCAAACAGCATTTTTCGATTTTGGTGAATAAAACGGATTCGGAAATGGAGGCGCTGGCTATTTATCAGAATTTATACAAGGTAGCGCGGCGTTATTTGTCGATAACACTGGAATACGCTGGATATATTCCGAGCGATGAAAGATTGTGCAATGCAACACAATTATGCAAACCGGTAAGTGAGGTATTTCCGTCTTCGCAAGCGGCCGCTTGTTTCCGGTACGTGGCGCAAAATGTTCTGCGGTCTTTGCCGGATCAATCCAATAGAGGAATGGAGAACTTTATGCAGCGGTTGATTATGACAAGTCATTTGAGTATGGCCAATTTTACGGTGTGATTGAATATGTATACTGCAACTGGGAATAAAACTATTGATAAAGAGCAATTTATCACGGAATTTACACCGCTGGTGAAACGTATTGCCTATCATATGATGACGCGTCTGCCAGCCAGTGTGCAAGTCGATGATCTGATTCAAGCCGGCATGATCGGTTTGTTGGATGCAGTCAATCGCTACGAGGGTTCATACGGGCGTCAGTTTGAGAGCTATGCGGCGCAGCGTATACGAGGTTCTATCCTGGATGAATTACGCGAAGCTGATTGGTTGCCACGCAGCATACGGAAAAAAATGCGCCGGATCGAAGCGGCGGTCAGTTCTCTGGAGCAGCGTAACGGCTGTGCGCCAAGCGAACTGGACTTGGCTGCGGAGCTGGATATGTCATTGGATGAGTACCACGAGACACTGCAAAGCGCACGCGGTGCGCAACTGATTTATTACGAGGATTTTCAGCAGGAAGATGAAGAGCCTTTTCTGGATCGCCTGCTGGTCGATTCTGAGGGCGATCCGCTGAATGCATTATTGGACGAGAATTTTCGCAATATGTTGATCACCGCGATTGATAATCTTCCACCACGGGAAAAACAAGTCATGGGTATGCATTACGAGCAGGAAATGAATTTAAGGGAAATCGGTGAAGTACTGGGTGTCAGCGAGTCCCGCGTATGCCAGTTGCATACACAGGCCGTTGCACGGTTGCGCAGCCGGTTGAGAAATCTTTAAAACATTTTCTCGCTCTGATTATCCAGTACCGTATTTGTTAGCCGGATTTTGCCATGTTTAAAAAATCAAAGCTGGATTTAAATAGTGTTTCCGGCATTCTGCTGGCTGTTGTTGCGATTATTGGCGGACAAATCCTGGAGGGCGGTCATTTCAATTCGTTGATCCAGGCGGCGGCTCTATTAATCGTCATGGGCGGCACTGCCGGAGCGGTGTTGCTGCAAAGTCCAGTAAAAATTTTTATCAAGGGCATCCGGATGAGTGCATGGGTTTTTTTCCCACCCTCCAATTCTCCACAAATTTTAATTAAACAAATTATCAATTGGTCGCAAATATCACGGAAAGATGGGTTACTGGCGCTCGAGGCGTTTGTGTTGGATGTAAAAGATCCACTATCGAAAAAAGGATTGCAACTGCTTGCGGATGGCAGCGCTCCGGATAAATTGCGGGAGGCTTTGGAGATCGAGATCATTGCTACCGAGAATTATCTGCGCCAATCGGCCCGAATCTGGGAAGCTGCCGGCGGCTATGCGCCGACCATCGGTATTCTAGGGGCTGTGCTTGGATTGATTCATGTGATGGAGAATTTGTCTGATCCGAGTCTGTTAGGGAATGGTATCGCGGTTGCTTTTGTCGCCACGATCTATGGCGTTGGCTTTGCCAATCTGGTTTTTTTGCCGATTGCAAATAAGCTGAAAGCGATTATCAGTGAGCATGTCATGATGCAAGAAATACTGGTCGATGGATTTGTCGCGATTGCAAATGGCGAGCACCCAAGACTCATTGAGAGCCGGTTGAATGGTTATTGTATTTAATACGCCCATTTTTAATGAAAAGATCTTTGAGTATTTATGTTAAGAAGAAAAAGAAAGCAGAAAATCGATGATCATATAGAAAATCATGAACGCTGGCTTGTATCCTATGCGGATTTCATAACGCTGCTGTTTGCTTTTTTTGTGGTTATGTACGCGGTTTCATCGGTCAATGAAGGTAAGTATCATGTTTTAAGTTCTTCGCTAACAAGTGCATTTAAAAACAATAATCCTGCTGATGCAGTACCTGTGCAATCGACAGAGTTTGTGCCTATCAATATCCACCCAACGATTCAAACTGATTTAATCAAGCCGATTGAGCCGACTGATGATTCCAGCATACGCACGGCGAGAAAGCAGGAAAAAATGAAAAGCATAGCTAAAGATATTCTCCATGCTTTAGATCCTTTGGTAAAAGATGGTCAAGTAAGAATTACGCAAAGTTCTCAGGGAATAACGGTGGAGATCAATGCCAGTGTTCTGTTTGCGCCAGGACAGGCTAAACTCGCAGAGGATTCAAGTTTGACGTTGCAATCGGTTGCTAATGTGATCAAAGGACACGAACATGAGATTCATGTCGAAGGGCATACGGATAATTTACCCATTCATAACAGCAATTTTCCATCAAACTGGGAATTATCGACAGCCCGGGCAAGCAGCGTGGTTAGATTGTTTATAGAAAATGGTGTTGAGCCACATAGACTTACTGCAATTGGCTATGGTGAGAATAGACCGATAGAAAGTAATGAGACACCGGATGGTAGAAAGAGAAATCGCCGCGTATCGATTATGATTCTATCAACCAATCCGGATAAAGTAACCGAGATTCCAATTGTTGAGTAAGCAATATACTGAAACTAAGATCAAAAATAAGTTTGACCTTTGGGGCCGTAAAAAGAAACATTCCCCGCCGCACAATGTATAGCGGCCAGGGCATGTTGGTTATATTGCAGTTGAGACGAAATCATCAAGCCATTGGAATAATTAAGTTGCTGGGCAATTCTCGCTAGGCTTAGTAATTCATTCCACAAGATTCTTATTTCAGATAAACCGGAATCTTGTTTGGCTAATTCTGTTAGCCGATTATCAATACTGTTTTTTTCCAGAATAAGGCCTTGCTTCTTGAAGTATTTATTCCGGTTTTCATCAAGTCGAATCAATTCCTCAATTAATCGCGATTTATCGGAAGCAAGATGATCGATTTCTTCTATTTTTCCTTCAATAAGCGCATTTTCTTCTTTTTTAAGAATCTCAATAAATGCTTGGAGAATACTTTTTTCGGTTTCAAGTTCTTTCATAAAATATGCAGTATGTAGTGATAAAAGCACTAAGGAAGCTCTGAAAAACGACTGCGCTCGGTCATGCTATGCTGATCAGACTCAAAACACTCATTTACACCTTGTAAACTGCGCTTTTTCATCTGATTTCGCCTTGCTTGATCGTCACTCGCTATCTTTTTCAGAGCTTCTCTAAGCGGCGCCTTTCTTGGATTGAATCAGTTCTTTTACTGTTTCGAGTAATCGATCAGCCACAACCCCGGGATTTATTTGAAAATTTCCTTCGCTAATAGCTTGTTTTATCTCCTGAACGCGAGCTGAATTAACAATTGAGTCATTTGCCGAACTGCTATCAATACTTTGCAATTTTGCAATATTTGCACTTAAATGTACGCTATCTTCTTGTGATGCATTTGTAGCAGGCGTGACATCAGTGCGCCTTTTTCCATCATTGACTGATACAGTTGACACCGGCTGTAATGTTTTATCTATTTTCATTTTTTTATCTCTTAACGAAATTCAGTGAATATTGTATCGACACCTTTGATTGAAACTTTAATATTCAAAGTTTTTTATGCGGATATGAGGTGTTGAATCCTAAGTAAGAATAGTTAGAATTTTATAATAATTATTGCTGCAATTTTCGGCATGTATTAAGATAAATTTAATATTTCTTAAGGTGTATTGTGTAAGAAAACGTCTTGATGAGCTTGCGAGCGGGGAACTATGGCGACTCATGAGGTATCATTTCTCTTCGCTGGTCTAGAGCCATATGTAAATACTAATACCGTATCAATGTTGTGAACAATTTTCTCCATCGCTATAAAAGCAAAATCCATATCATTTTGGTATTTATTTTGCCAAAATCAACATATGCTATTGAAATCAAGTAGCGCTTTAAGCCTATAGAAGGTAATAGTCTGGTTCGTATTTTTAAAATACCCATAAGCTAGTTGAATAATGTTGGATCAACTCTATTTTTTGATTAGAGGAAGTAACTGATAATGCTGACACATTTACAGCGTTTAGAAGCAGAGAGTATTCAAATCATGCGAGAGGTTGTTGCGGAGTGCGAACACCCGGTGATGCTCTATTCCATTGGTAAGGATAGCGCTGTCATGTTGCATCTGGCAGTAAAAGCGTTTTACCCTTCAAAGCCGCCATTTCCCTTACTCCATGTTGATACAACGTGGAAATTCAAGGAAATGATCGAATTTCGCGATGTCATGGCGAAAAAACTCGGACTCGAACTGCTGGTACACATCAACCCGCACGGGGTAGAAAAAGGAATTAATCCGTTTACGCACGGTTCAGCGATTCATACGGATATCTGGAAAACGGAAGGATTGAAGCAAGCATTGGATAAGCACGGTTTTGATGTGGCCTTCGGCGGTGCGCGCCGGGATGAAGAGAAATCTCGTGCGAAGGAACGCATTTTTTCCATTCGCTCGGCGCAACACCGCTGGGATCCCAAGTTGCAGCGGCCCGAGCTTTGGCGGTTATATAATGCGCGCAAGAATAAAGATGAGAGTATCCGGGTGTTTCCGCTTTCTAACTGGACCGAACTTGATATCTGGCAGTATATCTATCTGAACGATATTCCCATTGTGCCATTGTACTTCGCCAAGGAGCGCCCCGTAGTCGAGCGTGACGGCACATTAATCATGGTGGATGACGAGCGACTGCCTATGCGGGAAGGAGAACAGCCGATAATGAAAAGAGTGAGATTCCGCACATTGGGATGTTATCCGCTAACCGGTGCGATCGAAAGCGAAGCCAGTACTTTGACGGCAATCATCCAAGAAATGTTATTGACAAAAACCTCCGAACGGCAAGGCCGGTTGATCGATCATGATTCGACCGGTTCAATGGAGAAGAAAAAGCAGGAGGGCTATTTCTGATGGCGCATGTATCCGATTTAATCGCCGAAGATATCGAGCTGTATTTGAAAACGCATGAAAATAAGAGTCTGCTTCGTTTTATTACCTGCGGCAGTGTCGACGATGGGAAAAGCACCCTGATTGGCCGATTACTCTACGAATCGAAAATGATATTCGAGGATCAATTGACGCAGCTGGAAGTTGATTCGAAGAAAGTCGGCACGCAAGCGGGTGATTTGGATTTTGCGCTCCTGGTCGATGGGCTTGCGGCGGAACGCGAGCAAGGCATTACCATCGATGTCGCGTACCGCTTTTTTTCTACCGACAGACGAAAGTTTATCGTTGCCGATACACCGGGGCATGAGCAATATACCCGAAACATGATTACCGGTGCATCAACCGCAGATGTAGCTATTATTCTGATCGATGCGCGCAAGGGAGTTTTGACGCAAACGCGGCGGCACAGTTATTTGGTTTCGTTAATCGGCATCCGCCATGTCGTGCTGGCGATCAATAAGCTCGACATGGTAGGGTATTCCGAAGAAGTTTATAACCGCATCGATCACGATTACCGTGTGTTTGCCAAGAAAGTCGGGCTGCGGAATATTGTCACCATTCCGATGTCGGCCTTGAAGGGTGACAATATTATTGAGTTGAGCAGGAATACGCCTTGGTATTGCGGTGACACATTGATGGGATATCTGGAAACCGTGCAAGTTGAAGATGCCGCTGAGCAATCCGGTGTTTTTCGCATGCCGGTGCAATGGGTGAATCGTCCCAATCTGGATTTTCGCGGTTATTCCGGCATCGTCGTGCGCGGCAGCGTCAAACCGGGTGATCCGGTTTGTGTTCTACCGTCCGGAAAACAAAGCAGGGTGGCGAGAATCGTTACTCAGGACGGCGATCTTGACAAAGCGGTTAATGGCCAATCGATTACACTGACGTTGATGGATGAAATTGATATCAGCCGGGGTGATGTTCTGGCAACTACCGATTCGCCACCCGGTGTGGCGAACCAATTTGAAGCAACCGTGGTTTGGATGATCGACGAACCGTTGTTTCCCGATAGACCGTACTTGATGAAGATTGGCACCAAAACGGTTACGGCCAATGTTTCCGAGGTGAAGTATAAGGTCAATGTCAATACGCTTGAGCAGGTCGCCGCTACAAAACTGGAGCTCAATGAAATCGGTGTTTGTAATCTGAATACGGACCAGTTGATCGCATTCGATCCATATAGTGAAGATCGCGATACGGGCGGTTTTATCTTGATCGATCGTTTATCCAACAACACGGTAGGCGCCGGTATGCTGCAGTCTGCTTTACACCATTCGCGCAAAGACATCGAGTGGCAAGCGATCACTGTGAACAAGCAGGCACATGCGACTCTCAAAGGGCAAAAGCCTTTTATCATCTGGTTTAGCGGGTCTGACAATGATAAATCGGCTATTGCCGCTCTACTCGAGAAAAAACTCTATTCGCTGGGTAAGCACACGTATTGGCTGAACGAAGACAATGTTCGCCGCGGTTTGAGCAGAGATCTTGGTTTCAGCGATACCGATCGTATTGAACACATCCGGCGTATGGTGGAAGTAGCCAAGTTGATGGTTGATGCCGGGCAAATTGTTTTGCTGTCCTTAATTTCACCATTTTCTGCTGAACACAGAGTGCGGGAATTGGTTGCGCAGGATGAGTTTTTTGAGGTATTCATTGGTGTGGCAGAAGATCGTGATTCGGAAGCATTGCATCACAATCCGCAGCGCGCGGAATTAAAAAATCCCACCGCTTTTGATTCATCGCACAAATCGCCTGAAGGTATGGAAATCCGCGTCGATACAACGACTCAAACACCCGAGCAGGCTGTCGAGCATATTATTCGCTCCCTGATGCATGCGGGTATGCTCAATTGATATCGATAGCGTCCGATAAGTCGTGGGATGATCACTATTTGTAATCAGTGACGATGCGAATGGATTAACACAGCGCGTCATCAGCTGGGATCCGGTGCTGCCGGATCCCGTTAAATCATCTTATAAGCAGTTTCAAGTTGCACTGTTGCGGTTGATGGTTGCCGTACTCCGATGAGTTAAGGTTTTCAAGTTCATCACTCTTTTCGAGGTCCATCATCATGATTCTTGTCACAGGCGGTGCCGGGTATATAGGATCGCATACTTGTGTTGAGCTACTGAATGCCGGGTTTGATGTCACTATTTTTGACAATTTTTGCAATAGCAATCCGGAAGCTTTGATGCGTGTGCAGAAGATTACCGGTAGAAAGCCCGGATTAATTACCGGCGATTGCCGCGATCGGACTGCTTTGACGGCAGCGTTGCAGCAAAGTAAAGCCAAAGCGGTTATCCATTTTGCTGGGCTTAAAGCCGTGGGGGAGTCGGTTGAGCGGCCACTTTTCTATTATGATAATAACGTCGTTGCAACACTGCGGTTATTGGAAGCCATGCAGGAATGCGATGTCAAAACACTGGTATTCAGTTCATCGGCAACGGTTTATGGTGATCCGGTGCGGTTGCCGCTGACCGAGGATCATCCGCTGGCGCCAACGAATCCTTACGGACGCAGCAAGCTGATGATCGAAGAAATATTACGTGATTTACAGCACAGCGACCATTCATTCCGCATCGGCATATTGCGCTACTTCAACCCGGTAGGCGCGCATGCCAGCGGATTGATCGGTGAAGATCCACAAGGGATTCCGAATAATTTAATGCCTTTCGTGGCGCAGGTTGCAGTGGGACGAAGGGAAGCTCTCAATATATGGGGAAACGATTACCCGACGCCGGATGGTACCGGCGTGCGCGATTATATTCATGTCGTCGATCTGGCGCTGGGGCATCTGAAAGCTCTGGAAGCGCTCGAAGCTTCACGTCATACACAAGATAATCAATATTCCGGTTGTTTAACCGTAAACCTAGGCACCGGGCGAGGGTATAGCGTACTGGATGTGGTGCATGCATACGAACGAGCGAGCGGACAACCGATTTCCTATCAGATTGCCCCCCGGCGTTCCGGTGATATTGCCGCTTGTTACGCAGATCCGAAGCGAGCTTTTGAAATGCTGGGCTGGCAAGCAAAACTTGGGCTGGAAGAAATGTGCGTAAGCAGCTGGCACTGGCAAAGTATTAATCCGCATGGATATCAAGCCTGATCGAAGTCATTTTTCAGTTAATCGTATCCTGCGATAGTGGCAATTTAATAAAGGAGAGCTAAGTGAAAGCGATACGAAAAGCGGTTTTTCCCGTTGCGGGATTAGGCACGCGTTTTTTGCCGGCAACCAAGGCGAATCCAAAGGAGATGCTTCCGATCGTCGATAAGCCGCTGATTCAATTTGCCGCAGAGGAGGCGGTGGCAGCAGGTATCGACGTATTAATTTTCATCATTGGACGTAATAAAAGCTCCATACCTGATCACTTCGATAAGGCATTCGAGCTGGAGGCAAAGCTGGAGGCGGATAGAAAGCATGAAATGCTGAATATTGTCCGCAATATCCTGCCGTCGCGGATTGATTGTGTTTATATCCGGCAAGCTGAAGCGCTTGGACTGGGACATGCGGTTTTATGTGCGCAATCGGTTGTCGGTGATGAACCTTTTGCGGTATTACTGGCGGATGATTTGATTAATGGCGGTGAGAGATGCTGTCTAAGCCAGATGGCGGATATTTACGCGCAGCACCATTGTTCTGTCTTGGGAATCGAGAGGGTTCCACATCATACAGTTAACCGTTACGGTATTATCAATGGCGCAGTGATGGCCAATAACTTGTCCAAAGTCAACGCGATTGTCGAAAAGCCGCCGATCGACAAGGCGCCGTCCGATCTCGCGGTGGTCGGGCGCTACATTCTCACACCACGCATTTTCAAACTTTTGGAGAAAACGGAACGCGGTGCGGGTAATGAAATTCAGTTGACGGATGCGATTGCGAAATTGTTGCAAGAAGAAACGGTGTTAGGCTACGAGTTTGATGGCAAGCGCTATGACTGCGGCAGCAAGTCCGGCTACTTGGAAGCTACTGTGGAATTTGCGCTGCAGCACCCTGAGCTTAAACAGGAGTTCTTATCCTATTTAAATGATTTAGTTAAAAACTTTCCTCAAATAACGAAATAACTTGCTGTGTTAAAAAAACAGGCTGTGTAAGTCCGTTTGGATTTACACAGCCTGTTTTATTTACTGGTTGATTGATTTCTGCAGAATTTACCCGGCTTTCTTTTTGCGAAACAGCATCTTGTTAAACAACGGCAGGCAAAATAATCCGATAAGTGCGCCAATCAACATCATGCCATAGTTCTGGAAGTTATTATTGGTGAAAGCCGTAATTTGCCGCACCATCGCGCTTTGTTCCGCTTTATCCGAGACTTTGGGCAGATTTTCCGCTTCGTACTTGTCGTTGATGTTGTAAGGTGTCACACCGGGAATGCTCGGTATATTTTCCGCTCCCTTGCCAACTACCAGTTGCGCTTTCATGCCTTTTTCCATGTGATGGGAAATGTCGCAATGAACAAGAAACGTATCGTCCGATCCTGGCACGATGATGGTGCCGGTGACCGTTTTCGGTCCCGTCACTTCCAAATGGAACATGCCGTATTTATAAAGATACTTCGGTAATCCGTGCATCATGAATTGGTGGCGGATGTTATCTTCGTTAACAAAGTGCCAAGTTACCTTGGAGCAAGGTTTAACATGCCATTGCTGTTGATCGAACGCAAAAGCGGTGCCAGGAAATTTGGCGGCATATTTTCTGCCGGCGCGCACGGTAATTTCCACTTCCTCGGAAATGCTCTTACAGCTGCTGGGCAATTTGTCGAGGTTTTGCCCCATGATCATGGTGCCTTCATGGTCCATAATATGATCATGATCCATGTGGTGGTGGTGATGCCCATCGCCATGCTCCGTGGATTGCGAACTGGTCGAATGCGCGCTGTGATCGGCATGCTGCTCTGCGCTAATGTCATGAGCGCCATGATCATGATCGCTATGGTCGTGGCCACTGTGATCCTCGTTTTGTTGCTTCTCAGTTCCTGCTGAAGCTTGATCCAGGCTATGGCCGCTATGATCATGCTCGGGGGTTGCCGCTTTATTCTGGGCAATGGCGTTTGCGTTGACTGCGAGAATTCCAGCGAGTAAGAAAGTAATGGTTGTCGTCTTCATCATTTTGGGTTACTCCCTTTAGCTCCTTTTAGGCGGGAAATTGTCGCGATAGCGCTTTGTACGATTTGTTCCCGTTTGGCGAAAATCAGATAAATGACCAATCCTATCAGCAAACCGATTGCGCCATTCAGTAATGAGGTTTGCGTTTGGGCGCTGAGACCGGTTTGTCCGTCGGGCGAACCGAGGCTTGACCATTCGTCTAGATCCTGCCAAATGGGGAGCCTTCTTTCGAAATATTCCTTGGTGAAGTATTTGCTCAGATCAATGCCGAAATGATTGACTTTCGGCAGACCACTACCGTTCAAATAGGATTTGTATACGATCGAACTCATACTGCCGCCCTCGGCCATGCCGTTGGTGGTGATGCCTCTTTCCCGGTGATCATGGATCAGCCAGTCGCCTTCGCCGTAACTGTGTTTGCCGTCATTGACGGTTTCCAGTTTTAGATCGAGGCGTTGCGCCGGCGCCATGTCGAATACATCGCGCATGATCTGGGCAACCGGATTATGCTCCACACCGTCGTAGTGCGTAATCGTGGCATGGTGTCCATGCGTATGCACGGCAATCGATTCGCCACCGCTATTGAGCAGGCGCAGTTTTATTTTTTGATCGGGTTCGACGATGATTAAGGATTCTCTTAATGTATAAGGAAACGATAGACCGTTTAGTGTGTAATAATCCTCGGTCGAATCGGTGATGTCGTAACGTTGATTCATGTCACGCGCAATGAGCCGTGGGTCGTTGTATTTCTGAGTGATATTGCTCAGTTCTTTGTCCATTGCGTGATAGTGCAAATCGTATTCCTGATCGAAATTCTCGCGCACTGCGACGGATGGGTGGCGGACATGGCCTGCGCCGATGTTCAGTGTTTGCAGCCAGTTGTTGGGCCGGTTTTCTTCAATGACGATCATTCCCGCCAGCCCCATGGCCAAATGGGTGTGCGTTTGCACGTGACAGTGATAAAACATGGTGCCCGGTTGCCTTGCCTGGAATTCATACACGCGGCGTCCGCCCGGCATAAGTTCAACTTCGCTGGTCTGCGGTACCCCATCTTGACCGGCATGGTCACCGTGCGAGAAGGGGTGATCCACGCCATGTAAATGAATGCTATGTGGAAAATAGTGTGTGTTTTCCAGCACGATTTGCACGATATCGCCGACTTCAACGCGAATAACCGGCGAAGGCAGTCTTAGTAACGGATTCGCTCTAACACTTTCAAAATTCTCGGTCGACATACCGCTGGTTTTCGGCGCAAATACCCAAGCACCCGGTTGAATGCCGGGAGCAATGTCGAATGTCGGCACCAAACCGGGGAAATCGGGTGATTTGCCATTTAATTCCATGATTTCCAGTTTGATGATAATCCTATCGGGATCACCGTCGCCATCCAGGTCATCGGTTTTGATGATGGCGTCCGGTGAAAGGCCGGTTTTCATCAGCGTGTCCATCGAGATACGGTTGGTTCCCTTAACCGCCGCCGCGATCCAGGCCGGATTGTCCGGGCTACAACCGGGCGATGCTGCGATTTTAACTCCTTCAATCTCCTGAGCTTCGCGCCACGCCGGAGAAATCTTCGGATCACACATCGGCTCGGCTGTTAACGCGACCGGATCAACTTTCACTGTTTCGGGTAGCTTCAGCGATGCCTGAGCCGTGGCTGGCGACAGCATGGAGAAAGTCAATAAGGCAATAAAAAAGTGAATAGGCATATCAACGCACCTTTAAAATTTATCAAGTATTAATAAATATGGCTGATCAGATCAAAAGTTTTTATAAAACCGGGATTGGTAGCCAGTATCTATCTGATATGACAGAACTGTAGGCATAATCATTGAGCGGTGTACTGGCTGGCAGGGTAAAATTATGAGGTAAATCTATCTTCATCTATGCAATACTTCTACATTATCCGTCAAGTTATCATCGGCGTTTATTATACAGAACCCAATTCTGCTTTTGTGGTTTTCGCATAAAATTGAATGAGATTGCGATTTTTTAATTTTTTAGTAACTATCCGAGTGACAATCCCTGATTTTTCTGCACATAACCTTAGTCATCACAACTGGAAATTTCCGCAAACTTTCGAGCAAATAAAGAAGGTCTGCGTCATTTCATTCTATTGCGGCTTTGCGGGTTTTCTATTTACCGCCTGTGGCGGTAAAGCACCCGCACAACCGGCGCCTCGCGTGGATCAACCGGTGCCGGTTACAGTCGTTGCCGTGCAGCCGGTCAAAATGCCGGTCAGTTTGGAAACGATCGCACAAACCGAAGGCGCCAAGGAAATTGAAATCCGTCCGCGTGTGGGCGGTATTTTGCTGAAGCGGTTGTATACCGAAGGGATGGCGGTAGAAGCGGGGCAGTCGCTATTTTTGATTGATCCGGAGCCTTTTCGGAATGCCTTAGCGGAAGCGCGGGCGGCGCATAATGAGCAGTATGTCCGTGTTCTGCGCGCCAAAAGCGATGAAGACCGGCAGCGGCAGTTGCTAGCGGAAAATTTTGTCAGTCAGCGCGCATACGATCTGGCAAAAGCGGATCTGGCGATTGCCGAGGCGGCGTTGCAAGCGGCGAAAGTCCGCATGCAGCAAGCTGAGCTCAATCTTTCCTATACTACCGTCAAGGCGCCGGAAAAAGGAGTTACAGGTCGATCGCAATTTTCCGAAGGTACTCTGGTGTCGGCCAATAGTAGCCTTCTGACGACATTGACGCAATTGTCTCCGATCTGGGTGCGCTTTAGTTTCTCGGATAACGAGGTTGCGCCAGTGGGTGAGCATTTAACCGAGAAGAATGTGCATAGTGTGAAAATGATCCTGCCGGATGGATCGGAGTATCAACAGGAAGGCAAAATCAATTTTGCCGCAAGTAAAATCGATCCGCTGCTGGGTACACAGCAACTGCGTGCAACGTTTGATAACGCCGAGCAGCGCATATTGCCCGGGAAATTTGTCCGTATCCGGGTAACCGCCGGGAAGCCGCGCATGGTGTTCATTGTGCCGCAGATTGCTGTGTTGACATCCGATATGGGCCGTTTTGTGTATGTGGTCAATGACCGGAATGAAGCGGTACAACGCCCCGTGGTGGTCGATAATTGGATCGGCAAGGACTGGATTATTCTAGAAGGATTAAACGCCGGTGATCGCGTGGTGGTCAACAATCTCATCAAACTGATGCCCGGTAAGGTTGTCGAGCCGCAATTGCGTGACGATTCTTCGGCCGCACAAAAGGGCGCAGTTTCCACTCAGTAGTAGAATTGCATTCATGGCCAGATTTTTTATCACCCGCCCGATTTTTGCATCGGTATTGTCGATCATCATCGTGCTGGCCGGATTGGCCGCCGCATTGCAATTGCCGATCGAACAGTATCCGAAGATAACGCCGCCGACCGTCGTCGTAACCGCGACATTTCCGGGTGCGAACGCCGATACGATGATCAAAACGGTGGCTGCGCCGATCGAAGAAAAGCTCAGCGCCATTGAGGGATTGCTGTACTTTAATTCCAGCGCGGATTCCAGTGGCCGCTTGACGATTACCATCACATTCGAGATCGGCACGGACATTGATCGCGCCACGTTCAATGTCAGCAATGAAATCAATACCGCTTTGGCGCGCTTGCCGGATGAAGTCAGGCGTTCGGGCATCACGGTGCAGAAGCGTTCCAACGATCTGCTGCTGGTTTTTGCGGTGACCTCGAAAGATCCCAATCACACTACGCTGTTTCTCAGCAATTTCATTACCAATAATCTCCTGGATGACTTGAGGCGTGCATCGGGTGTTGGTGAAGCGCGGATTTTCGGCGCACAGGATTACTCCATGCGCATTTGGCTGCGCCCCGACCGGATGGCGCAATTGGGAATTACCACTACCGATATCGCCAATGCCATCCGGGCGCAGAATGCCCAGCCGGCGGTCGGGAAAATCGGTCAGGAACCGGCAATTGCCGATCAGCAACTGGTTTATACCGTGACTGCGAAAGGCCGGTTACTGGAGCCGGAGGAATTTGAAAATATTATTCTGCGTTCGGATGGACCGCGCGGCGTGTTGTATCTCAAGGATGTGGCGCGTATTGAATTGGGTGCGCAGGATTATACTGCGCAGACTTTGCTGAACGGCGAGCCGGGCCTGGGGATCGGTATTTTCTTGCGCACCGGCGCCAATGCGCTGGAGACGGCAGCTGCTGTTAAAGACAAGATGAACGAATTGCAGCACTATTTTCCCGAAGGCTTGCAGTATTTTATTTCCTACGACACCAGCGTGTTCGTCAAAGCATCCATCTGGGAAGTGGTGAAAACGCTCGGCGAAGCCATGCTGCTGGTGGTGCTGGTAGTTTATGTTTTTCTGCAAAGCTGGCGCGCTACGCTGATTCCGGTTATTGCCATACCGATTTCCCTGATCGGTACTTTTGCTGGGCTGTGGCTGCTGGGCTACTCGATCAATACGCTGACACTGTTTGCGATGGTGTTGTCGATCGGGATCGTGGTCGACGATGCCATTGTGGTACTGGAGAATATTGAGCGGTTGATGACGCAGGAAAACTTGTCGCCGGTTGACGCCGCGCTCAAGGCGATGGAGCAGGTATCGACTGCGGTGGTTGCCATGACGATGGTGCTGGCGGCGGTTTTTATCCCGGTCGCTTTTCTCGGTGGAATCGCCGGTGAGTTGTATCAGCAATTTGCCGTGACCGTGGCAGTGGCCGCCGTGATTTCCGGTATCGTGGCGCTTACCTTGACGCCCACACTGTGCTCGGTCTTGCTGCGCCCGTCGCATCAGCATTCGGTTTTTTTCAGCTGGTTTAACGATCATTTCGAGCGCTTGCGTGGAGTGTATGCTGGTACGGTCGGCTTGAGTTTGCGCCATAGCGGATGGAGTGCGCTGTTGTTTGTAGTGCTGATCGCCGGATTGATTTTGCTGTTGAAAAATATTCCGGATAGTTTTGTGCCGCCGGAAGACCAAGGTTATGTCATTGCGGCGGTCATTTTGCCTGATGGTGCCACGCTGACGCGAACTACCAAGACCGCGAACGCCATCAGCACCGAGATGGCCAAGGAATCCGCCGTGGCTTTTCAGTTTGCCGTGAATGGCTTGGACTTCATCGGTGGCGGCAACAAGACCAATGTGTCGACGATGTTCGTGCGCTTGCAGGATTGGTCGCAACGCACCACGACGGCTGCCGATATTGTGAGCAAGATGTTTTTAGTCGGCGAACAGCAACCGGACGGCATGGCCATTGCATTTAATCCACCGGCGATACGTGGTTTGGGCAGTACCGGCGGTTTCGAATTGTACGTGCAAAGCCGCACCAATTCCGATACCGCGCAGTTGACCGCGGTGGTCAATGAGTTGATGCGGACATTGAAGCAAGACCCAAGATTCGCCACGGTCAATACTTTTTTGCGTTCATCGGTGCCGCAGTATTTTGTCGAAGTCGATGAAGCCAAAGCAATTGCCCAAGGTGTCGCCATTTCGGATATCTACGCCACGCTGCAAAGCACCATGGGGTCGTTTTACGTGAACGACTTCAACCGCTCGGGCCGCACGTATCGCGTGCAATTGCAGGCGGAAGCCGCTTACCGTATGAAAGCGGAAGATCTCGGCAAGGTGTATGTGCGCGCGGATTCCGGCGCGATGATTCCGCTCTCGGCACTGAGTAAAGTGAAGCAGATTACTGGGGCGGAGCAATTGGAGCGGTTTAACGGGTTGCTGGCGGCGAAGATAGTCGGCAGCGGCGCGCATGGTGTCAGCTCCGGCGAGGCTATCGCATTGGTCGAGGAAATAGCCGCCAGAACATTGCCGGAAGGTTATCAGATTGCTTGGACCGGCACTGCATTTCAGGAAAAAAAGATGGGATATGCGGCGGTTTTCGCTTTCAGCTTGGCGGTTGTAATGGTTTTTCTGATTCTCGCGGCGCAATTCGAAACCTGGGCCTTACCGCTGGCGGTCATTATGGCGATTCCATTTGCCATGACCGGCGCCTTGGTGGCGATTTTGCTGCGCGATATGCCCAATGACATTTATTTTCAGATCGGCATGGTGACTTTAATCGGCTTGACGGCCAAGAACGCCATTTTACTGGTCGAGTTTGCCAGCCAAAGAATGAAAGAGGGCGTTAGCATCCAGGAAGCGGCGGTTCAATCGGCGCAACTGCGTTTCCGCCCGATCGTCATGACATCAATGGCGTTTATATTGGGCGTCGTGCCTTTGGTGATCGCAACCGGGGCCGGTTCGGCCGCACGGCAGTCGATGGGAACCGGGGTTTTTGGCGGCATGATCATGGCGACTTGTGTCGCAACGATATTCGTGCCGTTATTTTTTTCCTGGTTTGTGCGTTATCGGCATACCAAGCCATCCGCAGACATGCAAAGACAGGAGCGGCAACCGCCCGCGCTGTCTTATAAGCCGGTCAAAAGATCGCGAGACTAGCTCGCCCGAAATACTGAGTTCATTGGGAGTATCTGCGAATCGATTGTGAATTCAGCTACAATCGCATCTATGAATTTAAGCAAAACGAAAATACTACAACCCATCCAAAAGAAACTGGGAAATACCAATATCATTCTGGTCGGTATGATGGGCGCCGGTAAGACAACTATCGGCAAAGCGCTGGCCGGTTCCCTGGATAAGGAATTTGCTGATTCCGATCACGAGATTCAGGAACGTACCGGGGTAAAAATTCCGGTGATTTTTGAAATCGAAGGGGAAGCGGGTTTTCGCAAGCGCGAATCGGAAACACTGCTGGAACTCACCAGGAAACGAAACATCATATTGGCAACTGGCGGCGGTGCTGTTTTACATCCTGGCAATCGCCAGTTACTGAGGCAGAATGGCATCGTGATTTACTTGCGCGCCTCGGTTGGTGACCTTTACCGGCGCACACGGCATGATAAAAACCGGCCGTTGCTGCAAACGCAGAATTTGTATGCCCGGTTGAACGAACTGTATCAGCAGCGCGATGCGTTGTATCGTGAAACAGCGCATATCATCATCGACAGCGGAAAACAAGGCATCCGTTTTTTAGTCCAGAAATTGATCAACAAATTATTATCTCTCGATCTCAACATCATTATGCAGGGCGGTCACGGAAACACTATGCAAACCATTACGGTCGATTTCACCCCTTCGTCAGAAAAGCGCAGCTATCCGATTCATATCGGGCATGGCATTTTACAGCGTGCCGACTTGATTGCGGCGCACTTGCCGCAAAAACGTGTCGCCATCGTTAGCAATACCACGGTTGCGCCGCTTTATCTGGAGAAATTGCAAACGGTGCTGAACAAGCTGGGAATCCAATCTTTCCCGATTATTCTTCCGGATGGCGAGATCCATAAAAACTGGGAAACACTGAATTTGATTTTTGATGCGCTGCTGAAAAATCACTGCGAACGCAATACTGCGCTGTTGGCGCTGGGCGGCGGCGTGATCGGGGATCTGACCGGATTTGCCGCGGCGACTTATTTGCGCGGTGTGCCGTTTATCCAGATACCGACGACCTTGCTGGCGCAAGTGGACTCGTCGGTCGGCGGTAAAACCGGCATCAATCATCCATTGGGCAAAAACATGATCGGCGCCTTTTATCAGCCGCGCCTGGTGTTGACCGATAGCGCAACGCTGGAGACTTTGCCGGGTCGGGAGCTACGCGCCGGTCTTGCTGAAGTGATCAAATATGGTTTGATTCGCGATCCGGCTTTTTTTGATTGGCTGGAACAAAATATGCATCGATTGCTGGCGCGCGATCCAGTCACGATGAACGAAGCGATTCAGCGCAGTTGCGAGAACAAAGCGGAAATCGTCGCGGCGGATGAAAAGGAAAAAGGAATCCGCGCCTTGTTGAATTTGGGACATACTTTCGGCCATGCGATTGAGAACGGCATGGGCTACGGCACTTGGCTGCACGGCGAAGCGGTGGCGGCCGGAACCGTAATGGCGGCGGAATTGTCGCGGCGCATGAAATTGATTAGCGACACGGATGTGCAACGGATTCGCAAGATTTTTACTCAGGCCGAATTGCCGGTTGCCGCGCCCAAAATGCCGCCGGAAAAATATGTGCAATTGATGGCGCTGGATAAAAAAGTGGAATCCGGAAAGATGCGATTTATTGTGCTGAACCGGGTCGGCGAGGCGGTGATGCGTGCGGATATTGCGCCTGCCATACTGAATGAAACCATTCTGACATGCATGACGGAATGAGCCAATTGGTTGCTTATGCGGTATCCGACGGTAATTCCCGCGGACGTGCGATTCATGAGGAACCACCGGCCGGCCGCAGCGAATTTCAGCGTGATCGCGATCGCATCATTCACTCCGCCGCTTTTCGCCGGCTGGAATATAAAACCCAAGTTTTTGTCAATCATGAAGGAGATTTATTCCGCACGCGCTTGACGCATAGTTTGGAAGTAGCGCAAATCGGACGGTCAATCGCAAGAAATCTGGGGTTAAACGAGGATTTGGTTGAGGCTATCACACTGGCGCATGACTTGGGGCACACGCCTTTCGGGCATGCCGGTCAGGATGCACTGAATGAATGTATGCGCGATTACGGCGGTTTCGAGCATAACCTGCAATCCTTGCGAGTCGTCGATGTGCTGGAAGAACGTTATGCGGCTTTTGACGGTTTGAATCTCTGCTATGAAACCCGCGAAGGAATACTAAAACATGTCACCAGAAAAAATATTCCGAAACTCGGCGCGTTGGGAGAGCGTTTTGCGCAACATAAAAGACCATCGCTGGAAGCGCAGCTGGCTAATCTTGCCGATGAGATCGCTTACAATAATCACGATGTGGATGACGGTTTGCGCTCAGGATTGATTACACTTCAGCAATTACACGAGGTATCGATTTTTTCCCGCCACCTGAAGCAAGTGCAAGATCGGTATCCTCTGCTGCCGGAACGTCGAATGGTGTATGAAACGGTGCGCAATATGATCAATAGTTTGGTGACCGATTTGATCCGGCAAAGTACCAATAATATCCGAGGCACCGCAATCGCGAATCTCTCGGATGTGCATAGCGCGCCGCCTTTGATCGGATTTAGTCAGCAGATAAAAAAGGAACAACAAGAATTGAAGAAATTTTTATTTGATAATCTGTACCGGCATTTTCGTGTCGTACGGATGAGCAATAAAGCGCGCCACATCATTGAGCGGTTATTTGCGGCTTTTGGTGCGGAGATACAGTTGTTGCCGGTTAAATATCAGAAAAAATTCGAGCAGGAAGGGCATCAAGCGATCGCGGATTATATCGCGGGTATGACAGATCGGTATGCGATTAAAGAATACCAACGCTTATTTGCTATTGCAGAAAATTAATTGTGCGGCGATTGTTGCAGCGTCGGTTGGGTTGTTATTACCAGATTAACAATATACACGTGATCGCTATTCGCTGGTAATATTAGAGCTTGAAAGAAAACCTGACACTGGCTAGGAGCAGCCTTTTAAAAGAACAATAAAATTGTAGGCTTTGTTAATGACAATACTAAAGAATGATACGTTACTACGCGCTTTACTGAAGCAACCCGTTGACTACACACCCGTCTGGCTGATGCGCCAAGCCGGACGGTATCTGGCAGAATATAACGAAACCCGTGCACGCGCCGGGGATTTTTTATCCTTATGCAAAAATCCGGGATTTGCAACCGAAGTCACATTGCAACCCCTTGCCCGTTTTCCATTGGATGCCGCCATATTATTTTCGGATATTTTGACTATACCTGATGCCATGGGGCTGGGATTATATTTTGCCCAGGGTGAGGGGCCAATGTTCAAATATCCTTTGCGGGAAGAAAAGGAAATTCGCGTATTGAAGATTCCGGATCCCGCTACGGATTTACGCTATGTCATGGATGCAGTTTCGGAAATCCGCAAAGCATTGGATAATCGCGTGCCCTTGATCGGTTTTTCCGGCAGTCCCTTTACGCTGGCTTGTTATATGGTGGAAGGGCGGGGCGGTACCGAATTCCGTGAAATTAAAACAATGTTGTATCAGCGCCCCGAATTGTTGCACCATATATTGGATGTGAACGCACAAGCCGTGACGGCGTATCTTAACGCCCAGATAGAATCGGGTGCGCAGGCGGTGATGATTTTTGACACATGGGGCGGTGCGCTCTCGCACGGTGCTTACAAGGAATTCTCGCTGCGCTATATGCAGCAGATTGTTGCCGGATTGAAGCGGGAGCACGACGGTGCGCGCATTCCGAGCATCGTATTCACCAAGGGTGGTGGTCTTTGGCTGGAGGCCATCGCTGACATAGGTTGCGATGCTATCGGATTGGATTGGACCATCGATATTGGCGATGCGCGGCGGCGCGTGGGAGATAAGGTTGCGTTGCAGGGCAATCTTGATCCGTCAGTACTTTTCGCTTCCCCTGAAGTCATTGCCAAAGAGGTCGCCAAGATACTATTGAGTTATGGTAACGGCAGTGGGCATGTGTTTAATCTGGGTCATGGCATTTCGCAGTTTACGCCGCCGGAAAATGCAGCAGCCCTGGTAAATGCCGTTCATACCTTAAGCCGTGAATTTCATGTTGCAAGGAATTGAGTAGATTTGAATTATCATTGCAGGTAGTTTTATGCATATATTGATTATTGAAGATGATTTAGCTATCGCCGCCAATTTATATGATTTTTTGGAATCACGCGGGCATACGGCGGATGCCGCTGTCAACGGCGTCGCCGGACTTCATCTCGCAGTGACACAGCGCTTTGATGCTATTCTGCTTGATTTGGGTTTACCCGGTATGAATGGTATGACGCTGTGCCGGAAACTGCGCCAGGAATCGCAGATTGATACACCGATTCTGATGCTGACGGCGCGAGATACTTTGGAAGATAAGCTGGCCGGTTTTGAGCAAGGTGCGGATGATTATCTGATCAAGCCTTTCGCTCTGAAAGAAGTGGAAGCGCGCTTGCTGGCAATGCATAAGCGACATATTGGTAAGGTCGCTAACCGTACTTTGGAGTTTGATAAACTCTCCTTTGATCCCAAAACACTTTCCATTCGCTTTGAAAATAAGAATGTAAAGCTTCCACCCAAGTGTATCCGGCTATTAGCGTTGATGATGAGCGAACCGGGCAAGGTGTTCAGCCGGGAAGAGCTCGAGCTGGAGGCATGGGAAGATGTTCAAGAAACCAGCGATACATTGCGCAGTCATATGCATATTTTACGTCGTGCTTTAACCAAAGCAGGCGGTTACGATCCAATAGAAACCGTTCATGGTCTTGGCTATTGTTTAACATCTCGTGCACAGATTTCCGATAGAACGTAGCCTGCGCTACCGGGTCGCTGTAGCAT
>JBDHRU010000162.1:0-5807 GCA_039807765.1 Nitrosomonas sp. | reverse complement strand
TTGCTCCAGGTGTTTTTGGGATTCACAACTACTGTCAGCGCATCAAATGCAATCGGCATTTCGATATATTGCACACCTGCTTCCTTGCAGGCTTCCATTTCCAGCTGCGTAATGGGACGCGAAGCATTGACGATATCAATTTCATTGCGGCAGAATTTTTTGAATCCGCCGCCTGTTCCGGAGATACCGACGGTGACACGAACTGCACCGCGCTTGGCGATCTGGAAGTCTTCGGCGACTGCTTCGGTAATGGGAAAAACCGTGCTGGAGCCGTCAATCTTTATGATCGGGCTGGCAATGGCGGTTCCCGTGGTAATGGTTGTGCTGAGCAGCATTGCTGCTAGAGATATTCTGAAATTAAACGAGGTCAACATTGATATGTTCTCCAGGTGAGTCAATAAAATGGTCATGCAAGATTGCTGCAACCGGTGTGCTATCTTATTTCAGAATTATTACAGGATTATGACAATACTTTTTTGTCTCAAAGCCGGTGCGTGTATGCTTATTCTGCGGGTGATTGCGGAAAAGCTTGCGGTAAAAACAGTTCATAGATTAGGAATTGCTGCTGACGGTCTGTATGGTTTCAGCGATACGTTCGGCCCAGTGATTGATTTTATGTTTCGATTCACCTTCCACCATGACGCGGATAAGGGGTTCCGTGCCGGATGCGCGAATCAGCACGCGCCCTTTGTCATTCAGATCAGTCTCGGCTTCTGTGCGCGCAGCTTGGATTGCTTTGTTGGCGCTGAAATTAAACGGTTTGGGAATTTTTACATTGATCAAGCGTTGCGGATAAAGTGAGACACCACGCATGAACTCGGCCAATGTTTTATTCGTATCGCGTAGTGCATATAGCACTTGCAAGGCGGAAATGATGCCGTCACCTGTAGTATGTTTGTCCATGCAAATAATATGTCCGGAATTTTCGCCACCGAGCTGCCATTCTTTTTCTTGCAATAACTCCAGCACGTAGCGATCACCGACATTGGCGCGGAGAAACGGAATATTCAGTTTTTTGAATTGCGCCTCGATCGCCAGATTGGTCATCAAGGTGCCGACAACACCGCCAGTCAGTGCTTTTTTCTGCAAGCGATGCTTGGCGATGATATAGATCAGTTGATCGCCATCATAAATTTGACCTTTTTTGTCGACCATCATAAGCCGGTCACCGTCGCCATCCAATGCAATACCTAGGTCAGCGTGGTGCTGTTTGACCGCTTTCTGCAACGTTGCGCAATGCGTAGCGCCGCATTCAAGATTGATATTCAGCCCATTGGGTTGTATGCCGATGGTAACGATGTCCGCACCCAATTCGTGCATGACGTGACCGGCGATATGATAAGCGGCGCCGTGCGCGCAATCGACGACTATACGCAGCCCGCGTAGATCAAGGTGATAGGGGAAAGTGCTTTTGCAAAATTCGATATAGCGTCCGGCGGCATCGTCAATACGTTGTACTTTTCCTAATTGCGCCGAAGGTTTGGTTTCGATCGGCGCATGGATACCGCTTTCGATTTTATGTTCTACTTCATCGGGTAATTTTTTACCCTCGGCAGAAAAGAATTTGACGCCATTATCCTCGAAGAGATTATGCGAAGCCGAAATCACAATCCCGGCCTGTAGTCGCAAGGCGCGAATAAGGTAAGCGATAGCCGGAGTCGGCATCGGCCCAGATAGGATGACATCCACGCCGGCGGCGCATAATCCTGCTTCCAAGGCGGATTCCAGCATGTAACCCGACACCCGAGTATCCTTGCCAATCAGAACGGTCGGGCGCTTGCCTTGCGCAAGATGCCAATCGGCAGCGGCGAGAACTTTGCCGGCCGAATAACCTAAATGCAAAATAAAATCGGGCGTAATGGGTGATTTACCGACACACCCGCGAATGCCATCTGTTCCAAAATATTTTTTTGTCAATTTGAGTGCTTACTAATTGCGATTGGATGTGATTATGTTGGTTTATTGTACATTACAATTTCTCATTGCATTATAAACCGCAAGCGCTTCTTTGCTTGCTTTGACATCATGCACACGCACAATTTTGGCGCCTTTGACTACGGCTAACAAGGCTGCTGCGGTGCTTTCATGGATGCGGCGATCAACGCTATTTCCGGTGATCGCTCCGAGCATGGATTTACGCGATAAGCCTGCGAGCAACGGAACATCGAGATCAAGCAATTGATCCAGCCTATTTAATAAGGTGAAATTGTGCTGAAGTGATTTGCCGAAACCAAAGCCCGGATCGATGATCAGCCGGTCTCGTGATATACCGGTTGCCGTTGCCGCCTGGATGCGTTGCTGTAAGAAATTTTTCACTTCTTGGACGATATCGTAGTACTGCGGGTTGGCTTGCATCGTCTGCGGTGTGCCTTGCATATGCATCAAACAGACCTGCACATGACTGCTTGGCGCGACAGCTTCCAACGCACCCGGACTACGCAGCGCATTAACGTCATTGATCATAAAAGCACCAGCGGTTATAGCGCGTTTCATCACTTCAGGTTTAGATGTATCTATTGATACGGGGATTCGAGTATCGGCCAGTGCCTCCAGCACAGGGATAACACGTCTTAGTTCTTCGTCGATGCTGATTTGCTGACTTCCCGGGCGAGTTGATTCTCCACCGATATCCAAAATATCGGCGCCTTCTTCGATCAAGTTTTTAGCATGCGCAATTGCTCGTTGTGTTGAAAAATAATGACCCCCATCCGAGAAAGAGTCGGGGGTGACATTAATGATTCCCATGATCAATGGGCGATTGCTTGAATGAATAGAGTTCTGGTGTGATGAAGACACGATGCAGTAGAAGGAATTGCAGAAATAAGAACGGGATACGATCATTCAATCGCATCCCGTTTGTTCAAGTTGCTGTGATTAATCTGCTTCTTTGGCGATTTCTTGCGGTGCTGCAGGTTCTTTACCCCCATCCGCTTTTGCCGCTGAAGTAGGTTCTTCGCTTGGTTTTGTTGGAGACATGGATTGCGGCGGTTTGGGCGGACGTGGTGGGCGACCGTCCATAATATCCTTGATTTGGTCGCTGTCGATCGTCTCCCATTCCAGTAAAGCTTGCGTCATGGCTTCAATCTTGTCTTTGTTTTCTTCAATCAGTTTACGTGCCAATGCATATTGTTCGTCAATGATACGGCGAACTTCGGCATCGACTTTTTGCATTGTCGCCTCACTCACGTTCTTATGTGTTGTGACTGAGCGGCCCAGGAAAACTTCACCTTCATTTTCACCATAAACCATTGGACCGAGCGAATCGGACATCCCCCATTGGGTAACCATTTGTCGCGCTAATTCTGTAGCGCGCTCGAAATCGTTAGATGCACCAGTAGTCATTTGATGCATGAAAACTTCTTCCGCAATACGGCCGCCGAACATGACGGAAATTCTTTGCAGAATTTCTTCGCGCTCCATACTGAAGCGATCTTCCGTCGGCAATTGCATCGTTACACCTAATGCGCGGCCGCGCGGGATAATCGTCACTTTATGCACGGGATCGGTTTTTGACAGTAATTGAGCTACTACCGCATGGCCTGATTCATGGTAAGCGGTATTGCGGCGTTCGTGTTCCGGCATAACCACTGAGCGGCGTTCCGCACCCATGAAAATTTTGTCTTTGGCGCGCTCAAAATCTTCCATATCGACCAGACGCTTGTTGCTGCGCGCGGCGAACAACGCTGCTTCGTTGACCAAGTTAGCCAAATCGGCACCCGACATACCGGGTGTACCGCGCGCCAGGATCTCTGCTTTTACATCAGGCGCCAAAGGCACTTTGCGCATATGTACATGCAGAATTTGTTCGCGTCCGCGGATATCAGGTAGCGGTACGGTTACTTGACGGTCAAAACGGCCAGGCCGCAATAACGCCGGATCCAATACATCAGGGCGGTTGGTTGCTGCAATGACGATTACACCCATAGCGCCCTCAAAGCCGTCCATTTCCACCAGCAACTGGTTGAGGGTTTGTTCCCGCTCATCGTTTCCGCCACCGAGTCCGGCGCCCCGTTGACGTCCAACGGCATCAATTTCATCGATGAAAATGATGCACGGCGCATGCTTTTTGGCTTGCTCGAACATATCACGTACTCGCGATGCACCCACACCAACAAACATTTCAACGAAATCCGAGCCGGATATGCTGAAGAACGGCACTTGCGCTTCACCCGCAATTGCGCGCGCCAATAACGTTTTACCGGTTCCCGGGCTGCCGACCATCAGCACACCGCGTGGGATTCGTCCGCCGAGTTTCTGGAATTTTGATGGGTCACGGAGAAACTCCACCAGCTCCGCTACTTCTTCCTTTGCTTCCTCACAGCCTGCAACATCGTTAAAGGTAACGGTGTTGGCCGATTTATCCAGCATGCGCGCTTTACTCTTACCGAATGAAAATGCGCCGCCACTGCGTCCACCGCCTTGCATTTGCCGCATGAAGAAAATCCATACTGCAATCAGCAACAGCATTGGGAACCATGAAATGAAAATGCTCATCAGCATGGACGGCTCTTCTTCAGGTTTTGCTTCAACAATGACACCGGCTTTGAGCAAATCACTAACCATCCACGGATCGGACGGCGCATAGGTTGTAAATCGTCTGCCATCGGACTTGGTACCTTTCAAGGTACGGCCTTCAATCACAACCTTGGCTATTCTGCCTTGATTCAATTCTGAAATGAATTGGGAATATTCCATCGGTACTTGCGTCGGTTGACGTACGCTGAATTGATTGAATACGGTCATCAACACAAGTGCAATTACCAGCCAAATGGCCATGTTTTTAATTAAGTTATTCAAAATAGCTCCTTGGTTTGCACCTTAAAATCATTGATTGGACATTCTAACTCTATTTTGTCAAATAGAACAGAATAGTTCGTGTGATGTAAATTTGCTATCAAACCATAATCCTATTCTTAACATTTGTCTTAATCACTAGAAGCTTTAAAGAACTACTGTGCTCGGTCATGCTGTGTTGCTGTGTTGAAATCAGATTCAAAATGCTCATTTACACCTTCTAAACTGCACTTTCTTATCTGCTGATTTCGCCTTGCCTGACCGTTGTTCGCTATCTTTTTCAGAGCTTCCCTCAGGGGTTTCTCAGCGATTGCTGCTATTACTTTTTTTTCCAAGACCTAGCAAATATAATTCATTACTGCGGTTTCTCGAGGCTTCCGGCTTTCTTATCAGTATGTTGCTAAACCCGGCACGCATGTTACGGATAAATGAATCAAAATCCCTACCTTGGAAAACTTTGACTAGGAAATTTCCGCCATAGTTCAGTTGCTCCAACGAGAATGCCAATGCCAATTCGGCCAAATACATGCTTCTAGCCTGATCGCTCACGACAATACCACTCATGTTGGGCGCCATATCGGAAATAACAAGATCCGGTTGTTGCTCTCCCAAGTGCTTTCTTAATTCAAGCAAGGCGCGCTCTTCTCTAAAATCATCCTGAATAAATTCCACACCGGGTAATGGTGCCATTTCCAGAATATCCAGTGCAATTACTTTTCCTGTGTGACCTATTTTCTGGCTGGCGACTTGAGACCAGCTGCCGGGGGCAGCACCTAAATCGACAACAACCATACCCGGCTTTAATAAGCGATCCCGATTGGCTATTTCCAGTAGCTTATAGGCGGCACGCGATCGATAACCCTCTTTTCTGGCCTGCTTGACGAAAAAATCATTGACATGCTCTTTCATCCACGCTTTGCTGGTTTTAGCCCGTTTCATCAAGTAAAATAATATATTTAAAGAGAGTTTAATGTTAACACTGTCTATTGCGCAGCGGCGTGAACTGAAAGCGC
>JBDHRU010000161.1:0-5849 GCA_039807765.1 Nitrosomonas sp. | reverse complement strand
CAAATTTATTCCCGTTTTGAATCAAACGGTTTGAAAATTATTGCGGCGCGCATGGTGCATTTATCGCAAGCCGATGCGGAGCAATTTTATGCGGTGCATCGGGCGCGCCCATTTTTCAATGATCTGGTTAAATTCATGATATCCGGTCCTGTGATGGTGCAAGTGCTGGAAGGAGATGACGCCATTAAAAAGAATCGCGATTTAATGGGTGCTACCGATCCCAAGAAAGCGGAGAAAGGAACGATTCGCGCCGATTTTGCCGACAGCATCGATGCCAATGCCGTTCATGGCTCGGACGCACCGGAAACAGCTGCGGTTGAAATTGCCTGTTTCTTCCCGGCATTGAATATCTATTCACGTTAAAACATTACGTGCTAGCTAACCAGTGACAATCAATCTGTTAAATTACGATGGCAAGGGTCTGGTTGATATTTGCACCGGAATAGGCGAAAAACCTTTCCGTGCAAAGCAGCTGTTGCGTTGGATTCATCAGTCCGGTACCGCTGATTTTGCCGCAATGAGCGACTTGGCCAAAAGTTTGCGCGAGAAACTGGCTGCGATGGCGGTGATTGAATTGCCGCAAATCACGTATGATTCCGTGGCTGCGGATGGAACGCGCAAATGGCTTCTGTCGGTTGGTTCCGGCAACGGTATAGAAACGGTCTTCATCCCGGAAGCCAATCGCGGCACGCTATGTGTGTCCAGTCAGGTAGGATGCGCTTTGGCGTGCGCTTTCTGCTCGACGGGAAAACAAGGGTTTAATCGTAATTTAACAGTGGCCGAGATCATCGGGCAATTGTGGATTGCCAACAAGATGATCGGATTGGAGGTCGGCGATCAGGTACCGCAGACAAACAGGGCCGTAACCAACGTAGTTATGATGGGGATGGGCGAGCCGCTGGCTAATTTCGATAATGTGGTTACCGCGCTGGATATTATGCTGGATGATCATGCGTATGGTCTTTCCCGCCGGCGCGTGACGGTCAGTACATCCGGATTGGTGCCTGCGATAGACCGGTTGCGGGAACGCTGCCCGGTGGCTTTGGCGATTTCCTTGCACGCGCCGAACGATGCGTTACGCGATCAATTGGTGCCGATTAATAAGAAGTACCCGATCAAGGAATTATTGGCGGCTTGCCAGCGCTACTTGCCGTCTGCGCCGCGTGATTTCGTCACGTTTGAATATGTCATGCTGGATGGTGTCAATGACAGCGCCACGCACGCGCGTGAGCTCATCAAGCTGGTGCGGGATGTTCCTTGCAAATTTAATTTGATTCCATTTAATTCATTCCATGATTCCGGTTTCAAGCGTTCAAGTGCTGAAGCCATGCGGATTTTTCGGGATATATTGATGCAAGCTGGATTGGTCGCCACGGTGCGGAAAACGCGGGGCGATGATATTGCCGCAGCCTGCGGTCAGCTTGCCGGTCAAGTGAAAGATAAGACACGCCGCACGGCCGGTTTGAAAATAGAGGCTGTGCAGTGAAAAAAGAATGGTTGCTGCTTTTTGCACTGCCGCTGGCCTTATTAGGATTTAGTGGTTGCGTGCAGCAGGCAGTGAACAACGGAATGCCGCTTCCAGTCGGATCGGATCGGGCTTTGCAAAGCGCGAAAATCCATACGGAGCTGGCGGCCGAATATTATCATCGCGGGCAAATCGATGTCGCCATCGAAGAAGTCAACGAAGCGTTGAAAGCTCAGTCCGATTACGCGCTTGCTTACAATGTGCTGGGGTTGATTAATATGACTTTAAATGAAAACAGTAAAGCACTGGAGAATTTTGAGCACGCTGTCCGGCTGGCGCCGAGAAATTCCGAAATCCGCAATAATTATGGCTGGTTTCTATGTCAGCGTTTTCCGCAGCGCATGGATCAGGCGATTGAACATTTCATGACAGCGGCCAAGGATCCGCTCTATGCAACGCCGGAGATGTCTTACGCCAATGCCGGGATTTGCGAGACAAAACGCCAGAATTACGCGGAAGCGAAACTTTTATTTCAGAAAGCATTATCCCTTCAGGTGAACTATTCACCAGCGATAATCGGATTGATTGATATTGATTTTCAGCGCGGTAATTTAGCGGAAGCAAAATCCAAGCTCGCGCAGTTTTCACAGAATAATCCGCCTACGGCAGAAAGTTTGTTGATGGCGATAAAAATTGAGCAGGCAATGGGTAATCAATTGGCCGTTGACAGCTATATCTTTCAGTTGCAGAAACATTTTCCTGAATCCAAAGAAATGGCCATGGTTCGAGAAGGAAAGGTGAAATGATGAATACAACGGATGAGAAAAACAATAGCGATCGGCAACTTTCTGAAAATACTCAAGCTGTGCCGGCAGCGCAAGAAAATGTCGCCATGATCGCGCAAACTACTTTGGCTGATCGGTACAAAGAGGATTCCACTCCGTTGACGCCCGACTCCGATAATCATCGCAGGCAACTTCAAACCAACAATAATTACAACAGCATGAATGTTCCTTTTGACAATCAATCGGTAAAAAATGAATTCAACAGCATCGATTCGGTGAGTGTCGTGCAAAGCATCGGGCACTTGTTGCGTAATGCGCGCACAGCCAAGGGTTTGAGTATCGACGATGTGTCGCGGCAATTGCGTCTTTCGGTGCAACAAATTGAAGCGATCGAAAAAGAAGATTTTGAGAGATTACCCGGGCGTACATTCTTGCGCGGTTTCATTCGCAATTATGCCAATCTGGTTCAATTGGACGTGGCGCCTCTGATGCAGATGCTTCCCGAATCGACACGGGTAGTATCAACCTATGAACGTACTCCATTCAAAAACAAACAAATATCGTTTTCCTCGAACCGCGAGGCCCCGAAGAATCATGCGCTGATTATTGTTGTTATTTTGTTTGTAATCGTATTGGGTGCGTATTTTCTTTTTGAAAACGGCGGCTGGAGTAAGAATTCCGATTCCAGCGCGGCAAGTGAAGAAACAAAAACTGAACCCGCAACAGCCTCGGTGGCGATTCAGTTGCCTTTGCCGGCGACGGCTGGTAAGAATTCAGCCGGTGCGCCATTAAATAAATCATCTGAAGTCACTCCTACGGCACGCAATCCGGAAAATACCGAAACAGCGGCAGACATAAAGACGGAAACCGTGGTAGTCGATATTAAGCCTGCTGTGGAGAAAAGCGAAAAGACTGAGAAATCCGAGGAAACTGAAAAAGTAGAGAAAAAAGCGGATACGGCCAAAAACATAGGTCATTTATATTTCAAATTTACTACGGATTCATGGGTGAAAGTTGTTGACAGTACTGGCACTCCGGTATTTGAGCAGCTCAAGAAGGGTGGTAGCGAACAGACCGTCACAGGCAAGAGACCACTGTCAATTGTGATTGGCAATGCATCCGGTGTTAATCTCACCTATAATAACAAGGAAATTGATATTTCATCCTACAAAAAAAAAGGTGGGACCGCGCGTTTCACACTCGAATAAAAGCATTTGCAATCCTTTGATCTCAATACATTAAATTATGTCTGACAATAGTAATTCAATAAATCGCCGATCCAGCGTCGGTGTCCAGGTGGGTTCCGTCATGCTGGGTGGCGGCGCGCCGATCGTAGTGCAGTCCATGACCAATACCGATACGGTGGATGAGGTTGCCACAACCGAACAAGTGGCGCAATTGGCGCGTGCCGGCTCCGAGCTAGTGCGTATCACCGTCAATTCGATGGAAGCGGCGAAAGCAGTGGCGGGAATTCGCGCGCGTCTGGATGATATAGGTTGCCATGTACCGTTAGTGGGTGATTTTCATTTCAATGGCCACAAGCTGCTGACCAGCTATCCGGAATGCGCGCAAGCGCTCGCCAAGCTGCGAATTAATCCCGGCAACGTCGGGCATGGCAAGAAACGCGATGAACAGTTCGCCACACTGATTGAAATTGCCTGCAAGTACGATAAGCCGGTGCGTATCGGTGTCAACTGGGGCAGTCTCGATTCGGAAATGCTGGCGCGCATCATGGATGAAAATGCCGCATCCAGTGATCCGCAAGACGCCAAATATGTCATGCGCGAGGCGCTGATCACGTCAGCGCTGGAAAGTGCAGCCAAGGCGGAAGAAATCGGCCTGCCGCGCAGTAAAATTGTGTTGTCGTGTAAAGTGAGCGGCGTGCAGGATTTGATTATGGTTTACCGGGAACTGGCCAAGCGTTGTAATTATGCGTTGCACCTCGGTTTGACCGAAGCAGGCATGGGTTCCAAGGGGATTGTGGCATCAACGGCGGCGTTGGCCGTGCTGCTGCAGGAAGGCATCGGCGATACGATTCGCATCTCGCTGACACCGGAGCCGGGCGGAACGCGCTCGCGCGAAGTGATCGTCGCGCAGGAAATTCTGCAAACCATGGGGTTGCGTGCGTTTGTTCCGTTGGTGGCTGCTTGTCCGGGATGCGGACGCACTACCAGCACATATTTTCAGGAGCTGGCGGAAAGTATTCAAGCGTATGTGCGCGACGAAATGGTGGTGTGGCGCGAGCAATACGATGGCGTGGAAAATATGACGCTGGCGGTCATGGGGTGTGTGGTGAATGGTCCCGGCGAAAGCAAGCATGCCAATATCGGCATCAGCCTGCCCGGTTCCGGTGAAACTCCGGTAGCGCCGGTATTTGTCGACGGACAAAAAACCGTCACATTGAAAGGCGACAATATCGCCAACGAATTCCGTGCGATTGTCGATCGCTATGTCAGCGAGAAGTATCCGAGAAAAGCGGTCTGATGGCTAATGGTGTAAAAGCGATTCGCGGGATGAACGACATCCTGCCGGATGAATCGTATCTGTGGGTGCATTTTGAGCAAACCGTGCAGCGCTGGCTTGCCGCCTATGGTTATCGCAATATCCGTACACCAATCGTCGAGCAGACCGATTTGTTTATCCGCTCCATTGGTGAAGTGACCGACATCGTGGAAAAAGAGATGTATACCTTTGTCGATCATCTCAACGATGACAGTCTGACGCTGCGGCCGGAAGGCACCGCTTCCTGCGTGCGTGCGGTGATCGAACACAGCTTATTATATGCCGGCCCGCAACGCCTGTATTATGCCGGTCCGATGTTTCGCCACGAACGCCCGCAAAAAGGCCGTTACCGGCAATTTCATCAGGTCGGTGTGGAAGCGCTGGGTTATGCCGGCCCGGATATCGATGCGGAATTGATCGTGATGTGCGCGCGTTTGTGGGATTTGCTGGGAATTTCCGGTTTGCGGCTGGAAATCAGCACGTTGGGTAACGCCGAGTCGCGCGCATTGCACCGTTCCCGGTTGATCAAATACTTTGAGCAGCATCGCGATGTGCTCGACGAAGATTCATTGCGGCGCTTACATACCAACCCACTGCGCATTCTCGACAGCAAAAATCCAGCCATACAGGGCATCATCGAAAATGCGCCGAAGTTGATGGACGATCTGGATACCGATTCACTTGACCACTTTGAATCCTTGCAGCACATTTTGCGTGAGCGGGGGATTAACTTCGACATTAACTTACGCTTGGTCAGAGGACTCGACTATTACAATCGCACGGTTTTCGAATGGGTGACCGATAAGCTCGGCGCGCAAGGGACTGTCTGTGCAGGAGGGCGTTATGATGGTTTGATTGAGCAGGTGGGAGGGAAACCTTCGCCTGCCTGCGGTTTTGCCATGGGTATTGAGCGCTTGCTTGCGCTGATGCAGGAATGCGGCGGAAAGATTCCGCAGCCGCTGCCGGATATTTATATCGTGCATCAAGGAGAGCAGGCGGCGGGTTATGCCTGGAAATGCGCCGAATCGCTCCGCGATCAAGGTTTTGATGTCATTTTGCATTGCGGCGACGGCAGTTTTAAATCGCAAATGAAGAAG
>JBDHRU010000012.1:0-26941 GCA_039807765.1 Nitrosomonas sp. | reverse complement strand
TCTCGTCTTAATCAATCTATAAAGAAACTCAGAAATCCTCCCTCGCTCCTTCCTCTTCTCTTCACTACTCCTCAGCTCCTCTCTTTCTACAAAACAAAAGCCTCAGCAATAACTACAATCCAATAAAGACTACTTACTACTCATAATACTGTCAAGGGATTTAGTTGACAAGGTCACGTAAGAATAATTGCTATTGATCTTATTTTCCGACGTATGCACCACCTAGCTACATAGCACAATTGATTTCAGCTCGATTGCTAACTTGCTAACTGTAAAAAACCTTTACTTAGTTACGCTGAAGCATCCGATGCTTTTTTACGGCGCATGAAATAGAACGCAGCACCGCCACCTGCCACCACCACTACTAAAGCAATTTCCATCACGCCGAAACCACCGCCATGACTACCATGTCCGCCGCCTTTACCAACACCTAATGGAATTTTGACGACTGTTTTAACATTGCCCGCATCGTCTTTTTTTTCCAATTGTATCGCATACTGACCTATTTCCTGGATATTGGCAGCTACCACAATAATTCCAGAGTTGTGCACTTCAGGCGGCATATAGACAACGCCATGCTCCGCAGTCACGTGTTCCGCATGCTCATCATGATTCATGCCTTCGTGACCCGCATGACCGTCCGTAGCTGGCTTTTGCTCAGCAGATGCAGCCGATTTGGCGCCATGTCCTTCATGCCCTTCCTTGACAAGACGAACCGCCAGAGGAATCTCGCGTGCTTCATGCGGCAACTCAATGGTCAAATTCACTTTACCGGTGTTCGGTAGATTTTCGCAAAACGAATGCATCGGTGGTATGCCGCCCTCCGGTACTTCATAGGCGCTGAATGTTACCGGGAATTCACCGGTTTTGATCGTACAGCCGCCGGCATCATGGTGACCTTCATGAGCGAGCATTAATTGCGCATACGACGGCAATGCCAAAAAAGATACTAAAACCGCACCGCCGAATTTTGTTACCCAACCACTTTTAAAAACAACCTTCATATCTTCTCCAATTGATTATCTGTAAGCTTATTACTCATTTATGCATGTTCAGCAATTCCGCCGGAACAATTCAGCCCGGGATTGTATAACAAAAAAATTAGAATATTAATCGAAATGAAAACTTTTACCGCTTCAGCCGCCGGATAACCGCTCGTCCAGCAGCTCAATCCAATGCTTGACTGAAAGTGAAGTACCGCTCTGCAAATGCATCAGACAACCGATATTCGCAGTGGCTATCTGATCGGGCTTGCCTGATTCCAGTGCGGTAACCTTATTTTTCAGCAGTTGCTGCGAAAGCTCCGGCTGCAAAATAGAATACGTACCGGCAGAGCCGCAACATAGATGCGCATTGGGCACGACGGTCAAATCGAAACCGGCTGCAATTAGAATTTTCTCCACTACACCGCGAATTCGCATGCCGTGCTGCAACGTGCAAGGCGAATGGAACGACAACCGTTTTTTTTCAGCTTTAACGGTCCGTTGCGCAAGCACCCTCTCAACATTTTCCAGTTCAGCATAAAGCACCTCGCCGATATCTTTTGCAAGTGCTGAAATCCTAGCCGCTTTCTCGGCATACACTGCATCGTGTTGCAAGAAATGTCCGTACTCTTTCACAGTCACGCCACAGCCGCTGGCTGTCACTATAATTGCTTCGATCTCTCCTCGCTCCACCCATGGCCACCAGGCATCGATATTGCGGCGCATATAATCCAGTCCTTCCGACTGCGCATTCAGATGGAAAGCAACCGCACCGCAGCAGCCAGCCTGCTCCGCCTTAATCAACGAAATCCCCAGATTATCCAGTACACGCACGCTAGCGGCGTTGATGTTCGGCGCCATTACCGGTTGCACACAACCATCCAGCACCAGCATTTTGCGTGCATGGCGCACACCGGGCCATTTTATTGCGCTGGATTTACCCGGGATTTTTCTTTTCAAGCTTTCCGGCAACAAGGGTCGCACCGTTTGGCCAACTTTAAACAGCGCATTAAACAACACCGCGTTGGGCAAGACTTTGCGCAAGGTAAAACGCATCACCTCGGCACGGATATCGCGCTTGACCTGTTTTTCCACAATCCCACGACTGATATCCACCAAAGCGCCATAACGCACCCCGGATGGACAAGTCGTCTCGCAAGCGCGGCAAGTCAGGCAACGATCCAGATGCGCTTGCGTTTTTTGCGTCACCGGCTGTCCTTCCAGCATCTGTTTCATCAGATAAATACGTCCGCGCGGGCTATCCAGTTCGTCACCCAGAATTTGATACGTCGGACAAGTCGCCAGGCAAAAACCGCAATGTACGCAACTGCGCAGAATGGCGTCTGCTTCCTCGCCTTGCGGGGAATTTTTTATAAAATCAGCAAGCTTCGTTTGCATTTAAATCCCGGGATAAAGCCGGCCAGGATTGAAAATTCCCGCCGGATCAAATTTTTCTTTCAAGGCGCGATGAATCTTCATCAGTGCGGGCGGCAAAGGATGAAACACTGCAGCACGTGCAGTGTCTGCGCGAAACAGAGTGGCATGCCCGCCCGCCGCCTTAGCTGCGTGACGAATAACCTCAGTTTCATCGCCACCGGATGCGCATAGCCAGCGCAAAGCGCCGTTCCATTCCAGCAACTGTTTACCCGGCAGATGCAAAAACGGTGCAGTCGATTTAACCGATAAGCGCCATAACCGCTGATCCAATTGAAAAAAATCATGCGCGTGTTCGCGCACCGACCGCCAAAAAACAGCATCGTCTTGCACTACATCGCCACCCAGCTTCAGCCGCGCTGCACGCACTGCAGGTTCGGCGCCGGAAAATCTGACAAACAGCTGGCTGCTGGTATAACAAGTCGCGGAAAGCGGCAGCGGCTTGCCCGCCCACTGATTCATTTTCTCGATTGCAACCGCTGTATCCATCGGTAAGCACAGCGTCGTTTCAACAGTCGGTTTGGGCAAAACTTTCAGCGATACTTCGAGCAAGACGCCAAGCGTACCCAGCGCTCCCGCCATTAATCGGGCGACATCGTAACCGGCGACATTCTTCATAACCTGCCCGCCAAACCGCAAATCCTCACCTTTTCCATTGAGCATGCGCACACCCAGAACGAAATCCCGCACACTGCCTGCAGCAGCGCGGCGCGGACCGGACAGTCCGGCGGCAACGCAACCGCCCAAGGTAGCAGCCGCACCGAAATGCGGTGGCTCGAATGCCAGCATCTGGCCGTGCTGATCCAACGCCGCTTCCAAATCCGCCAGCCGCGTACCGGCACGCGCCGTGATCACCAGTTCGGTCGGCTCATAGTCGACGATACCGTGGTAGCCGGTCATATCGAGCAATGTACCGTGCTGTACCGCAACCGGATTGCCATAAAAATGCTTAGTGCCGCCACCGCGTATTTGCAGCGGGGTTTTATTGTCAAGCGCAGCGCGAATAGCTGCTTGGTACTGATCGACCAGGGTTTGCATCGCATCAAAAACGCGGCAGCTCAGCAAATTTTTGCTCGCCACGATGCACATGCATCGCCCCCAGTTCCGCGCAGCGGTGTAATTCAGGCACCGCTTTGCCCGGATTGAGCAAGCCCGCCGGATCGAACGCCGCCTTCACGGCATGAAACATAGCCAGTTCGCCGCTGCCGAACTGCGAACACATCTGATTGATTTTTTCCATTCCCACGCCATGTTCTCCGGTGATCGTGCCACCGGCATGAATGCACATTTCCAGTATTTTCCCGCCGAATTCCTCGGTTCTTTCCAATTCGCCGGGCTTATTTGCATCGTACAGGATCAGTGGATGCAAATTGCCGTCCCCGGCATGAAACACGTTCATGCAGCGCAAACCGTATTCTTGCGATAATTCTTCAATGCCGCGCAACACATCGGCCAGCCGTTTGCGCGGAATAGTGCCGTCCATGCAGTAATAATCCGGCGAAACCCGGCCCGCGGCGGGAAAAGCCGCTTTACGGCCAGCCCAGAATTTAAGCCGCTCGGCTTCGCTATGCGAGGTGCTGATATTAATCGCACCGCTTTGCTGCATGATGGCATTCACCCGCTGGATTTCATCCGCCACTTCCTCAGCGCTGCCATCCGATTCGCACAGCAAAATCGCCTCAGCATTCAAATCGTAACCGGCGTGCAGGAATTCTTCCACCGCATGAATCGTAATCTTGTCCATCATTTCCATTCCCGCTGGAATAATGCCCGCGCCGATGATATTCGCCACCGCGCTACCCGCTTTCTGCACATCGTCGAACGCCGCCATCACCAGCTGCGCTTTTTCCGGCACCGGGATCAATTTGACGGTAATTTCCGTAACGATACCGAGCATGCCCTCGCTGCCCGTCATCAGCGCCAGCAAGTCATAACCCGCGCTATCCAAACTGTCGCCGCCGATTTCCAGACACTCGCCGTCGATGGTCAGCACGCGCAACTTGAGAATATTGTGCACGGTCAAGCCATATTTCAGACAATGCACACCGCCGGAATTTTCCGCGACGTTACCGCCGATCGAACAGGCGATTTGCGACGAAGGATCCGGCGCGTAGTACAAACCATACGGCGCTGCCACTTCACTGATCGCCAGATTGCGCACACCGGGCTGCACGCGCGCGGTGCGCGCCAGCGGATCGATGTCGATGATCTGCTTGAGTTTCGCCAGCGACAGCAAAACCCCTTGCGCGTGCGGCAACGCACCGCCCGATAAACCAGTACCAGCGCCGCGCGCCACTACTGGCGTTTGGGTGGCATGGCAAAGCTGCAATATTTTCACAACTTGCTCTTCACTGTGTGGCAGCGTCACGATCATCGGCAACTGCCGGTAAGCGGACAAACCATCACATTCGTACGGTTTCAAATCCTCGGTTTCGTGCAAAACCGCATCGGGCGGCAAAAAAGACCGCAGCTTGTTGACCAGTTCTTGAGCAGACATACGCTTATTCAGAGAGTTTTTGAATTTCGTGGTTAGCCAGTTTTTCCAGCATTTTAACAATGGCGGAATTATCCCATGTTGCGCCGCCGTGCGCGAGACAAGCGGAAAACAATTCGCGTACCGCCGCCGTAGTCGGCAGGCTTACGCTCAATTCCGCGGCGCTTTGCAACGCGATGTTCAAATCTTTGTGATGCAGCTCAATGCAGAAACCCGGCTCGAAACGCCGCTCGATCATGCGCTGCCCGTGCACTTCCAGCGCCTTCGACGCGGCAAATCCGCCGAGCAACGCTTGCCGCACTTTCGCTGGATCGACGCCGGCCTTGGACGCGAACAGCAGCGCCTCAGCCACCGCCTCGATCGCCGACGACACGACGATCTGGTTGGCGACTTTGCACACCTGCCCGGCGCCAACGTCACCGATATGCGTCACTGTTTTCCCCATCAACCCCAGCACCGGTTTGATTTTTTCAAATACCGCCGCACTTGCGCCGACCATGATCGTCAGCGTGGCATTCTGCGCCCCCACATCGCCCCCGGAAACCGGCGCATCGGCGTACTCATGTCCAAGTGCATTCAAGCGCGCGGCAAATTCGCGTGTCGCCAGCGGCGAAATCGAACTCATATCGACGATGATCCGGCTTCGGCCGGGATCGGATTGCAGTCCCTCGGTAATGCCATCCGCGCCGAACAGCACTTTCTCCACATCCGGCGTATCCGGCAGCATGGTAATGACGATATCCGCATGCTGCGCGACCCTTTTCGGCAACGATACCGCACTGCCGCCCAACTCGATCAAGTCGGCGGACACGCCGCTGCGCGACTGTAAAAACAAACGGTGCCCGCCCTTGATCAAATGCCCGGCCATGGGCTTGCCCATGATGCCGAGACCGATGAAACCGATAGTGGCCATATTTTTATAAAAGTTGATTGGTCAAAATTTTAATACCATGAAGGAGGCGCTGCGCTGATTCGCCCTACCTGCTGCTTTCTAACTCGGCAATCATACTGGCAATCGATTTCGCCGGTCAAAAAATGCGCCGGCGGCAACTCGAAATCACCACTTGAATTTACAGTTATGGCAACGCAATGCATTTCCTAACGCTCATTCGATACTTTAAATGACCGTAAAAATAGCCTGATTTGGCGTCACTAATGGTTGTGTCATCGTAAGAAATCTTGTACATTGATTGCCATTAATCACGTCAAACTTTGATGATCTTGTTGATTATATGAATAAAAAAAACTCACACTCACTCCGTGACGGCCTCGTATGCAGCTTTTGCATCGGCTTTTTGCTGCTAAGCGGCTGCCAGTCGTTGCCGACGCAACAAGCAGTGTCACCTGCGCCAAGAGTCAAATCGTTACCCATTCCGGTCGCCAGTCACGAATTCAGTTTCGATTCCGCGCGCGACGATGTTGTCGGTACATTGCAAGTGGTCACCGCCGGTAAAGACGATACCTTGTCCGATATCGCGCGGCGTTTCAATCTGGGTTACGAAGAAATCGTCAGCGCCAATCCCGGCGTCGATCCGTGGCTGCCGAAGGTGGGTACCAAAATCATCGTTCCCACGCAATTCGTGCTACCGGACGCACCGCGCCAAGGCGTTGTGATCAATCTCGCCGCGATGCGATTGTTTTACTTTCCCAAAACCAAGCCCGGTAAACCGCAACGGGTGATCACACATCCGGTCGGCATCGGTCGGGTGGAATGGAAAACCCCCGAGGGAATCACGCGCGTCGCTTCGAAAATAGAAAATCCGAGCTGGATTCCAACGCCTTCGATCCGTCGGGAGCATGCCAAAAACGGCGATCCGCTGCCAGCTATTGTGCCGCCCGGGCCGGATAATCCGATGGGTACGCATGTGTTGAAACTGGATTGGCCGAGCTACGCCATTCACGGCACCGACAAACCGCCCAGCATCGGGCTGCGCGGCAGCCACGGTTGCCTGCGCATGTACCCGGAAGATATCGTGTACATCTATCAGAATGTCCCCGTCGGCACGCCGGTTCGAGTCGTCAATCAACCACGTTTGCTCGGCTGGCGCGGCAATCAGTTGTATCTGCAAGCGTATCAAGTTCTCGAGGACGACAAGCGCAATCACGCCAGCTTGCTTAAGAAATCGTTAAGCAGCGTGCGTACAACGCCGAAAGGCAAACGTGACGGGCGGCGCCAAGCCAAGATCAATCAAGCGCTGCTCGATGAAACAACCCGCAACCCGCGCGCTATTGCCATACCCATCACGCAACCGGATTTAACGGTACAAGCCTATGTTGGCCGCGCCACACGAGTGCAAAATACTTTACCGTTCAACGCCACCTGGAACGGTGACATGGCTGGGCAATTGACAGCGGCCGAGGTGCTGGAAATGGCGAAAGAAAAGCCCCGCATAGTTCGTTAGCAGCGCGTGAAAATTTTAAACATTCACTTTCTGAAGAATATGTCTAAAAAATACCTACCGCATTTAGCAACCGTCATAGCATTATCTTTGTTTGCGCCGGTAACTGCGGCGTCGGAAGAACAATGCGCTGCACGTTATGACAGTACCCGGAATATCGCACATATCCCTTGTGTCACGATTGGCGCAGAAAAGATCTGGGCGAATTTGCGGTTAGTTCCATCCGAGCATACTTTTGCCGTGGATGGTTCCGGAAAAAATTTTCTTCCGCTCTGGCTGATGCAGAAAATTGACAATTTCATAGCTGGATCGATAGACCGGCCCATGACGATCAGGCAATTCGAATATCAAGATGCAGTGGTGTATCACTTCGCATCGCAATGTTGCGATCAATTCAACTACTTGTATGACACAATCGGAAATGTCATTTGCGCACCCGATGGCGGCATTTCAGGCCGCGGAGACGGGAAATGTTCCGATTTTGCTAAAACAAGCATAGCAGGCTCCATTATCTGGGAAGACAAAAAGGAATAATCCGCAACAGTATCAGTTGCATTGACCTACCGGTTTTTTCATCCATTAATCAGTCGTGACAACACCAGCTTCGAGCGCTCCGCCGATACGCCTCATCATTCACGGCGGCGCCGGGACAATCGACCGCAAGCGGTTGACGGCTGAGCGCGAGCAAGCCTACCGCCAAGTACTGGCGGAATCGCTGCTCGCCGGTCACGCGGTGCTCGAAGCAGGCGGCAGCAGTATTGATGCTGTGATTGCCGCCATCGTGGTCATGGAGGATTCGCCGTTGTTCAATGCCGGTAAGGGTGCGGTGTTCAGTCACGAAGGCCGGAACGAGCTGGATGCCTCTATCATGGATGGCGTCACGCGCATGGCGGGCGCTGTTGCCGGAGTCACCACGATCCGCAACCCGATTCGCGCCGCGCATGCGGTGATGACGCAAAGCGCGCATGTGCTTCTGGTTGGCCGGGGAGCCGAGGATTTTGCCGCCGGACACGGCCTGGAAATCGTCGATCCGGCCTATTTCTATACGCAGCACCGCTGGGATCAACTGCAAAAGGCCATCGCAAAAGAACAAGTGGTGCGCGATCACGACATGGAATCCGCTCCATTGCCACCCAACGGCGACAAAAAACACGGCACCGTCGGTGCCGTGTCGCTGGATTGTCAGGGCAATCTGTCCGCGGGTACTTCGACCGGCGGACTGACCAACAAACGCTACGGGCGCGTCGGCGACTCACCGATCATCGGTGCCGGCACCTACGCCGACAATCGCTCGGTTGCGGTATCCGCAACCGGCAGCGGCGAAGTATTCATCCGCGCTGCGGCGGCGTTTAATACGGCAGCACAGGTGCGGTTGCAACATATTCCGCCTGCCGAAGCAGCCAACAATACCCTTGCAGAAATCGCCACACTCGGCGGCGATGGCGGTTTGATCGTGTTGGATGCGGCAGGCAATTTTGCAACGCGTTTCAACACCAGCGGCATGTTCCGCGGTGCCATCGGCAACGATGGCATTGCACGGACAGGTATTTTTCCGCAAGACTTCGATTATTAATCCGGCTCCCGCTCCAAACCGCAGCAATGCGGCACCGCATGATCCGCATCCGGTTTATGCAGAATCTCACCGGTCACCGCATTGGGCCGGAACGTGGTGCAGCCTTTCAAACCCAAATCGTAAGCCTGCTGATACAGATCGCTGAATCGCGCAAAATCGTAATCCGCCGGTATGTTGATCGTCTTGGAAATCGCCTGGTCGACGTACGGTTGAATGGCCGCCTGCATGGTCAGATGCTCGGCCGGTGTCAATTCGTGCGCAGTAACGAAAGCCGGTGGCAAATCTTTGCTTGTGCGGCCTTTGCGCCATAAGGCGGCGGCAAAATCGGTCACCGGGAAATCCGCATAGCAGCCATCGCGTTTGAGCACCCGCCGCGTGTAGCAACTATCGAATACCGGCTCCAATCCGCTGGAAATATTGTTGGCCAGCAGGCTGATGGTGCCTGCCGGGGCAATGGCGGTCAGATGGCTGTTGCGGATACCGTGCTGCGCAATACCATCGCGTATGGATTCGGGTAAGGTTCGCACAAAAGTACCAGTCAGATATTTTTCCTTGTCGAACAGCGGAAACGCGCCCTTCTCCCGCGCTAGCTTGGTAGAAGCCTGATAAGCCGCGTGACAGATGCGCTGCATGGCAAGCTGCCCGATTTGCACCGCTTCATTGCCGCCATAACGGATTTGCAGCATGATCAATGCATCGGCCAAGCCCGTGATCCCCAAACCGATGCGCCGCGAGCGCTGCGCCTGTCCGGCTTGGTTGGCCAAGGGAAAATGCGAAACATCAATGACATTATTCAGTAGCCGCACGGCAATCGCGGCTGTTGCACCGATCGCATCCAGATCGAGCTGTGCCCGCGCAGTGAAAGGGTCGCGTACAAATTGCGTGAGGTTGATCGAGCCCAGATCGCAAGCACCATAAGGCGGCAGCGGCACTTCACCGCACGGATTGGTAGCATGAATCGTTTCGCAGTAATACAGGTTATTCAGCCGGTTGATGCGGTCGATGAACAGCACGCCCGGTTCCGCATAATCGTAGTTGGCGCGCATGATTTTCTGCCACAACTCACGCGCCCGGATGCGTTTGTACACCTTGCACGGCACCGCATCGCCGGAGCCAGGCCAAGTACGCAAGAGCAGCTCGCCGCCGGTTTCACTTTCATTTGCAGGAAAAATCAGCGGCCAATCTTCGTCACGGCTGACGGCGGCCATGAACGCATCGCTGACGAGTACGGAAACATTGAAATGCCGTAACTGGCTGCGATCCTGCTTGGCGGCGATGAATTCCTCGATATCCGGATGATCGCAGCACAACGTACCCATCATCGCACCACGCCGCGCGCCGGTGGACAGAATGGTCGCACACATACTGTCCCAGATACGCATAAACGAAACCGGCCCGGAAGCCACCGACCCAACACCGGCGGCCTGCGCACCACATGGTCGCAACGTCGAAAAGTCATAACCGACCCCGCCACCCTGCTGCATCGTCAACGCGCCTTCCTTAAGCGCATCAAAAATACCGTCCATCGAATCGGCGATCGTTCCCATCACGAAACAATTAAACAACGTCACCTGATGCACAGTCCCCGCTCCGGCCTGAATACGTCCGCCGGGAAGAAATTTAAAATCGCACAGGATGCTGTAAAAGCGACTCTGCCAATAATCCGGATTATTTTCCGGCGCGGCCAGCGCTTTCGCGATGCGCTGCCAGGTGTCTTCGATGCAAGCATCCAGCACGACACCGCGTTCATAGTGACGATATTTGGTATCCCAGATGTGCTGGGCGATGGGAGTGGTGAAATGGGGATCGTTCATAGTTTCTTTGGATAATACTGCTCGACAACAAACATCATCGCTGACAACACGGATTCTGAATCGATCTCGATACGTACACACATTCTCAATCTATGAGCCCATCCATTTCAAAATACTATAATATCAACAATATTATGTGATACCTGATGAGTCAGCTACTAATAATCAGCCATGAAATTTGACTGGGATTCAAAGAAAGCGGAAACCAATCGCCGGAAACACTGTGTTTCATTTGACGAAGCGGCTACAGTTTTTCTCGATCCTCATGCGGTATCTGGCCCGGATCCCGATCATTCTGCGAAAGAAGAACGGTATATCACATTCGGTTGTTCCAAGCTTGGCCGTTTGCTGGCAGTCTGCCACACTTATCGGCCCGGTACGATTCGAATTATCAGTGCACGCCGCCTGACACGAGGCGAAAGGAAACTCTATGAAGAAGGATAAGGAAGACATGCGCAAAAGCTACAAGCATTCCGATTTCGCAACACTGGAACGAGGAAAGTTTTTTGCTGAAGTTGTTAAGGGTACGTCAGTCGTATTGCTGGAACCAGATGTGGCAAAAGCATTTCCCACGTCGAAAGCAGTAAACGAAGCCTTGACGGAGCTGTTGGCATTGACTAAGAAAACAGCACGTATAACACGTCGTCCAACTAGAACGCGTCTTAAAGTAGAGAATACCGATTAAACTTGCACGTTAGCCATCATGAAAGAAAACGAGTGCTGGCTACATCTTGCCGCTCTTGATGATGAATTTCTAAAGGGTGGAGTAATTCTCTCGGAGTGGTGTGTTTTTATCGTTCGTGAAGCCGATGTTGCTTTTGTTAATGGCGCTCATTTAGCTTCTATACTAACCGTAGTCTCTGGCATCACAACTTATCTCCGATCAGAATATTCAGTTAAATCACCTCCAGCAAAGCCGGAGACTTACCTCACTGAGTTAGATAAAAATTTCCACAGGTTAAAATATGCCATCGCTAACCAAAACCATTGTTGCAGTTACATTACTAGCTCTTCTAACATATACAAACCCATCAATGGAAGCTTATGAAAAATTTATACACGAGCAAATCCTTCAAGAAACTCGAACACAAGATGATTTAACTAAGTTTTTCGGCTCATTGTTTGGAGGGTTCGTCAGCAGTTTAATCACCAATTCAACGATTAGAAAAGATTTTATAATCTTAAGTTTTTATGATACTGATTTTGGGGGCGAACAACTTAAGGTTGTTGGAATACTGAGTAATTTTGTTGTAGTAAGCCCATTAAAATCAGTACAAAAATATACTTCGAGTTTACCTTTAAAAGAAAAAGAAATTTCATCTGAAGAGCACAAGCAAGAAATAGTAGCGAAAGAAAATCCTAATAAAATAATTGATTGCGTACAATTTACCTACCCAACAAAACAAGGTCTTAATAGTGAAGACTTATCTAATTTGGAAGAATGGGTAGGGCGCTACCCGACACAAAGCTTTGGCAACAGAAAAAAAACCAACTTTTTCGCAGTACCTCAAATTAAGAAACGTCTCCAACATATATTATCAAGTGTAGATTTGGAAACGATAACGATTGAGTACGGAGTCGAGAGCCCAATTGAGTTAATAGACAACTTTTTGTTTATTTTCCGCTGCAAACCCCATGACTGCAGAGAAAGCAATGCTTCAATTGCTGTTGGATTGCACGATGGCTCTATTCTTGTATTGCTTACTCGGTCTCCTAGTACAGGATCCAATCCTAATATGAAACGTTGTTTTGCTTTGAATAACAACTTAGCAGAACTACCAGAAAGTATTTTAAAACGCTTTCTTAACCCATAATAGTAATTTTAAGAACATTTAAAGCCATGATCAATCTCGGGATAAAAGTCATCACTCATGAAAACTGGATGAATCCAGATCCTTTAATGAAAAATTTGACTATGTTCCAAGATAATAAGATTTCTATTATGTCAGCCGAGGATTGGGTGATATCAATCCTTAAGCCAAAACTTTTGGAAACAGTGCCATTAGAAATTTGCAAGCTATTTGAAGTAGCCCGTGGCTCCATGCTATATGGTTACTTTTTCTATCCGCTTTTCACATTAGCATCCGAACAACTGTTCCGCGTGGCTGAAGCAGCCATTAGTGAAAAATGCAAACAAATTACAGCCGATAAAATGGGCAAGAAAACCTTTAAAGACAAAGTAGATCGTCTTAATAAAGATAAGCTCTTTTCGGATGAAGAATATACAAAATGGAGCTCACTTAGAAATCTGAGAAATATGGCATCTCATCCAAATGAGCAAACAATTCTACCCCCAGGAATCGCTTTCGAATTCATCGTTAACATATCTGAGTTAATCAACAGTTTATTTACACCAATACCTGACTTGACATCCACTGCTGACACATAATGATGCACCGATTAGCCCCCGCAATGGTTGCTTTAAGCATATTTTCCCTAAAATGACTGAGATACTTCTCAGATTCCCACCGAAAGAAACAAAATGAACAACTACCCAATAAAACCCGGCAGCAAACTCGACCTATCGCAATGCGATCCTGGCGATACCGGCGATTACAAAAAAACAGTGCAAGGCAAGGAAGAAGCCAAAGCCGTCACGGAGAAATTGATCGGCAAACTGGATGAATTGCAGGAACGTTTATTCGCCAACGGCAACCGCGCGCTGCTGATCGTGCTGCAGGGCATGGATACCAGTGGCAAGGACGGCGTCATCAAGCACGTGATGTCGGGCGTCAATCCGCAAGGTTGCAAAGTGGTGACGTTCAAGACACCGTCGGCGGAAGAACTGAAACATGATTTTTTGTGGCGCGTGCATCAGAAAGCGCCGGAAAAAGGCCAGATCGGCATTTTCAACCGCTCGCACTACGAAGATGTATTGATCACGCGCGTGCACGGCTTGATTTCGGACAAAGTAATACAGCAGCGGTTTAATCAGATTAATGAATTCGAGGAATTATTGTCAGAGAACGGCACGTGCATCCTGAAGTTTTTCCTGCATATTTCCAAGGATGAGCAGAAGAAACGTCTGGAAGAACGTATCCGGAATCCGGAGAAACACTGGAAATTCAGCACTGGCGACATCGAGGAGCGTAAATTCTGGAAAAACTATATCGAAGCGTTCGAAGCCATGCTCAGCGCCACCAGCACCGAACGCGCGCCGTGGCACATCGTGCCGGCCGATTACAAGTGGTACCGCAATCTGGTTATTGCGCAGCAGGTGGTCAACGCGCTGGAAAACATGAAACTGAAATCACCACCAGCACCCGCAGGAATCAATTTTGATACCTTAAAGATTGAGTAGTACAGTATCCGCTCCGGCTGCCGCTTGTTGCGGCGCCATTCTCACGGGAAAATTGTATGGAAATCGAGCTCAAGCTGGCTTTACAGCCGCGCCACACCGTTCTGATCCGGCGCCACCCCCTGCTGAGTGCCGGAAAACCGCAGCATCATCCCTTACTCAGCATTTATTTCGATACCCCGAAGTTCGATCTAATGCGGCACGGCATTGCATTGCGCGTGCGCCACATCGGCAAGCAGTGGATTCAGACGCTGAAAGCCGAATCACAATCGGTCGGCGCGCTCACCAGCCGCCCGGAGTGGGAAGCGGTTGTCGAGAACGGCGACCGGCCGGATTTCTCTGTATTGCCGCAAGTGGCGTTGGATTTACTAAGCGGTATCAAGCACAAACGCATCGTACCGGTATTCACCACCGAATTTCGCCGCACTGCATGGCAAATCGTTCATAGTAAAGCGCGAGCCGAAGTAGCGCTGGATCGCGGCAAGATCACCGCAGCTGGACAATGCCGGGAAATTTGCGAAGTGGAAATCGAGCTCAAATCCGGCGAACCGGAATTTTTGTTCGAGATCGCTGCGCAACTGCTGCAAGCCGCGCCGCTGCACATCGAGCCGCGTAGCAAAGCGGAGCGCGGCTATACACTATGCGGCGCCGTGAGTCCCAGCCCTATAAAATCCATCCGGCCCACTATTGCGCAAGATCAATCTACGGGTGAAGCTTGGAACGCCGTCCTGCAAGCAGCGCTGGTGCAATTATCGGCCAATGTGCCGGGTTTTCTGGAGAATGCACACGACATCGAATACCTGCACCAACTGCGCGTGGCATTGCGGCGTTTGCACACAGGGGTGCAATTGGCGGAATCGCTGGGACAGGAAACACTCACTTGGGAACGACCGTTGCGTGAATTGATGCACGCACTGAATCCGGCGCGCGATTGGGATGTATTTCAGCATGAGATCTTACCCGGCATCCTGCCGATTCTGGCGGCACAAGTACAACATACAACCACCGGCGATGACACCTTTACAGTGTTGCAAAATGCCGCTACACAAGCCCGTCAGCGTGCGCAAGCGCTATTGTTGCAACCAGCCTTCACCCAACTGATACTCGACATCGGCCGCAGCCTGCTCACGATATCCGTCGATACACACTCGCGCGGCACCGGAACATGGGCGGCAGCCATTCTCGAACAACGCTGGCAAAAACTGCGCAAACGCTGTCATGGTTTCTCCGGATTGAATCCGTCTGAGCGCCACCTAGCGCGTATCGCCGCCAAAAAGATGCGCTACAGTGCGGAAGCGTTTGCACCTCTGTATGAAAAAAAACAGACCACGCCATTCATTACCGCGCTAGCGGCTTTGCAGGACGAACTAGGCGTGGAAAACGACCGCTATAAGGCTATGCAATTATTGAATGAATTGCCAAAAAAAAACACCACCATTGCTTTTCAGCTCGGACAACTGAGCGGCACACTGGCGTTTTCGGCTTCACAACGCGATCAACTGTCATCCGCAAACTGGAAAAGATTGGCAAGATCGACCTTGTTTTGGCGTTAGGAAAGCTCGGAAAAACTGCTGCGCTCAGCCATGCACATGAATCAGCCAGGTGATCGCACAAACCGATACGATGCACGCGCTCAGCGCGGCGTAGCTGTTACGGCGGAATTTACGCATCAATAACGCCTGCGGATACACCGAGATGATGAAAGGCTGCGACGGGTTGTGCGGTTTTGCGATGATATGGGTATCCGGCTCTACAACGAGTTGATCGTAAATGCGTTGCGCTTCAATCTGCGCCTCGGAGCGCGCCGCTTCCCATTCCTGTTGATCGATATTGCCATCACGGTTGGTATCGAAGCGTTTCCGCAGCGCTGCTTGATCGCGTTTCCAATCGTTAATCACACCGATCATGACATCGCGCATCGATTTCTGCGCCATGGCGGATGCGGTGCTGAATTGCCCCAGAATATACAGCGGCTGCCCCGGCAGTATCAACCATTCGCTGTAACGGTAGCGGTTCGACATGGCGTGCACGATCGACTGGCTTTCCAGCATTTGCGTGCGGACCGGCCATTCGGTATTGCCGTACCACACCAGTCTCTCATTGCCGTTGACTTCCGCACGATCCGGATCGACATCGCAGCTGCTGTCGCCGTCGGTCAGCCGGAAGCGATGCTCGCTGGTATTGGTATAGACAATATTCCAGCGCGTTTGCGTGCGGCCATTTTCGGTAAACGTTTCCTGCTGCTCGATTTTGCTCGAGTACCACAGGCAGGGATGGTTGCTGAGCGGTGCGTAAATCGGCCGGTTATCGATGAACTGGCCTTTACCTTCCAGTTCGACATAACCCTGGTGCGCCGAACGCAGTTTCGCCGTCGGTGTATCCTCGATGATACGCAAGCGTTTCCAGTTGTACACAAACCAATAGAAACTGACCAGCGCCGCAATAATCATCATGCCCAGCACATAGGGATAATCCTGCGGCGGAATCTCAGCCAGTATTTGATTCATAGGCAAGTCACCTGTCAGCCGAACAGCTTGCCGATATTGACATCCTGCTTGTCCGCCTCGCCAAATTCGAGCAAATCGCGCGCTTTGAATTTAAACCAATGGGCGATGATGACATCGGGAAACTGCTCGATCCGCACATTATTGATTTTCACCGCTTCGTTGTAGTATTCGCGCCGGTCGGCGATGCTGTTCTCAAGCCCGCTGATGCGCGCCTGCAAATGCTGAAATTTTTCACTGGCTTTCAGTTCGGGATAATCCTCCGCAACGGCAAATAGGCTGCCCAAACCAAGACGCAAGCTATGCTCCGCCGCACCCAGTGCGCCGATATTGCCCGCTTCACGCGCGCTAGCGACATGCGAACGGGCCGCAATCACCTGCTTCAGTGTTTCCTGTTCATACCCCATGAATTGCTTACACATTTCAACCAGTTTGGGCAATTCATCGTGGCGCTGCTTCAGAAGCACATCGATATTCGACCACGCCTGCGACACGCTATGCTTAATATCCACCAGCCTGTTATAGAGCATGACGCCGTACGCAGCAGCAATGATCACACCCGCCAGGGAAAGATAAACGATGATTTCCAACATCCCGCCTCCTCTCAGTTATGTCCGTGCACTATATCTTAGCGCTCATACTGCAAGTAGTTTGAAAAGATACCCGGAGCGGCCTTATTTCCCGGTATAGCCCCGCGCATTCCGCATGTTTTCGTCAAACACTATTGACGGGCGGCGCAGCGCTTATCTATGCTACCCGGATTTAAGGAAGTCCCGAGAAAATACTGCGCTCGCTCGTGCCGCGTTGAAATCAAGTTCAAAATGCGCATTTACGCAATGTAAACTGTGCTTTTTCATCTGACTTCACCTTACCTGGCCATCGCCTGCCACCTTTTTCAGAACTTCCTAGGGATAAACACTACGTATCAGGAGTTATCGATGACTGCTTCCAAACCATTAAACAAACTAATAAAAAATGCAATGCTGGTTTTGACGATCTTAAGCATTACCGAGGTTTCCGCACAAGCGAGTGGAGCTTCGGAACAACCGGAAAAAACCAAAACCGTAACCATGGTGGTCGGAGAAGAAGGCCCCGGAGGCTGTGAGTTGCTCGGCAAGGTTAAAGGTTCTTCCAAAGAAGATAACGCCGAGACGGATAATGCGCACTATGTCGACCGGCTGATTAAGGCACGCAACAATTTAAGAAACGAAACCCAAAAATTGGGCGGCAATACCGTGCATATCATTTATTCCAATAATTCGGGAAGGTTTGAGATTCCGGGAGTCGATAAGGAAATCATATTTATCGGTAATGCATACCGCTGTGAATAATCCCGGGAAATTTTGCCGGCACATGCCAGTCATGAATGAGTATAGATGAGTACAAGTCATTCTCTTGGCGGTAAGTTTCTGAGTATGCAAATAATTTACCGTATAATTCCCCCGCTGGTTCGGGTCGCTTCTTTAATTTCGATCCTGTATTTGAGCCCCCTATCACTCACGTCAATACCAAAAAACGAATGAGTAAGCATATCCGAGTCAACGAGGATTCATCCGGTGTGATGTATGCGCCGGTCAATTATTTCGACTTGACCAATGCCGAACAGGGCAGGATCCTCCAGTTTCAACAGGAAATCCTTCAGTTAGTGGTATTAGGCAATGACTACAAAGCGATCTGCGAGAAAGTCTGTCTGCTGGTGGAGCAGCTTCTGGATAATGCGGTCGCAACCGTCATGCTGCTGGACAAGGAAAAGCAATGCATGAATGTATTTGCCGCTCCCAGCGTTCCCGATGAATGTATCAAACAGTTGAACGGCTTGCGCCCGGGCCCGGGCGCCGGTTCTTGCGGCAATGCTGTGTTTCGTCAAGAGCCGGTTTTTATCGAAAGCACGCTGAACGATCCACGCTGGCAGAACATCCGCCAATTGGCCATCGATTTTAATATTCTCTCCTGCTGGTCCATGCCGATACGCAGCAAAGGCGACGAATGCATCGGTTCGTTCGCGCTCTCCAGCTTCGAGCACCGCTTGCCCAGCATTTTTCATCGCAAGTTGCTGGAAATCGGCTCATTCATCGTAGGCATCGCGCTGGAGCAGCAAAAAATGAATGAGCAGCTATACCTTTCCAGCAAGGTTTTCGAAAATAGCACCGAAGCGATCCTGATCGCGGATGCCAGCAAAATCATCATCTCAATCAATAAAGCACTGCATAAAATTACCGGTTACACGGAAGAAGAAGTCATCGGCAAACCGGTATCCATCGTCACATCCATCCGGCATGGCAGTAATTTTTTCCAGAAAATCTGGCAAAGTGTCAAACAGCACAACCACTGGCAGGGAGAGGTATGGAATCGTCACAAACAAGGCCGGGAGTATCCGTCGTGGTTCAACATCACCCCGGTGCGCGGTAAAAATGGGCTGATTAGTTATTATCTGATCAATTTTTCCGATATCACCGGCAAGAAAAAAGCGGATGAAATCATCTGGCGGCAAGCAAATTATGATGCATTAACCGGATTGCCGAACCGCAATATGTTTTACGAACGGTTAAATCACGACATCAAGAACACCGCCCGCATCGGCACGGGATTAACCGTATTGTTTATCGACCTCGACCGCTTCAAGGAAGTGAACGACTCTTTGGGGCATAGCGTAGGCGATGCCTTACTGGTGGAAGCGGCCAAACGGCTGACCCATTGCGTGCGGGAAACCGATACCGTGGCGCGCCTCGGCGGCGACGAATTCACCGTTATTCTGAACGGCATCAACGAACCGCACCAAGCTGAAAAGATCATTCACACCATCCTGCTGGAACTGGCCAAGCCGTTCTATCTCAACACCAAGCTGGCCTATGTTTCCGCAAGTATCGGCGCGACCTTCTTCCCGGATGACGCAAACAGCATCGAACTGTTGATGAAAAATGCCGATCAGGCCATGTACGCCGCCAAAAACAATGGCCGCAATTGCTGGAGCTGCTTTACATCAAATATGCGAGCCGCAAGCGAAGTCCGCTCAAAAACTTCATACGAGCTGCGCAATGCATTGAAGAAAGAGCAGTTATTTTTGCTGTACCAGCCGATCGTCGAACTAAAAACCGGCAAGGTATACAAAGCCGAAGCCTTGATCCGCTGGCAGCATCCGGAACGGGGAACCATTTATCCGGGAGAATTTATCGCCATTGCGGAAGAAACCAACCTGATAACCGACATCGGCGATTGGGTATTCAAGCAGGCGGTCGATCAGGTTGCCCTGTGGCAAGCCAATTTCAATGCTGACTTCCAGATCAGTATCAATAAATCGCCCAAGCAATTCATCGGCAAAATGGGCAACTGGGTCAATCATATCAACGAGCGCGGCCTGGATGGCCAAAGCATCATTGTTGAAATCACCGAGAATCTGCTGCTCGATGTACACGATCTGGTAGTCAAACAATTGCTCAATTACCGCGATGCGGGCGTTCAAGTGGCTATCGACGATTTTGGCACAGGCTATTCATCGCTATCCTACCTAAAAAAATTCGACATCGATTACCTGAAAATCGACCGCTCGTTTATTTCCAATATGGATAGCCAATCCAACGATAGAATTCTCTGCGAAGCAGTCATCACAATGGCGCACCGCCTCGGTATGAAGGTCATCGCCGAAGGTGTCGAGACCGATTTGCAAAAACAATTACTGATCGCCATGGGCTGCGATTACGGACAAGGTAACTTTTTCAGCAAACCGATGATAGCCGATCAGTTCGAGGCTTTTTTGCAGCATAACTGAGGAAGCCGTGAAAACGGCAGTAAGCGGCGGCAACGAGAAGTCAGGCGCAAAACGCTCATTTACCGCCGGTGAATCCGCTTTCTCAGCCCGATTTCGTTTGCCTGCGTTACTCGCGCTATCTTTTTCACAGCTTCCTTAGACCGGCATAGCCGGCCTTCGATAAAGCAAGATGGAATTCAATGACCACCATGGCCGCTTTTTTTCTCGCCGTCGCCATGCGAACCCTGATCGTGATCCGCTTTAATGGATTTCAGCAGCGCTCTTTGCTGATCCGATAAAACCGCATGAATGGCTTGGCGCTCTTTAATGTGATGTTCAACCATGGCGTTAAAGTCATCGATATGATTTTTTGCCATACTGCGCAACTGCTCATCGCTCGCGCCCGGATTCATGCTTTCATGCCGGAAGGTATGCATGTCTTCTCGCAACCGGTGTTTGAGTTCCTCGTGCGCGGCTTTATTTTTCAGGTGTAAGCGGACAATTTTCCCCAATTGCTCGTCGGTTAGCTTCAGCGTATCGGCGTGCGAAATAATCACATGCGCATAATCATGCCGCATCTTTATTGCATGACCGTGGTGATGACCGTGCCCACCCGCTTTATCTTTGCCATGGCCGCCTTGATGATCGCCGCCTTTGGCGCTATCCTTGTCATGATCATGCTGATGCGCTTGCGCAACTACCACGGCGTCGCTTGCGTGGAGTGCGGCAGTAGGGCCGAGTACCAGAAAGAAAACCGCAGCCGCCGCAGCCGCCGCAGTCACCGACAAATAATTTTTCTTAGTCATGAGATTATCTCCTTCAATAGATCCAGTTGAACACAGTTAAGAATGATCTGTACAAGCCCTGCTCATTCATGATCAGAGCGGATTCAGCGCGAACGGAATCGGATGCTTCCCTCTCGCCCCGAGCTTGTCACGGCTTGTGCAGATTTTCTTAGACCGTCATCCGCATAATACGTGCATCGTTTTTTAGGGAAACGCCGAAAAACGACCGCACCCGGCCACACTTCACGGAAATCCCCACCCAATGCGCAACTTCGCTATCTATAGAAAATACAATCTAGGTATACTGAAGGCCGGTCAATCATTCATTGAAAAAAACCATCGATTGCGAAACGCCCTTTTCATTCTTAATTTTCTCATGAAATTGACCAAGGTGTGCTCACGTTAAATTCTTGGAGGATGTATGAAAGTATTTTTATTTCTGGCATTGATAGTCAGTTTCAATAACTATGCTCAAAGCAATCACGATCATCAGGACAAATCGAAAGACGGCAATCAACATGGTGAGATGCATGACGGCGATCACCACGGCATGGGGGGAATGCACGGCGGCATGCATGGCAGTCACCACAAGCTGGATAAAATCACGTTGAAACAATTCTTTGAGCCCTTACCCACTACGATCATTGACGAGAAGAAGAATGCCGCCTTGATTACACTGGGCAAAAAGCTGTATTCGGATACGCGGCTCTCGGTCAATGACACCATTTCCTGCAACTCTTGCCATCAACTGAATAATTTCGGTGTCGACGGTCAGTCGACATCGCCAGGGTATGAAGGAAAGCGCGGCGGCAGAAACTCGCCAACGACCTTGAATGCCGCGCTGCATATCGCACAGTTCTGGGATGGCCGGGCCAAAGACGTTGAAGAACAGGCATTGGGTCCAATTCTAAATCCGATCGAAATGGGCATGCCCAGCGAAGCCGCCGTGGTCGATAAATTGAAAAAAATAGACGAATACAAGGCAATGTTCGCCGAAGCATTCAAGGATGAGAAAGATCCGATTCAATACAAGAATATCGGCAAAGCCATCGGCGCTTTCGAACGCACGCTGCTGACACCTTCCCGTTTTGATGATTTTCTCAATGGCGACGAAAAAGCACTGAATGAGAAAGAAAAAAGAGGTCTGCATAAATTCGTTCAGATGGGGTGCGTAAACTGTCATAACGGTGTCGTGCTTGGCGGCAATTCCTATAGAAAAATTGGTCTGGTCGAGCCGTATAAAACATCGGATGTGGGTAGATTCGCAGTAACCGGTCTCGAAACCGACAAAAAAGTGTTTAAAGTGCCGAGCCTGCGAAACATCACCAAAACAGGACCATACTTCCATGACGGTTCAGTCAAAACATTGGATGAAGCAATTGAAGAAATGGCGGAACATCAGCTCGGACGGGAAGTCGGCCCCGGATTTATCGAGGATGTCAAAGCCTTCCTCGGTTCTTTAACCGCCAAAGGTAAAGAGTAAGCTCGTATCCGATCGATATCGGCAACATGCGATTCGACCAGTGCCGCCACCGTCTCGGCGAGTAGCCGCACTGGTCGCAATTTCAAGAACGGGAGAAAAGATAGTGAAATTACTAATGGTATGGATAGCAGGATCCATTTTGTTATGCTTATCCGCCTGTTCCAACACCGGTCCTATTATTTATCCCAACACACATTTTCTATCCATGGGAAAAGCTGCTGCTGAAAAAGATATCGAAGCGTGCAGAAAACTGGCCGAATCGGCCGGCGCCAGAGAGGGGGATGGAAAGCTTGGCGATGTGGCAACCAGCACAGCGATGGGTGCTGGTGTCGGCGCCGCCAGCGGGGCTGTGGGTGGAGCCATCTACGGCACGGCAGGCCAAGGCTCCGTAGTAGGAGCAGCCAGCGGTGCCGTTGCAGGATTACTCAGAGGCGTTCTACTGTCATCAAAATCTTCACAACCCAATCAGGCTTACACCAACTTTGTATCACGTTGCTTGGAAGAAAAAGGTTATGAGGTTACCGGCTGGCAGTAACCGGAAAACTTTCATCTGCTCAAACCCCGCTTGCTATTTCGGTAATCAGCAAGGCCAGGATGCCAAACAACAAAACGATAATCCATTTGAGATGATGAGCAATATTGCGAAGCAGTATTTTCGTTTCTTCGTCCATATGTTGTTTACCTGTTCAAAATAGCGTAAACCATCTGAGACCTTTGCAAAACCACGCGAATTCTTTATTTTGATGTAACTATACTCTGGATTTGCATGTAAGCGACTGGAAATTTTTTAGCCCTTTTTTCTACAAATGAGCTGAGAATAATGACTCTAAAAGTCATTCCCGAATGAGAATGCGCAATACTCTATGTTAATGGTGTATGAATAGATAAAAAAGCCTCCGATTCTCCCGGAAGCTTTTTAGTGAAATGTTACATGTATATCATCCGAAGTCTATAAATTATTGTCATTCTTCAGTTCAAAATTGCCAGTCATTTTTCCATTGACGACATAGCTGTATATACCGGCAGACAAGCCATAAACAGGCAATGGAATCACTTTTTTAAACGGGGTTACGACTGGAAAGCACCCCTGAGACCCATCGCTTGGAACTGTGCTTGCAATACTGATGACTACTTCAAAACGATTACCTTGCAGACGATGATTAATCCTGCCAAACTTTTGGCAGCTACTTGCAAAACTACCATTCACTTTTAAAAACACCTGGGTAGGCAGCGTTTCACTAACAATTAGTTCTACCTTGTCACTTTCTATCAGAAAAATATCTGTCACGGGTGCGACTTGGTAATTTTGTAACCGCCAAGCATTAATCGAAGCGTCATATTGAAATACCCCGCCCTGGAATATCCCAGCCTGCTCATCGGTATCGACTCGAGGCACAGTCAATGTACCATCGCGATAGACTGGGTACTCATTTTGATTCTCAAGTACGGTATCAAACGTGGCTACTGCCGAATCTTGTTCAACCAATTTAACACGTCCATCATTACGCCATTTCTGAGCTTCCTGCTCATTCATTCTGACAATGATGCCATTATTGACTTCCAGAATAGTAATAATTTCACCATTCAATCCCAGCGTTACAGTCAGCTCTTCCTTGCTTTGCCCAGAAGTCGGCTGGCCCACCGGAACCTTACCGGCATTTTCAGGATTGGGTGGATCGACCAATCCTGCATCCTCTTTGAACAAGATAATATAAGTATCTTTAACCGCCTCCTGAGAAAATACTAAACCCACAGAAAAAAATAAAACTGAGAATCCTATAAGAAAATTTTTTAAGAAATACATTTTTTATCTCCGAATTATTTTACCATTGCTGACGAATGAAACGTGAAGTTGCGCCAGTGAGTGCTGTGCCATTTGTATTAGTCACTGTACCGATTGTTCCAGTATTTCTTAATGCGGTGTATGACGAAGCGGCGGTTGGAGCTGTATCACATAATGTACCGGCTGCTTGACATGCAATAGCAAAAATACCTGCGATATACGGTGCTGAAAAAGAGGTTCCATTAACAGAAACAGGAACACCACTCTGATTAATCAAATTAACTGCTTGCCCTGGTGCGAAAGCTGATATATTGAATCCTGTTCTTGAGAAGCTGGCCTTTGCATCTTTTCCGGAAGAGATGAGGGCATTATTTGTTGCTCCGACAACAAAGGCTTCCGCTATACGAGTGGGTGTATAGTTTGCAGTATCACACCCATCATTCCCTGCGGACACTACTACAATAATTCCGGCATTATGGGCGTTCTTGATGGCATTTTCCCAAGGAGTATAAATTAAAGGTGTATTACAATTTACCGGATTACTTGTTTCATAACCTGCACTAATATTCACGATGCTACCACGAGGAGCGTTAGCTGCAAGCCAATCCAATGCAGTTATGATGGCGTCGATTGATGGAGCATTTGTTGCATTGTTTGCAATTTTTCCGACGATAACTGTCGTTCCTTTAGCTACTCCTTTCGTGCTACCTGCAGCAGCGCTGGCAACCATTGTTCCATGCCCAATAAAATCTGCACCATTTCCTCCATTCCAATCCCACAAAACGGAAGCACGACCTCCAAATTCTGCAGCCACAGTTGCATTGGCTAAAGTTAGTCCTGAATCCAGGATATAAATAGTTCTACCTGCGCCGTTAAGGGTGTAGCTATAGGTATTATCTAAAAGTGGCGATGCTTCATCAAAGCGATCAAGTGCCCATCCAGGATTGTTTTGAGTCGCTGTCCACGAACCTTCCATAGATGGTTCAACACTTAACACACGATCATCGCTAAGTAGCCTATGAGCTTCTTTTGCACTCATTTGAACAATAATTGCGTTATTTACTTCAAGAATTGAAATAATCTTTCCTTTCAGACTTAAAGCTGACGCAATTTCTTGTTCGCTTTGTCCGGAAGTAGTTTTTCCGATAGGCACTTCACCTTTCCTAGCAGAGTTTGGTAAAGCAATAACAGGGTGCTCAAAATCATTTCTTTCTTTAAAAGTTACAATATAAGAGTCTTCTACGATTCTTGTACCAGTGGAAGGAAATGACACTAATTTTTGAATATCTTCACTACCCTGGGATACATCTACTGCAAGTAATTGACCGGAAATTAGGAAGAAACTCAGAAAAACCATTGTTAAGCTTAAGCAATAGCATTGTTTGATTATTAATTGTTTATTATTGATCATGTCATTTTTCTTTTATTGATGTTGGTAGCATTAGAAAGATTGGACCATACAAATGTTTACGGCTCTAGACTAACAGACTGTCTCTGTTAGTCTAGAGCCATGTTTTTTATATGATATATAAAAAGTCTATATGAAAAATCAACGCTGTCAATGCGACAAATTGACGCAACCCAATACTCTCAAAATGGTGAAAAAACGAAATCCCTACAAAATCACACGAATTTTTTATTTTGATGTAATTCCAGGGTTGTCTTCAACTAGAATATTGACTTTTTGTTAATCCTCCCCACAAATAAGTAAGGAATAATCACCCTTAACCAACCATTATATCGCCCGATCCATTACCCCTAGAATCGTTGCTGTGCAATGGCCTCATGTCATATGCAGCCACAGCTGAATGCCGGATCGCAATGCGGCGGTTTCATTGTAAAACTTTCTCTGTCAGAAAAAATCAAATGGCAGTATATTCAACATTAAGGAAGCGCTGATTAATTCGGCGAACGAGATGAAGCACGAGGCGCACGGAACGCAGCAACCGAGACATATCGACAAGATAGACGAGGGCGCGAGCGAGTACCGCGCAACAAAGTGATTCGCTCGTATAGTCAATTAATCAGCGTTTCCTTAAGAAATGCAGTGTAATGAATGATTATTCGATGCATCCTTATTCAAATTTCAGAATTACCGGGAAAAATCCGATGTGATCTTTAATTGTTCAACTGCGTGATCTGTTATCAATAGCTTATCTTCAAACATACTTTAATGGAGGTAATGATGATTAAGGAGCTTTCTTTTGATGACGAAGACAACGTTTACCAAGCTGATGATTTTAATGATGAAGATGATGTGCTGGCAGACAGCAAAATCCCTGCCGGCAAATTCGCAAAAATAATTGACGAATTTGAAACGGCGAAAGATGATTTTGACGATGACGATCTCGAGACCGTCAAGAATGACTTTAGCGATGATGACGATGACGATATGACACTTGATATGTTAAAACTACGCTAGCACTGGAAGTTGTTATTAGTTTGTTGTGACATAGCGCAATGTAAAACGGTAATCTCTACGCACGCAATAAACAAGAGTGAATAAGAACGTTGAAGTTTTAGAAAAAACAATTTGTTTTGAAGGTTTCTTTCGCATTGAAAAATACCGACTGCGTCACCGGCTTTTCAGCGGCGAATGGAGTCATCCGCTGGTGCGCGAAGTATTTGAACGCGGCCACGCAGCTG
>JBDHRU010000160.1:0-5926 GCA_039807765.1 Nitrosomonas sp. | reverse complement strand
CTCATGTCACTCGGATACGTCTTCTTATGCATCCGACCATTATCCGATTATTCGATTAGATCGTGAACAGGCTCTTAGAATTCACCGATGACATCACTGGCCGGAATACCTTTAGCTTTGCCTTCGCGATAAGCTTGCAAGCGGCGCTCGGCTTCTTCGATCCAAATGCGATCCAGCTCGGGATCAATACGGTCGAGGCTATGCAGAAGTTCACCGATCACTGCAAAGCGCTCGGCTGGGGGTAATTTCACCGCTTCTGCAATTAATTCCTTTTTATCCATGGCGATGACTGCCTTCTAAATTGTTAATGATAACCGCAATTACTGCGCAACGGCGAGCTTACCGGTGGTATTCGCCGGAACGTTCGGGTTGATAAGTGACTTCCTTGATCCGCACTCGCAACATGCCGCCGCCCGGCTTGGGCCATTCAATCTCACCTCCTTGGGAAAGCCCGAGTAGCGCGCTGCCAACCGGTGCAAGAATCGAAATCTTTTCACCGGAAGCATCCACATTCCAGGGATATACGAGGGTAAGGCAAAACTCCTCGTGCGAGGAATCGACTTCAAATCTCACTGTGGAATTCATCGTGACTACCGTCGCGGGAATATCCTCCGGTTCTACGATTTCCGCCCGAGCCAGTTCAGCCTCAAGATCGTCCTTGCCGGGAAAGGACATGTTCGATAGCGATTCAATAAGCTGCTCAAGCCGTTCGGTGTCGAGTGACGAGATGACTACTTGCGGTTTTTTATATAGTTTTGTCATTTAAAGCCTCTGTTGATGATTGAAGTATGATCTAATGGGGATTAGAGAAACACTGATTAATTGACGATACGTGCGAACCACTTTGTTATGCGGCACCGCTTCCTCTCTCCGCCAAATTAATTAGCGTTTCCAGGAGCAGCAGTTCTTAACATAACGCAAATCCATTTTAACCGGGCATGACGCATTTCCTCACAAAAAGGTGCTATGCTGCCGTGCGATAAAAACCTAAACATCATTCTCTAAATACCGACGATCGGAACTTGGCGTACGTGAACGATATTGAAGAAATTATTCAGGCCTTGCGCAAATTCCGCAATGAACGGGATTGGGTGCAATTTCATAATGCCAAAGATCTGGCGCTGGCATTGAATATCGAGGCCGGAGAATTGCTCGAGGCTTTTTTATGGAAAGCGCCGGAGCAAGCGGATATCGATAGCGTTAAGGAAGAGCTTGCCGATGTAATTATCTTTGCTTTACTACTCGCCGACAAGTACGGATTGGACGTAAAACAAATCGTGCTGGAAAAGATGCGAACCAACGCGCTGAAGTATCCGGTCGAGAAATCGAAGGGTAGTGCAAAAAAGTACACTGAATTGTAACACCGTTTCTGGAAATTCTTCCGGTCACTTCACCGCTGGAGAAACTCTGAAATAGTTAGCGAGCGCCAGCCAGACAACGCGAAATCAGATTAAAAGCGCAATTTACGAGTCGAGTGTTTTCAGTATTTTTAACCTGATTTCAACGCGACATAGTCAAAAGTAGTATTTCAGAGCTTTCCTAACCGCCATAATGACGTAATTTCCGCTGCGCGAGCAGCGTGCAGCGGATCACTGGCATCCGCAACGCGCGGATGGTGCGGTTTTGTATCTATCCTGCTCAATACCTTCAAACCGGCAACTTCAATCATCTGCAGCAACTGCTTCCGGGTGCGTAATCCCAGATGCTCGGCCAAATCGGACAAAATCAGCCAGCCTTCGCCGCCAGGCAGCAAATGTGCGTGCAATCCGTGCAAGAATCCCCGCAGCATGCGGCTTTCCAGATCGAAAATAGCATGCTCCAGTGGTGAACTGGGGCGTGCCGGAATCCACGGCGGATTGCATACGATCAATGCCGCCTGCCCTTCGGGAAAGAGATCGGCTTGTACCAGTTCTACCCGATGGATCAAATTCAAGCGCGTTAAGTTGTCGCGTGCGCAAGCCAGCGCGCGCGGATCGTGATCGGTTGCAACAATATGCTGGATGCCTCGTAGTGTCAATGCTGCAGCCAATACACCGGTACCAGTGCCGATATCGAATGCCATGGATTGCGTCGCCAGCGGCTTAGGCGGCGGTGTTTGTGCAACCAGTTTTATATACTCGCTGCGGACCGGCGCAAACACACCATAATGCGGATGTATCGTAATATCCAATGCCGCAATTTCGATACCCTTTTTGCGCCATTCGTAAGCGCCGATCAGTCCCAGCAACTCGCGCAGCGCGGCGATGTAAGGTTCGGCACAAGCACCGTATGCTTCCAGGCAAGCAGCGCGAACATCCGGCGCGCGGCGCAATGGAATCGTGTGATCTGGATTGAACGGAATCAGCAATTTTTCTAGCGTGCGGGTGCGCTGCGATTGCGCTAGGCGGTAACGGTGGAATACTTCCGCGGGCGATAGATCTTCCAGCTTTTTTCTACGCTCCGATTTTTTATCGATGCGTCGCGCAATCGCTTGCAACAACAATTTGGCGTTCTGAAAATCGCCACGCCATAACAGTGCGGTGCCTTCGCACGCCAAGTGGTAAGCCGTATCGGCAGGCATACGATCGTCGATGGTCTGCACCCGTTGCGGCGGCGGCAAGCCTTTTTCACTTTGCCAAAGCGCCGATTTTTCTGTGTCTACCTCACGCCAATGAATGGCGGGATTAGCGCTCATTCTTTTGGCTGCTCGGCGCTAGTCGTGTTGCCGTCCTGTTGTTCTGCTGGCGCAGCGAGCTGCTTCGCGCCGGATGGCGCGGTTTGGGCTGCCGGTTGTTTAGCGCGCTGCGTAAATTTGCCGATCAGCACAAAAAACAGCGGCACGAAAAAGATTGCCAAGAATGTCGCCGCCAGCATGCCACCGAATACCCCGGTACCAATTGAATGACGACTGGCGGCGCCGGCGCCGGATGCGACCACCAAGGGAAACACGCCGAGTATGAATGCCATCGACGTCATGATGATTGGTCGGAAGCGTAGCCGCGCGGCGTCGAGCGCTGCATCGGTGAGTGTTTCACCGGCGGCGTAGCGCTGATTGGCGAATTCGACGATCAGAATGGCATTTTTTGCTGCTAGGCCAATCAAAGTCACCAAACCAATCTGGAAATAAATGTCGTTGCTCAAACCGCGCATCCATATCGCCAGCAGCGCACCGAGTACGCCGAAAGGAATTGCCAGAATCACCGCCATCGGAATCGACCAGCTCTCATACAAGGCTGCCAGTACCAGAAACACCATCAACATCGCAAATGCAAACGCCATCACTGATTGTCCACCCGCCTTACGCTCCTGCAGTGAAACACCGCTCCAATCGAGCGTATAACCGCGCGGCAGCAGAATTTCGCTGGCAGCTTGCTCCAGTGCGGCCAGTGCCTGCCCCGAACTGTATCCCGGCGCAGCGCCACCCAGTACCAGTGCAGAATTGGCCCCATTGAAGTGCGTCACCGGATCGGGACCGCTGTTAAATTTAGTGGTGACGACCGAATCTAGCGGAATCATGGTCGATGTCGCGCCACTCTGTGCGCGCACATAAATTTTGCTGATATCGTCTGGATTGGACCGGTATTCTGGCAGGGCTTCGGTTTGCACTCGGTAAATGCGACCGAATTTGACGAAATCGTTGATGTACAGGTTGCCGAAATAGGCTTGCATGGTATCGAAAATTTCCGAAATCGGCACCCCTAGCGCCTTGGCGCGTTCGCGATCTACCATTGCATATAGCCTTGGTGCGCTGACACGGAAGTTGGTGCTGGCCATAGCAATGGCCGGATTCTCCATGGCTTTTGCGGTAAATTCCTGCGCAACCTTGGCAAATTCGGAAAAATCACCGCCACTGGGGTCTTGTATCTGTGCTGAAAATCCACCGGTAGATCCCAATCCACTGATCGAAGGAGCGTTGAAAGCTAGAATCAATGCTTCAGGAATTTTGGCAAACTCCTGAAAAGCGGCGCCTATCAAACCCTGCACTTTCTGTTCGGGATTCGGGCGCTTGTCCCAGTGATTCAGCGGAACGAACATGGTAGCCTGATTGGCGCCACGCGTATTGAATACAAAGTTCTGACCTGCCAACACGTCGGTGGAGTGCACCGCTGGATTTGCTAGATAATACTGTTCGATTTTTTCCAATACTTCTCGCGTGCGCGTCATTGAAGCACCGTCCGGCAGCTGCACCACGGTGATGAAATAGCCTTGATCTTCTTCGGGCAAAAAGCTGCTCGGCAGAATTTTGAACAACCCGATGGTGCCGGCGATTAGTACCGCAAAGAGTATCAATGCAATCACCGAACGTCGCATGATCGTTGCAACGGTGTCGGTATAGCGGGTCTGCATCCAATCAAACGAGCGGTTAAACAACTGCCAGAATCCTTTCGGCGCCTGATGAGCAGGTTTGAGCACCAGCGCACACAGAGCGGGACTCAAGGTCAGTGCGACGAAGCCGGATATCGCGACCGACAGCGCAATGGTAATAGCAAACTGCTTGTACAATTGCCCGGTAATGCCACCGAGGAACGCTACTGGCAAAAACACCGCGGCCAGCACCAGCACGATCGCGATCACCGGTCCGGACACTTCTTCCATAGCGCGTTTTGCCGCATCCTTGGGAGATAAGCCACCGGTCATGTGTCGCTCGACGTTTTCCACCACCACGATGGCATCATCGACGACGATACCGATTGCCAGTACCATGCCAAACAATGTCAGCGTATTGATGGAGAATCCCAACAGCTCCATGCCGACCAGTGTACCGATCAAGGAAACCGGTACGGCCACGGCGGGAATCAAGGTGGCACGCCAGCTTTGTAAAAACACAAAAACTACTAGAATCACCAACAAGGTTGCTTCCACCAGTGTTTTTAGCACTTCTTTAATGGAAACATCGATGAACGTGGTCGTATCGTAGGGAATGTCGTACGATACCCCGGCTGGAAAGCTCTTGCTCAAACGCTCTATTTCAGTGCGAATGTTTTGTACGGTATCGAGCGCATTGGCACCGGGTGACAGAAAAGTCAGTAAGAAAGTATTTGGCTTCCCATTCCAGCGCCCCTCCAGATCGTACGATTGTGCACCCAGTTCGATACGTGCTACGTCGCGCAGCCGAACCATCGAGCCATCCGGATATGCGCGTACGATCATGTCCTCGAACTCCTTGACTTCGCTCATGCGTCCATGCGTAATCACCGGAATGGTCATTTCCGTACCCCCTGGCGTGGGCTCGCGCCCGATCCTTCCAGCCGGAAAATCGCGATTCTGCTCGCGCACTACGGCGGCGATTTCGCTTGGCGTTAAGTTCAGTTGCGCCATGCGCACAGGGTCGAGGATGAGCCGCATCGAATAATTCTGGCCGCCGAAAATAACGGCATCGCCTACGCCGGGCAGGCGTTTGACATTGTCGAGGATGCGCAGCAACGCGTAATTCGACAGAAAGACATTGTCATGTTTGGGATCGGTCGAGCTCAAGATGACCACAGCCAGCAAATCCGGCGATGTTTTTTTCACCGTCACACCCTGCCGCACCACTTCGTCCGGCAGTTGCGGTTCAGCCAAACGCTGTCGGTTTTGCGTCTGCACCTGGGCGATATCGATATCCGTGCCGATTTCAAAGGTTAAGCGCAGCATCATGTGACCATCGTTAGTGCTGACCGATTCGTAATACAAAAGATTATCAATACCGGGTAGCTGCACTTCGATCGGACGCGCTACTGCTTCGGCGACGACTTCCGCGCTGGCGCCGGGATAATCTGCATCGATCTGCACCATCGGTGGCGTAATTTGCGGGAATTGCGCAATTGGCAATTTCTGAAGTGAAACTAAACCGAGCACGACGATGATGATCGACAGTACCGATGCGAAAATAGGCCGGTCGATGAAAAAATGCGACTTCATGGCGTAACCTGCTGAGCTGGTTCACGGGAAGGCTGACTGGCGGCAT
>JBDHRU010000159.1:0-5927 GCA_039807765.1 Nitrosomonas sp. | reverse complement strand
CTGCGGAAACCGACTGGGGGGTCTGGCTGGGCGCCGCAGCGGTTACATTGGCTGCAATTAATGTATTCGGCGGGTTTCTGGTGAGTCAACGCATGCTGGAAATGTTCAAGAAAAAAGATAAAAAAGGAAATGCCTAAATGTCAGCAAATATGGTCGCACTTGCTTATTTAGTCGCTTCGGTATTTTTCATACTGGCGTTGAAGGGGCTCAGCTCACCCGAATCTGCACGCCGCGGCAACCTTTTCGGAATGATCGGCATGGCAATCGCAGTTGCCACAACACTGACGCTGACCCAGAACTGGATTTTGATTTTAAGTTGTATCGCTGTCGGTGGCGTGATCGGCGCTATCGTTGCGCAACGCGTGCAAATGACCGCGATGCCGGAGTTGGTGGCGTTCATGCACTCGTTGGTGGGGTTGGCGGCGGTTTTTATCGCGATTGCGGCAGTCAATAATCCGATTTCCTTCGGATTACCCGGGGTATTGCCTGCGGGCAGTAAATTGGAATTGTTCCTGGGGACGTTTATCGGCGCCATGACATGGTCCGGTTCCGTCATTGCGTTTCTGAAGCTATCCGGCCGCATGAGCGGCACACCGATTGTATTCGCTGGACAGCATGCGCTGAATTTAATTCTGGCACTGGCGATGGTCGGTTTCGGTTTATGGTTCTTCTTCAGCGAAACCACCAATTGGAATGCGTTTATCGCTATGACGGCGATTGCCTTTGTATTGGGATTCCTGATCATCATTCCAATCGGCGGTGCGGATATGCCGGTGGTGATTTCCATGTTGAATTCTTACTCCGGGTGGGCGGCTGCCGGTATTGGCTTCTCGTTAGGCAATCCGATGCTGATCATCGCCGGATCGTTGGTCGGCAGTTCCGGTGCGATTCTCTCGTACATCATGTGTAAGGCGATGAACCGTCCGTTCTTGTCCGTAATCTTGGGCGGATTCGGTAGTGATGGTGGTGCTGCCGCAGTGGATAGCGGCGTGCAAAAAACTTACCGCAGCGGCAGCGCTGATGATGCGGCGTTCCTGATGGGAAATGCCGATAGTGTGATTATCGTGCCGGGTTATGGATTGGCGGTTGCAAGGGCACAACATGCGGTGAAGGAATTGGCCGAGAAGTTGCACGAGAAAGGAGTCAGTGTGCGCTTTGCCATCCATCCTGTCGCCGGACGTATGCCGGGCCATATGAACGTATTGTTGGCGGAAGCCGAGATTCCTTACGAGCAAGTGCAGGAAATGGAAGAAATCAACAGTGATTTCTCGAATACCGATGTGGTCTTGGTGTTGGGCGCGAATGACGTGGTGAATCCTGCAGCCTATGTTTCCGGCAGCCCAATTTATGGCATGCCGATATTGGATGCGCACAAAGCGCGTACCGTGATGGTGGTCAAGCGCAGTATGGCTGTGGGTTATGCTGGACTTGATAATGACTTGTTTTATATGGATAAGACCATGATGATTTTTGGCGATGCCAAGAAAGTGGTTGAGAGTATGGTCAAGGCTCTGTGATGCATTAAAGAGATTTGAGATTTATAAAAAAGGTGCAATTAATTGCGCCTTTTTTATTTTAGTTGCGTAAAAAGTGCTAACTGATTTCAAGATCATTGAATGGATGAGGCTTGGCAATACCGAATCCTTGCGCATAATCCACACCGATTTGTCGTAGCTTTACAGTAATGTCATCCGTTTCAACCATCTCAGCAATCGTTTGAGTGCCTGCTTTTGTGGCAGACTGCTGAATACTGTTTATTCTGGCTAAATCATCTTCGTCGCGTAATATGTTACAAACGATACCCCCGTCAATTTTCAGATAATCGGCTTTTATCTTATCGAGCAGACTGAGTGACTCAGGGGCTTCGGTGAAGCTGCAGAGCGATACCAGGCATCCTAGCTCACGAATCTTTTTGGTGAATGCGGTAGTATCGGCTATATTGGCCTCTGCATCGGAGATCTCGATCTCAAAACAAAGATTGGCAGCAAGAACCCCTGTTCTTTTTAATAAATCGTGAATAAAACCGGGGAGATCTTGGTCGCTCAAGGAATCTTTGGCAACATTCAGATAAAAAACTGAATTGGCTTTGGGATGGTCGGATAACCAGTGGATAATGTGATTGATTATCCAGCGATCGAGTTTTGGCATCATTTTGAATTGATCGACAAGGGGCAGAAATGAACCTGGAGGCATCAGATTATTTTCTTCCTCGTGCATGCGAATCAGAATCTCATAATGTGAAGAGGAAGAAATTGATGATTTGATCGGGATTATTTTCTGGCAATACAGATTAAATTCCCCTCCTTCGATTGCCTGAGCAATGCGAGTTGCTGTCACTCCTTGTTGCTTTGGTGCTTGAGTATCTGATTGTATGTTTGCATTGTTTCTATTCTCTATTTCTCCGGGCTTTTTCGCTTCTGGCATGGGTGTATTTTCTATTTTGGTATTTTTTGCGGCAGAGATGCGGCGTTTTTCCTGAGCGCGCGGTGTGTGCAGCGTATAAAAGCCAATCGTTTTTCCCTTATTATCTAAATGCGGCAGGTACTGCTCTGTGAAAATGTAAGGAAAGCCTTTGGTAGATTTAAGGATGCGTTCGTTATGAATGGTTTTGCCGGATAAGATTTCTTCGACGTGGTTCTGGATATCAGAGGAAAATTCTTCATTGGAAAATTCTTTTAGGAAATGACCATCGATTTGGTCCGGCTTTAATCCGAACCAGCGGCGAAATATCCGGTTGTGGTAGCGGCAGCGTAGATCAGTATTGAAATAAGCTAGCATAACCGGAATGTTTTCATCGATAAACTGTGATTTTATTTTATTCTCAGACGCGGTTTTTTCGGCCCATAACCGGTGTTTAATCTCATTTCCGAGTCTTTCCTTGCTGATAGTGAGCTGATCGGAAAGATTCCGGGTATTTTTTTCTGCACGTGTTATCTGAATGATTGTGATCAGCATTGTGAGAATCAGCGAGAACCATAATGCTGCTCGCCAATGCGGTGCGATTTCGCCAATAAAATAAGTGTCAGCTATCAGGATGGCGGCGAGAGTCAACGCAATACAAATTGCTAAATAGGACTTAGCGCTATCAAATAAAGAAGTTTTTTGCATGGTAATTCCTTATTCCGGAAAGCCGAGATTCATAATGGTGATTGGGGGGGAGTGAGTGCCTTATAATGCGCATATGATTTAGGTTAGTGTTTTGCGCTGTGAGAGGAGATGGGGTTGATCATAAGCCAAAATTTCCATAAGTTTGAGCGAGTAAGTGTAAAATTTTGCGCGGAAGTTTCATTGAGTGCTGTAATGGTCAATTGATTGATTTTTCCTTGCTTAAGCGCTGCATATAACGGAGAAAACCAGTTTTTTTCCATCGCTGCGAGTGTTTCGCGCCAACCATAAGCATTCCGGTATTTGGCTTTTCCCCTGAGTGAATCCAATACTACAAGATGATTACCTTGCGGTTGAGTCATCAACCATTCATCAGCATCCACCGGTAGCTTTGCATATTTAGTGTTGCTAACCAATGCTAATGCACGGACAAAATCATCATCGCTCCATACATGCGTATAAGGCGATTGGATCGATTGTGGTGATTTTCCACCTCCCCACAACCAAACGCTATTAATGATTAATTCACCGCGTGATTCGCGCGCTAGATTGATTGGGTGTTCATGCAGTAACATCTGAATTTCATTGAAAGATTTATGCCAGATACTGCTATCAATACCGGATGGCAGAAAATTATTGATGTTTCTGCATGTGACCTGCCCCAGCGTATATGTCTGCATATCCGGAATTTTCGATAACTGCAGATACCACCGGTCAGGTCGTAACGGCAAGAGTGCGCAGCCGTAATCAGCAAGATTATGATTTAGATCTTGTGTCAATACCTTGGCTTCTTCTTCGGTAATCAGGAAAGCTTGGCTATCAGCTAACATAATGTGATTCTGCTCTATGCGGAGATGGACAGGATCGGCACGTATCCAGAAATCTTTACTGGCTTTTGCTAAGTCAGGAGCATCCATGTGCAACATGATCGCCGCAATCGGCCAATCGTTTTGTTGCGGTACTATATTGAGTTGCCGGCACAGCCAGATTTCCATTTCATATGTTGGGTTTATTGTCGAAGCACTTTTTGACAGCAGCGTTTCCAGGTGGTGAACGGGTAATTCATCATAAATATTGATCTGTGCCGCATCAGGCCAGAACAGATCAGGTATGAGGATATTTAAATTCATTAAATATAATAATTGTTTACAGTTATTTTAAATTTTCTGATTAGAACGGAATCAGCATTGGCAAAGAATGCAGTCTCTATTGTGTCTGTCGTAGAAAGGCATCCGGTTTGTCGTATAATGATCAGCTAGTTTAAGCCCATTCAAGTGTAAAAGGCTTTTCTTGTGTGATGCGGTTTTAATTATAAATTGTATTTGAATACTTGGAGATGCCATGTATCAGCATATAAAGATACCCCATGATGGTGAAAAAATTCAGATCGGTCATGATAACTCATTGAAAGTACCTAATAATCCAATTCTTCCATTTATCGAAGGAGATGGTATTGGTATCGATATAACGCCGGTAATGCGCAAAGTAGTGGATTCGGCGGTTGAAAAAGCATACGGAGGAAAGCGTAAGATTTCTTGGATGGAGATCTATGCGGGCGAGAAAGCAGCGCAAATTTATGGATCTGATGTATGGTTGCCGGAAGAAACTTTGCAAGCGGCTGAAGAGTTTGTGGTTTCCATTAAAGGTCCGCTCACAACTCCGGTGGGTGGCGGTATTCGCTCGATTAATGTGGCGTTGCGTCAGCAGCTGGATCTATACATTTGTTTGCGGCCTGTGCGCTATTTTAGCGGTGTCCCTAGTCCGGTAAAGAATCCGGAAAAAACGGATATGGTCATTTTTCGGGAAAATTCCGAAGATATCTATGCCGGTATTGAATGGGAAGCGGAATCTGAGTCTGCCAAAAAAGTAATTAATTTTTTGGTGAAAGATATGGGGGTAACGAATATACGTTTTCCTCAAACCTCCGGTATTGGCATCAAGCCCGTTTCAAGAGAAGGCACGGAGCGTTTTGTGCGCAAAGCTATTCAATATGCGATAGATAATAAGCGCCAATCCGTGACGCTTGTGCATAAGGGTAATATCATGAAATTTACGGAAGGGGCATTTAAGAAGTGGAGTTATGCAGTAGCTGCCAAGGAATTTGGAGCGGAACTGTTGGATGGCGGTCCATGGATGAAATTGCCGGCGGAGAAAGGTGGAATTATTATCAAAGATGTGATTGCGGATGCCTTTCTGCAACAGATTTTATTGCGTCCGGAAGAATATGATGTGGTGGCAACTCTAAATCTGAATGGCGACTATATTTCTGACGCGCTGGCTGCTCAGGTTGGAGGGATCGGCATTGCGCCGGGAGCTAATTTGAGCGATTCTGTCGCAATTTTTGAAGCGACCCATGGCACGGCGCCTAAGTATGCAGGAAAAGATCAAGTCAATCCCGGTTCGATTATATTATCTGCAGAGATGATGCTGCGGTACTTAGGTTGGGTGGAAGCGGCCGATATGGTTATCAGGGCGATGGAAACCGCTATTCAAAACAAGACGGTTACTTATGATTTTGCAAGACTAATGCCAGGCGCTCGGCAGGTCTCATGCTCTGCTTTCGGGGGTGAAATGATTAAACATTTGGGTTGAAGATAAAAAAATGCCTCTTCTTATTAAGAAGAGGCATTTTGTTATCAGGTTAAAACCTTATTTTTGTCAATAAATCCTAAACCAGTATTTTATAAAAGTTAAGCGGATTGGATATTAGAGGCTTGTTTTCCTTTTGGTCCTTGAGTGACATCAAAACTCACTTTTTGACCTTCTTTAAGGGTTTTAAAACCAGACATGTTGATTGCTGAGAAGTGTGCGAATAAATCTTC
>JBDHRU010000158.1:0-5978 GCA_039807765.1 Nitrosomonas sp. | reverse complement strand
TGCATCAGCTCGCGCGCGCTATCGTTGCTGGCGACGGCGGTATAAAAAGCATATTCGTAATTCGATAAATGCAGTCTCTCGGCTTCCTTGTCAGAGGCGACGATCTCCTTGCTGATCTTGATCAGTTCTTCAATTACTTCGGCAGCGATTAGAACTTTGTTGTGGTATTTGTTGATGGTGTTCTCGAGCATTTCCATCAAGGTTCTGCTGTGCATCAGATTGGTCTTGGCGCGCGCGGTCAATTCATCGTTGAGCAATTTCCGCAAGACTTCCATCGCCACATTCTTATGCTCGTGACCTCTTAGTTCTTCCAGGAAATCGTCGGACAGGATCGAAATATCGGGTTTCTTGAGTCCGGCGGCATCGAATATATCGATGACTTGTTCCGATACCAGCGCCCGGTCGATTATCTGCCGGATCGTGGTTTCGATGGCTTCATCGGTGTTGCCGCCGCCGCTGTCGAATTTGGCCAGGCGCGCTTTGACAGCCTGAAAGAAAGCCACTTCGTCCTTCACGTCCAGTGCTTGTTCATGCGGAATGGCGATGGCGAAAGCCTGAGAGAGCGCGGTTACTTCATTGATATATCGTCTCTTGCCGTCGTCCAGACCGAGAATATGATCCTCGACAGCCAGGATCAGCGCCAATTTACGGGCGGTATCGGCTGCGAAATACTCCCGGTAGGCGAAACCATGGTACATCGCCGCTATCACTTCGAGTTTTTCCTGCATGAGCTGTGCCGCTTGCTCCTGCATCAACGTCGGATCGCCCTTGCCGCCGGGATCGGAATAAAACGACAATGCTTCTCTCAAATCCGCAGCGATGCCGAGATAATCCACCACCAACCCGCCGGGTTTATCACCATAAACTCGATTCACGCGCGCGATGGCTTGCATCAGGTTGTGGCCTTTCATCGGTTTGTCGATGTACAGTGTGTACATGCCGGGCGCATCGAATCCGGTCAACCACATATCGCGCACGATTACCAGCTTCAGTTCATCGCTGTTATCCTTCATGCGCTCGGCCAGTAGCTTGTGCTGCTGCTTGGTGGTGTGGTGCTTCGCCATGGTCGGGTCATCGGACGATGCCGCCGTCATCACCACCTTGATCACACCTTTGTTCAGGTCATCGGCATGCCATTCAGGCCGCAGCTTGACGATCTCACTATACAGATCGGCTGCGATGCGGCGCGACATACGTCGGTTTTTTCAATCGGCGTGCCGGTAAAACCCAGATAAGTGGCATTCGGCAATGCATCGCGCAGATACTTGGCAAAACCGTACACCACTTTCTTGCCGATCACTTCGCCGCCGGCATTCTTGTCGTCCACCGTTTTGGCCGAGAACCCATATTGCGTGCGATGCGCTTCGTCGGCAATGACCACGATGTTACGGCGATCCGAAAGCGCTTCATACACGTTACCTTCGTCAGGCTGGAACTTCTGAATTGTGGTAAAGATTACGCCGCCGGAAGCGACGCGCAGCAGTTCTTTCAGTTGCTGGCGGTTTTCGGCTTGTTTTGGCTCCTGCCGTAGCAGTTGTTTGCACGCGGCAAAAGTATCGAATAGCTGATCGTCCAAATCGTTGCGGTCGGTAATCACCACAATCGTCGGATTATTCAGCGCCAGCACGATCTTACCGGTATAAAACACCATCGACAGCGATTTGCCGCTGCCTTGCGTGTGCCATACCACACCGGCCTTTTTGTCGCCTTTGAGTTGCTGCGTGACATCCGGCAATCCATAGCGGGCAGGGTTTTGCATGACTTTTGAAGTGACACCGGTATCTGCTGCACGCAAGGTTGAAGCTACGGCGGCATTCACCGCGTAATATTGGTGGTAGGCGGCAATCTCTTTCACCGTATGGATGCTGATCACACCGGTTTTGGGGTCTTCTTTCTTGGATTGCTCGAATACCACAAAATGTCGCACCAGATCGAGCAAGGTTTTTTTGTTCAGCATGCCTTTGATCAAGGTTTCCAGTTGCCGGAATGCGGATTGGGTGCTGGCGTTTTCATCGGCGGCATTTTTAAGCTCGATCACCACCAGCGGCATGCCATTCACAAACACCACCATATCCGGACGCTTATTCTGATTGTTTTCGATTATGGTGAACTGGCTGGCCACGGCAAATTCGTTATGGCCGGGGTTGTCGAAATCAATCAGCCAGACGATATCGCCGCGCTCATGGCCTTCGTGCTGGGCGCTGACTTTGACGCCTTCGGTCAGCAGGCGATGAAAGATTTCATTGTTCGTGAGTAATTCCGGCGAGTGAATGCGCTCGATTTCTTTCAACGCAGCCTGTAATACCGTGGCCGTCATACCCGGATTGATGCGCTGCAGCGCTTTTTCCAGTCGACCGGTGAGCAGCACCTCGTCGTAGCGGGTGCGTTCCGGGCGATCGCCATCGGGGGCAATATCGGGCGCATAAATAGCGCTGTAACCAAGCTGCTCGAACAGTTCGATTGCCAATGCTTCAATCGCCGATTCGTTGAGCTTAGACATCGTGAACCGGTGCTGCCAAATTAAGACGTAACGCGGCTGCCAGAAGCCGCTTATCCTCTGTCCACAGCCGGGTATTGCCGGATAACCGGGTGGAAGCCAGCAAATGCGCGTCGATCAATCCGATGCCCAAGCCATATAAAGCATGTTTTTCGATGAAAACATTCACTTCATCGGTAAAAGCAACGGGGGCTTGGGGCAGGTTATCCAGTGCGGCCAGGATGGTTTCACGCTGGCGCAGATTACCCAGCGCCAGCTCGCCGCGGACAAAGGGGTGACCTAATACGTTGTTCTCGGTCAGCAGGCGGACTAAATGCGGATCGTTATTGCGCAGATGGTTAATCCAGACCGAGGTGTCGACCAGAATCATTCCGGCCGTTATTCGCTGGTTTGCCGACGGGGAATGGCTTCCAATTGCGGCTCGCTGCCGCCCAGATTCGCCAATCTCTTAGCACTTTCTCGCTCGATCAGGGCTTTTAAGGCCTCTTTAACCAAGGCGGATTTTTCCTGAACGTGAGTCAGGGCTTGCGCTTTTTCCAGTAATTCGTCATCCAATACGATGGTGGTTCTCATGATTTGTCTCCAAATAGATCATCGGATGATGCACTTTGTTGTGCACGAAGACAAGTAGGGGCCAATAATCATTGGCCCTTAAACATGGTAGGTATCCGTATCCCAGCGCTGCGGATTGGTTTGAATGTATTCCGCGATTTTCAGGTAAGCATCCTCGTTACGGATAATGTGCTCGTAATAATTGCGCTGCCAAACTGCATGAATATCGATATTGGTGCGAAACCACCGGGTAATGCCAATTTTGAATCCCTTCACCATCGATCCAATCGTGCGGGATGTGCCATGTTGGAATGGCCGGGGTGTTTTGTTTAATCTCTGCGGGTTCAATTCCCCGCCCCTTGGGGCGAAAGCTGGTTGAAAACCAGCAGATTGAAGAACGCAGTTAATACCCCGCTGCTTGCGGCGGGGTGCTTTATTTGTGTGGATGTTTCGTTGGATGGTAGGGGCAAATAATCATTTGCCCCTACGGTAATAATCCCATGCACATGATTGGGCATGACCACGAATTCATCCAATGCGACCTGCGGAAAATGCTCAGGTATCGCACCAGCATTTTTCAACGATCTGACTTGCTGTATTCAACACCATAACCCCATCAACAATTTCCCCAAACAACGGCACCCGGTTATGTGTGCAAACGGTAATGAAATACAAACCTGCCTGTGAATAATCATATCCTTGCAATCGAATCGATTTGCGCCGATGGATGGTTGGGTTGTAGGTCATGGTGTTCTTTTATGCGGTGTTGTAGGGGCAAATGATTATTTGCCCCTACGGTTGCGGCAACGCGATTCCGATTCAAAAACCACAATGCCGCCGGAATCTGGGTATTCAGAAACAATTTGGCAGTCAAATTGACGATGCAGTCGATCAGGTTGCCGTCGGTAATGAGGTGTTTGCGGATGTCGCCTTCGCCGGAGGTTTTGGAGGTGAAGGCGCCTTTCGCCAGCACGCATCGCCGCGCAGTTGTTCGCCGCTCCAGTCGCTGACGTTGAACGGCGGATTGGCGATGATGAAGTCGGCTTTCAGGTCTTTGTGCGCGTCGTTCAGGAACGAGCCTTCGTTGTTCCATTTGACTTGCGAGCTGTCGATGCCGCGGATGGCGAGGTTCATTTTCGCCAGCCGCCAGGTGGTCTGGTTGCTTTCCTGCCCGTAGATAGAAATATCGTTGATGCGGCCTTGGTGTTCTTCGACAAACTTTTCCGATTGCACGAACATACCGCCGGAACCGCAGCACGGATCGAATACCCGGCCTTTGTACGGTTCGAGCATATTCACCAGCAATTCGACGATGCTGCGCGGGGTGTAGAATTGGCCGCCTTGCTTGCCTTCGGCCAGGGCGAATTCGCCGAGGAAATATTCGAACACGTGGCCGAGTACGTCCTGGCTGCGCGCTTTGGCGTCGCCGAGCGCGATATTGCCGATCAGATCGATCAATTCACCCAGCGATGTGGGATCGGTTTTGCCGCGCGTAGACTTTCGGCAGCACACCCTTGAGCGAGGAGTTTTCCTTTTCAATCGCATCCATCGCGGCATCGACATGGGTGCCGATACCGGGTTGCTTGGCGTGCGCCACCAGATACGGCCAGCGCGCTTCGGCGGGAACGAAGAAGACATTTTCCGCTTGGTATTCGTCCTTGTCTTCGGGATCAGCTCCGGCGAGATCGCCTTCACCGGCTTTGAGCCGATCATGCAGTTCCTCGAACGCATCGGAAATGTATTTGAGGAACATCAGCCCCAGCACCACATGCTTGTATTTCGCCGCGTCGATATTTTTGCGCAATTTATCGGCAGCTTTCTACAGTTGCTTTTCCAGCGGTTCCTGTTTGATTGTTTTCGCAGCTTTCACCATGGCCCGGCTTGATTTTCGTGATTAATGTGCTTGCTGCAAAATGCGTCAGACTGCTGCTTTAGCCATCCAGCTTTTTCTTCAATATGGCGTTGACTTGCGTCGGATTGGCTTTGCCCTGGGTGGCTTTCATGATTTGGCCGACCAGCGAGTTGAAGGCTTTTTCCTTGCCGGCGCGGTAATCGGCAACTTGCTGTACATTCGCGGCGAGGATTTGGTCGACGATTTTTTCGATGGCGCTGTCGTCGGAAATTTGTTTCAAGCCTTTGGCGGCAATGATGGCGTCGGCATTCTTATCCAGTTCATCGTTCCACATACTCTCGAATACTGTTTTGGCGGCTTTGCCGGAGATCGTGCCGTCGCCGATGCGCATCAGCAGTGCGGCGAGCTGTGCCGGGTTGACCGGGCAAGCGCCGATGTCGATGCCTTCCTTGTTCAATTGCCCGTTGATGTCGCCCATGATCCAGTTGGCGCACAGTTTGGCTTGTGTTGGCAATTCCCGGATGGCAGCTTCAAAGTAATCCGCCATTTCGCGCGAGCTTGTCAGCACGGCGGCGTCATAAGCGGACAATGCAAATTCCGCTACATAACGTTCACGCCGCGCTTGCGGTAGCTCCGGTAAAGCGGATTTGACCTGATCGATCCAGCTTGCGGAGATTTCCAGCGGCAGCAAATCCGGGTCGGGGAAGTAACGGTAATCGTTGGCGTCTTCCTTGCTGCGCATGGTGCGCGTTTCGTCTTTGTTGGCGTCGTAGAGCCGGGTTTCCTGGCGGATCGAACCGCCGTCTTCGAGGATTTCTATTTGCCGCCGGGCTTCGTAATCGATGGCTTTTTCCAGGAAACGGAACGAGTTCAGGTTCTTGATTTCGCAGCGCGTGCCGAGTTTTTCCGTGCCGCGCGGGCGCACCGAGACATTCGCGTCGCAGCGGAACGAACCTTCCTGCATGTTGCCGTCGCAAATGCCGATCCAGCGCACCAGCGCGTGCAGCGTTTTGGCGTATGCCACCGCCTCCGCGCTGCTGCGCATATCCGGTTCGGAGACGATTTCCAATAGTGGTG